>NZ_JBIAHP010000001.1:440748-600788 GCF_042870715.1 Streptomyces sp. NPDC006463 | reverse complement strand
TCCCCCCCCCGCGGCCCACCCGGGGGCGCCCGTGGGTCGCGGGCCGGGCGCCCGCCCGGGGGGCGGCTTCCCCCCTGGGGCTCCCCCCCCGCCGCGGCCCCCCCCCGCCGAGCTGGAGGACACGCATGCTGCGAGGGCTCACGACGATCGCGCCCGAGGCCTGACGTGGACGAAGTGCTGCGGAAACTGGCCTCCGTGGGGCCCTTCTTCGCCGTGCCGTACGGGAAGGAACCGCCCGGCCCGGGCTTCCGGCCGCTGACCGCCCTGTACGGGGAGCACCTGGGGGCGTACACCGCCGAGGTCGGGCGCCGGATCGGCAGCGGACCGGGGCGCGTGGCCGCCTCCACGGCGCACCTCGGGATCGCCTCACGGCTGTGGTCGATCGGGCTGGGGTGCGCGGCGCTGGCCGGCCGGGTGCCGGACCTGGCAGCCGACCGGGTGTGGTGGCGGCTGCCCGGCGCGGGATCACTGGAGCTGTGGCTGCCCGAGCCGGGGGAACTGCCGGCCGAGGAGCTCGGCGAGAGCGTCCTGGGGAACCTGGCCCTGCTCGACGCGGGCCTGCGGGAGCGGCTGCGGGTCTCGCCCAGGGTGCTGCGCGGCAACACCGCGTCGGGGCTGGTCGGGGCGGTCCGGATGCTGACGGACAGAGTTGAGGGCCGGGTGGCCGTGGACCTGGCGGCCGCCCTCCTGGCCGAGGACGGGCCACTGGCCGGCACCGGCACCTTCGTCCACGAGGAGGGGCTCGGGGTGGCCTTCGTACGGCGCAGCTGCTGCCTCTACTACCAGGTGCCGGGCGGCGGATTCTGCGGGGACTGCGTGCTGCGCACACGCTAGATCCCGGTCCCGGTCCCGGTCCCGGTCGCGGAACCGGCGGAGGCCGCCGGGGCGCAGCTGCGCTGCTCCCCGACGGCCCCGTCCGGCCGGAACCCCTAGAAGGTGAGGTTCCAGGAGTCGATCTTGCCGATGTCGCCGCCGGCGTTGTCGTTCACCCGGAGCTTCCAGGTGCCGACCGCGACCTCGGAGGAGGCGTTCACGGTGTAGACGGTGTTGATGTTGTCGGTGCTCCCGCCGGCGCGGTTGTGCACGGTGTACACGGTGCCGTCGGGGGCGACGAGGTCCACCTTCAGGTCACCGATGTAGGTGTGCACGATGTTCACGCCCACCTTGAGGGTGGCCGGCGCGTTGCCGGTCACCCCGCTGACGGTGATGGGGCTCTCCACGGTGGCGTTGTCGGCGATGGCGAAGTCACCGAGGTTCTCGAAGTACTTGCCGGGCGGCGGGGTGGAGCCCACAGCCTTGAGCGCGTCGACCTGGCCCTCGCCGAAGAAGCCGTTCTTGGCGGTGGTGCCCGTGCAGCGGCTGTCCGACGGGCAGGCGACGTCGTTGGCCTGGGTGGCCAGCTTGTCGCGCAGCTGCGCCGGGGTGATGCCCGGGTTGGTGCTCGCCAGCAGCGCGGCCACACCGGTCACGTGCGGGGACGCCATCGAGGTGCCGCTCATGGTGCCGTACTTGCCGCCCGGCTGGGTGCTGTAAATGCCGGTGGTGTCGCCGCCGGGAGCCGTGACGTCGATGACGTTCAGGCCGAAGTTGGAGTACGAGGCCTTCGCGGTGGTGCCCATCGCCGAGACCGTGACCACGCCCGGGAGTTCGGTCGGGATGTCGAGGCAGGCGTTGGTGATGGTGCGGGTGACCGGCGTCGAGTCGTTCGGGCTCTCGGTGTCGGTCCGCTTGTTGGCCAGGTCGATGTTGGAGTTGCCGGCCGCCGCGACCTGCAGCGAACCCTTGCCCTCCGCGTACTCCTGGGCGCGCTTGACGCCCTCGATGATCGCGGCCTGGTCGGCGTTGTCCGGGCAGTTGAACTGCCACGGGTCGGTGTAGTAGCTGTTGTTGGTGACCTTGAAGCCGTGGTCGCCCGCCCACATGAAGCCGCAGACGGTGTTCTCGGCGAAGAACAGCGAGGAGCCCGGCTCGGCGATGCGCACCGAGGAGATCTTCACGCTGGGAGCCACGCCGATGACGCCCTTGCCGTTCTTGGCGGCCGCGACCGTACCGGCCACGTGCGTGCCGTGGGTGCCCACGTCGCGCCAGGAGCCGGTGCGGGTGTCGGCCTTGCCGTACGCGCAGGACGCGGAGTCCGCCGCGTTGAAGTTCGGCGCCAGGTCCTGGTGCTGGTCGTCCACACCGGTGTCCAGGATGCCGACCTTGACGGAGGGGGAGCCGGTGGTGACGGCCCAGGCCTGGTCGGCCTTGATCTGGGTCATGTCGGCGCGGACCGGCTCGCCCGACGGGGTCGTGGCCTGCGCCGGGTTGGCGGGGAGCGCCGGGTTGTAGGCGTCCGCCGGTACGTCCGAGGTGCGGGTGGCGCCGACCTGCTGGACCCCGCTCACACCGCGCATGGTGGTGGCGAAGGAGCCGGAGGCGGAGTGGGCGACGATGACGCCGATCGCGTCGTAGTTCGCGAAGACCGTGCCGCCGTTGGCGGCGACGGCGGCACGCACCGCCGAGCTGTCACCGGGAGCGGTGATCACGAGGTAGGCACGGGTGCCGGCAACCCAGGTCGCACTCTGGGAAGTCGGGGCCGCGGCCTGGGGCGCCGCCGCGGCCGCCGGGGCGGAAGCGGAGGCGGAGGGCGAGACGGGGGCGGTGCCGGCGAGCGCGGCGGGGGCCCCGAAAGCAAGTGCGGCGCCGAGGGTGGCGGCCAGCACGAGGGTACGTCGAGGTCGGCTGGATATGTGGGGTATCAATGCGTCCTCCGATGGACCGGTGGTGCGGATGGCACCTACCGGTCCGTACGAAACGAGTGGTGGACGCAAGATGTCAGACGCGTGCCCCGGTATGGAAGTACCTTTTACAGCACGCGCGTTCTTCGGGCTGTGGCTGAAAACAGCCCCTACCGGGAGTAGTCGGGGCCGACCGGGCTGGGCACCGTGGGGGCGAGCCCTGCCCGGCCGGCCCGTGGGGGCGGACCGGCTACGCCGGTACGCGGTCCTTGTTGTCGGCCGTCTGGGGCGGTACGGCGCCCGCCGGTTCGACGTGCGCGTCGTCGACCAGCGTGGTCTCGTCGAACGGCAGCCGCCCGGCCAGCACTTCGGCGGCCCTTCCGCGGTCGAACTCCTTCGTCCACGTCCCGATGAGAACCGTGGCGACGGCGTTGCCGGCGAAGTTGGTCAGCGCCCGCGCCTCGCTCATGAACCGGTCGATGCCCACGATCAGGCCGACCCCGTCGACCAGTTCCGGCCGGTGCGACTGGAGTCCGCCGGCGAGTGTGGCGAGGCCCGCGCCGGTGACCCCGGCCGCGCCCTTCGAGGCGATGATCATGAACAGCAGCAGTGAGATCTGCTCGCCCAGCGCGAGCGGCTTGCCCATCGCCTCCGCGACGAACAGCGAGGACATCGTCAGGTAGATCGCGGTCCCGTCCAGGTTGAAGGAGTACCCGGTCGGCACCGTGATCCCGGTGACCGGGCGAGACACCCCCAGGTGCTCCATCTTCGCGATCAGCCGCGGCAGCGCCGACTCCGAGGAGGAGGTGGACAGGATCAGCAGGAACTCCCGGCTCAGGTAGCGCAGCAGGGCGAACACGCTGACCCCCGTGCACACCCGCAGCAGGGTGCCCAGCACCACGAACACGAAGATCAGACAGGTCGTGTAGAAGCCGATCATGATGACGGCGAGGGACTTCAGCGCGTCGATGCCGGTGGCTCCGACCACCGCCGCGATCGCCCCGAAGGCGCCCACCGGCGCCGCCCACATGATCATCGCCAGTACCCGGAAGACCAGCTTCTGCACGTGCCCGATGCCGCGCAGCACGGGTTCGCCCGCAGCTCCCATGGCCTGGAGCGCGAACCCGCACAGCAGCGCCACCAGCAGCGTCTGGAGCACCTGCCCGCCGGTGAAGGCGGACACCAGCGTGGTCGGGATGATCCCGAGCAGGAACTCGGGGGTGGTCTGCGCACCGCCGGCCTTGGCCTGGGCCTCGCCCGCATGACGGGCGGCCTCGGTCAGGTGCAGCCCACTGCCCGGGTCCAGCAGGTTCCCCACCAGCAGGCCGATGGCCAGGGCCACCGTGGACATCACCATGAAGTAGCCGAGGGCGAGCCCGCCCACCGCGCCCACCTTGGCGGCCTTGCGGACCGAGCCGATCCCCAGCACGATCGTGCAGAAGATCACAGGCGAGATCATCATCTTGATGAGGTTGACGAAGCCGGTGCCGAGCGGCTTGAGCTCCACGGCCACGCCGGGGGCGGCGAAGCCGACGGCGATGCCGAGGAGCACCGCGGCGATCACAGCGATGTAGAGATAGTGCGTTCTGTCGCGCCTGGCGGCCACGATGCCTCCTGTGGTGAATACGTCCCGGGAGGACCATCACCCAGCGCTGTGACCCCGGTCACCCTTGCGTTCATTGAGTTCACGAGCCGGTGCACACTGAGCGCCATGTTCCGTTTGCCCCGGCCGCCGCGCAGCCTCGCCGGCCAGCTCTTCGCCATGCAGGTGCTGCTGGTCGCCGTGGTCGTCGCAGGATGCGCCGTCTTCGCGTACGCCACCGCGCGCGGCCAGGCCGAGGAGGCCGCCCGGCGCCAGGCCGGCGCCGTGGCCCGCGCGGTCGCCGACTCCCCGTCGGTCCAGGAGGCCGTACGGGAAGCCGTGCGCGGCACCGATCCCACCCCCCGGCTCCAGCCGTACGCGGAGCGGGTCCGGATCGACTCGGGGGTGGACTTCGTGACGATCATGGATCCGGCCGGGCGGCGCTGGACCCACCCCGACCCGCGCCGGATCGGCGAGCGCTTCATGGGCAACACCGCCCCCGCCCTGCGCGGCGAGACCTTCAGCGAGACCTACACGGGCACCCTCGGGCCCTCGATCCGCGTGGTCACCCCGCTCAACAACGACGGCCACGTCGTCGGCATGGTCAGCGCGGGGATCACCGTCCGCGCGATCAGTGCGCGGCTCGCCTCCCAGCTCACCGCACTCGCCTGGGTCGCCGCCGCCGCGCTCGCGCTCGGCGGGGCGGGCACGTACATCGTCAACGCCCGGTTGCGCCGCCACACCCACGGGATGAACGCGGCCGAACTCAGCCGGATGTACGACTACCACCAGGCGGCCCTGCACGGGGTGCGCGAGGGGCTGCTGATGCTCGACGGCCAGCGCAGGATCACCCTGATCAACGACGCCGGACGGGAACTGCTGGGCCTGCGGGACGCGATGACGGGCACCGGTGTCGCCGACCTGGGGCTGCCCGCGCCGCTCACCGGGGCGCTGCTCGCGGACCGGCCCCGGGTGGACGAGGTGCACCTGACGGCCGACCGGGTGCTCGTCGTCAACAGCTCACCCGTCGCGGGCGGCGGCCGCCGGGGAACGGTGGTGACCCTGCGCGACCATACCGAACTCCAGGTACTGGCAGGGGAGTTGGATCACGAACGCGGTTTCACCCAGGCCCTGCGCTCCCAGGCCCACGAGGCGGCGAACCGGCTCCACACGGTGGTCTCGCTCATCGAACTGGGCCGCGCGCAGGAGGCGGTGGAGTTCGCCACCGCCGAACTGGAACTGGCGCAGGCGCTCACCGACGAGGTGGTCACCGCCGTCGGAGAGCCGGTGCTCGTGGCGCTGCTGCTCGGCAAGGCCGCCCAGGCGCACGAGCGGGGTGTCGAGCTGGTCGTGACCCCCGACAGCACCGCCGTCGACGGCGCGGCCGGGACCCCGCCGGCCCGGGACCTGGTCACCGTGGTCGGCAACCTCGTGGACAACGCCATGGACGCGCTCACCGGCGTTCCCGGCGGACGGATCGCGGTCACCGTGCGCTGCGGCGCCGACGGACTGCTGCTGCGCGTGGCCGACAGCGGCCCGGGCCTGCCCGAAGGGGTGGACGTGTTCCGGCGCGGCTGGTCCGGCAAGGGCGAGGGGCGCGGCCTGGGCCTGGCCCTCGTGCGGCAGGTGGCGCAACGCCACGGTGGCACCGCGGAGGCGGCCCAGCCGCCGGGCGGGGGCGCCGAGTTCACCGTACGGCTCCCCCTGCGACCGGAGCCGCGGCCGTGAGCGCGCCCGAGGTACGGGTCCTGATCGTCGAGGACGACCCCGTCGCCGCCGACGCGCACGCGCTCTACGTGGGCCGGGTCCCCGGTTTCACCGCCGTCGGCACCGTCCACTCGCTCGGGGAGGCGACCCGGGCCCTGGAGCGGACCCGCGTCGACCTGCTGCTGCTCGACCTCGGCCTGCCCGACGGGAACGGCCTGCGCTTCGCGCGCGGGCTGCGGGCCGCGGGCCATCCCGTCGACGTGATCGTGGTGACCTCGGCGCGCGACCTGGCCGTGGTCCGCGAGAGCGTCTCGCTCGGCGTGGTCCAGTACGTACTGAAGCCCTTCGCCTTCCCGACCCTGCGCGAACGGCTCCTGCGCTACGCCGAGTTCCGGGCGACGGCGGGGGAGGCGTCCGGCCAGGACGACGTGGACCGCGCGATGGCGGCCCTGCGCGCGCCCCGCCCCGCCGAGCTCCCCAAGGGGCTGAGCGCGCCGACCCTGGACCGGGTCGCCGCCCTGCTGCGGGCGGCGGCCGAGGGGCTGACCGCGGCGGGGGCGGCCGAGGCGGCCGGGATCTCCCGGATCACCGCCCGTCGGTACCTGGAGCACCTGGTGGACACCGGCCGCGCGGACCGCACTCCCCGGTACGGCCAGGTCGGCCGCCCCGAACTGCACTACCGCTGGCTCGCGGCGGCGGCCGGCTCGGTGTCGAAGGTGTAGTGCTTGCGGTGGTCCAGCATGTCGGCCGGGGTCACGTCGTTCCACGGCCGCATCGTGTCGCCCCGGTCCACGACGTTCGGTGTGCCGGCCGCCGGCAGGTAGCCGGAGTGCGGGTGTCGGGCCTGCCACTCGGCCCACAGCTTGTCCACGTAGGCGTGGTGCATCCAGAACACCGGGTCGTTGGGGGAGACGCCGGTGGCCATCTGGCCGCCGACCCACACGTGCACCCGGTTGTGCAGGTTGGCGCCGCGCCAGCCCTCCAGGCTGTTGCGGAAGCCGCCGTTCGAGGCGCTGTTCCAGGGGGCCGTGTCGTAGACGGGCATGGCGAGTACGGCCTCCACCTCCGCCTTGGTCGGCAGCTCGGCGACGCCCGCGCCGAGCGCCCGGCGCAGGTAGGCGCGCCCGTCCACCCGTACGGCTATGTCCCACTTGCCCGTCGCGTACGCGAACGGGCCGTCGAGGACCTGCCCGTCGCGGGCCCGCCCGGTGCCGCCGAGGAAGTCGGCGGCCCAGAGCGAGGAGCGGGTGGTGCGATCGGCCGTCCAGTCCCAGTAAGGGAGCGAAACGCTCGCGTCCACAGCCTGCAGAGCCGCTTCGAACTCGAGCAGAAAGCAGCGGTGCCACGGAAGAAAGGAGGGCGAGCGGTGCCCTACCCGGTCGCCCGAGTCGGTGTCGCTCATGATGAAGCCGTTGTGGGTGGTGACGAACCGGTCGTAGCGGCCGGTGCGCTTCAGTTCGAGCAGCGCGTTGCTGAAGGCGCGCTTCTCCTCGGGAGTGAGCGCGGCCTGGTTCTTGCGGACGGTCATGCCGTGCCTCCCATCGGTGCGAACGGCGCGAGCTGGGCACCCTGGAGCTCGCGTACGGCGGCTCTGGCCAGCGAGGCCGGGTCGGCGAACGTCTCGTAGTGGTTGACCACGCTGATCCAGGTGCCGTCGGCGTTCCTCATCACGTGCAGCTCGCGGCCGTCTATCCGGACGGTGGGCAGACCGGGAGAGTGGTGGCCACCGTGGTGGCCGCCCCCCTCGGTGGATATCCGGATGCGTCGGCCCTGGTACACCTCGTCGACCGGGCCGGCGGATGTGGTGGCGGCGGCCCGGGAATCGGTGGCGGCCGCGTGCGCGGTGACGCCCGCAAGGCCGAGGGCGGTGAGTGCGCCGGCAGTGGTGCCCAAGGCCTGCCGGCGGGTGATCGTGTCCATGGCCGAAGAACTATCAGGGCGTCAGGGGCAGTTGACTGCTATCCGGACATCGAGGGATAAGTTTCGCATAGAACGAATGCTGCGATCTTCCCGCCTTCGGGGCGGGTTCGGAGGCCAAGGCGAGAGGATTTTCGGTTGAAGTGCTCGTAGTCAGTAATTTTTTCGGTCGAGCCGCATGGCTACGGAGACGGTCGCGCCGCGGAGTCGGCCGGAAGGTGCGCTCCGGCGAGGCGGCCGCCATGCTCGGCGGACCGGCGCCCACGTGGCGCCGGCGCGCCCGCCGACCAGTACCTGGCGTCAGACGGCCGTTCCGCCTACCAGCGCATGTCCAGCGCGTTCAGGGCCCTCACCCGCTCCGGGGTGAGCGAGGCGGCGCGGGAGCGCTGGTTGGCGATCCAGGAGCCCAGCCGCCGCTGCCGGCCGTCGACCGGCTCCACGTGCGTACGGGGGACCCTGAGATGCCCTTCGCGGGCGTGGAACAGCCGGGCCGCCTCCAGGTGGTCCGCCCACGCGGCGGCGTGACTGCGGCGCGGCGGCGGGCGTTCCGCCTCGGTCGCCGGGGTCATCCCGAGGGTGTGCTCCAGCAGCCAACGCTGCGCCCAGGACAGCCGCTCCCAGTTCAGGCGCTGGGTACGGACCCACCCGCCCAGGTCCTCGCCCTGGACCAGCACCTCGCCGGGCACCAGTGGCAGCGCGCCGCCCGCGTCCAGACGGACCCGGTTCAGGTGGAAGGCGCGCTGCCAGGAGATCTCCCAGGCGGGACACCAGGACGCGTCGATCGCCTCGAGGGCCTCCCGCCGGTCCGCGGACAGGGCCCCCGGTCCCTCGCGGCGGGCCGCGGCCCGCTGGTTCTTGACCCATACCCCGACCGGGGCGCCGCGCCACGTCGCATCCACCGGCGGCAGCAGGTGGCCGTGCTCCGCCGCCCAGGCGCGGGCCACCGCGAGCCCCTCCTCGAACGCGACGTCGAAGTGGCTCCACACCATGCCGAGTTCGTCGAGCCGTGCCACCCGCTCACGGCCGAGCGCGCCCCGGCGGTACGTGCGGCGCGCGTCCGCGATCCACTGGCCCAGCGGGAACCGGGCCAGCCCGGGCGGCCACGCCGCGTCGCCCGCCGGCACCTTGAAGCCGAAGGGCACCTTCAGGTCCCCGGCCGTGGCCGCGTAGATCCGGGCCGCCTCGACGCCGCGCCGCCAGTGCTCGCGCTCCGGGTGCAGCACCCGCAGCCGGACGAAGGCGGCCAGCAGCGCCGGATCCCGGGGCGTGGAGAAGCTCAGCAGCGCCTGCGCCCCGGTCCCCGCACCGGAGGCCACCGCCGCCGGGGCGGCAGCCCGGCTCGGTGTCTGCGGCTGGGCCAGGGACTCGACCAGGCGGGAGTCGTGCGCCCGCAGCGCCTCCAGCAGCCGCGCGAGGTCCCCGTACGCCCGCGAGGTGAGCATCGTCTCCGGCGTCTCGTCCGGTCCCAGCAGTACGGGCACCACCAGTGAGGCGACCTTCCCCTCACCGGGCCGGATCCGCAGCGCCCGCCCGACCGCCTGCACCAGATCGGGCATGGAACCGCGTACGTCGGCCCAGTAGACGGAGTCGCACTCCTTGGTGTCCACGCCCTCGCCCAGCACCCGGACGCTGCCGAGGAAGGCCTTCTCGGCGACCCGGCCGTCCGCGAACGCGCCCAGCACCCGCCGTCGGTGGGCCGCCGTGTGCTGCCCGCACAGCCAGTCCGCCCAGACGGTACGGGGGTACACCGGGTGCGGCCGGCGGCTCGTGAGCCGCAGCCGGGCGGCCACCGCCGGGAGCCCGGCCGCGAAGGCCTCCGCCTCCTTGGTCAGGTGGTGGAAGACGAGCGTGCGCCGGAACCCCTCGTGGGCGGCCGCCTTCACCAGCGCCGTCTGCAGCGCCGCCAGCCGCGCCCCGCGCACCGCGTCCGAGCGGCCGTCCCTGCCCAGCAGGACGGCCGCCCGGAACTGCGGGTCGGTGACGTCCACGCACACCACCCGGTACGGGGCGCAGATGCCGCGGTCGATGGCCTCGGACAGGGACAGCGTGTAGCAGCGCGCGCCGAACGGCCCCCGTGGATCGTCCTCCATGGACGCCACGAGTTCGCCGCCCCGCCGCGGACCCTCACCCTCGTCGGGCGTCTCCTCGCCGTCCTGCCAGACGCGCGGCGTGGCCGTCAGGTAGAGGCGGCGCACGGCCGGGATCCGCGCGTTGTCGTGCACCACCGCCCAGGGTTTGCCGATCCGCCCCGACGTCCGGTGCGCCTCGTCGACCACGATCAGGTCCCAGCCCGGGAGTCCGGCGAGATGCGCGCGTTCGAGAGTGCCCAGGCCCAGCGAGGCGTACGTGGCGAACACCGTGAGCCGGTCCACCGACGGGCCGCCCCAGCGGGCCAGTTCGGCCGGATCGGTGGTCGTGGGCACGCCCGCGTCCTCCCCGCGCAGCGAGCACACGGCCAGGGACCGGCCGCTGCGGCCGCCCTCCCGCCAGGCTGCGACGGTCTGCACCAGCAGATCCAGGGAGGGCACCAGTACCAGCACCCGCCCGGCCCGCAGCTCCTCGGCCGAGCGGACGGCGACGAGGGACTTCCCCGAGCCCGTGGCCATGATCACCTGGGTGCGCAGACCGCTCGCGGGCACCCGGCCCCCGGCGGGCAGCTCCAGTGCCCGCACCACGGCGTCGACGGCCTCGCGCTGGTGCGGGCGGAGGTTCTTCCTCGCCATGTGTGTCACCCCGCCCCTGTGATCGGCCGGTTTGCCTCCAGCTCCTATCCTGCCCCCCATTTTGATGCAAGGCGCGGAGAAGGCGGGGAATGGCTCCAGCGAATGTCGAGCGGGTCATGTGACGACAGTCACGAAAGGGGGTGTCACGTTCGGCGGGGGTGCCGTGTCCCATGGGCATGACCGACACCAAGAAGGTACTGCTGGCCGGGGCGAGCGGAGTCCTGGGGCGCCACATCGCCGAGGCCCTCACCCGCACCGGCCACACCGTGATCGGCCTCGGCCGCGGCGCCTCGGCCGACGTGCGGGCCGACCTGATGAACCGCGACCAGCTGCTCCGCGCCGTCGACGGCCTCAAGATCGACACCGTGGTGCACGCGGCCACCGCCCTGCGCGACGCGCCGATGAGGCACAAGGACATGTTCGCGACCGACGACCTGCGGATGACCGGTACCCGGCACCTCATGGAGGCCGCCCGCGCCGTCGGAGCCCGCCGCGTCATCGCCGAGTCGATGGTCTTCGGATACGGCTACCGGGACTTCGGCGACCACGTGATCACCGAGGACGCAGACCTGTTCGGCCCGGCCGGCGACGCGGCCGTGGAACGCCACCTCGAAGGCATGCGCGTCAAGGAGCGGCTGGTCCTGGGCGCCGAGGGAATCGAGGGCGTCGCCCTGCGCTTCGGGCTCTTCTACGGCGCCGGGGGCACCGAGGCCCTCGTGGAGATGCTGCGCAAGCGGAAGATCCCGGCGGTCGCCGACCGCGGCAGGGTGCTGCCCTGGGTGGACCTCGCGGACGCCGGACGGGCCGTGGCGCTCGCCGTCGAAGGCGGCCGCGCGGGGCAGGCGTACAACATCGTCGACGACACCCCGACCGGATTCGGCGCGCACGTCAGGGCGGTCGCCGAGGCGTTCGGCGCCCCGAAGCCGCTGACCGTGCCCGCCTGGATGATGCGCCCCTTCCCGTACGCCCACCGGATGGTCATGACGAGCATGCGGGTGTCCAACGCGAAGGCGAGGGCCGAACTGGGATGGGCGCCGAGCCACGCCGGCTGCGCCGAGGCGCTGCGCGCGCTCGCCGGGCGCTGACACCGCTTGATCGATTCGCCGCGAGGGTGCCACGGTGAGGCTCATGACCGAGACTTTCGAGGAGTACCGGCGGCTGCTGTTCGGTACCGCTTACCGGATGCTGGGCAGCGTCGCCGACGCCGAGGACATCGTGCAGGACGCCTGGCTCGCGTGGCACCGCGCCGACCGGTCCGCCGTCGAGCACCCCAAGGCCTACCTGGTGCGCACCGTCACCAACCTGAGCCTGAACAGGCTCAGGTCCGCGCAGGCCGTCCGCGAGACGTACGTCGGGCCGTGGCTCCCGGAGCCCCTCCTCACCTCGCCCGACGTCGCCGAGGAGGCCGAGCTGGCCGACACCGTCTCGATGGCGGTCCTGGTCGTGCTGGAGACGCTGACCCCGACCGAGCGCGCGGTGTTCGTGCTCCGCGAGGTGTTCGGGTACGCCTACGCGGAGATCGCCGAGGTCGTCGGCAAGTCCGAGGCGAGCGTGCGCCAGTCCGCGCACCGGGCCCGCGAGCACGTGCGCGCCCGGCGCCCCCGCTTCACCGCCGAGGCCGCCGAACAACGCGCGATCGCCGAGAAGTTCCGCGCGGCCTGCGCGGGCGGGGACCTGGGCGAGGTGCTCACGCTCCTCGCCCCCGACATCGTCTCCTGGTCGGACGGCGGCGGCGTCGTCACGGCCGCCCGCCGCCCGCTGTACGGACCCGACCACGTCGCCCGCTGGTTCCTCGGCGTCCTGGCCAAGCCCGCGGTCCGGGGCGTCGAGATGCGCCTTGCCGAGATCAACGGCGAGCCCGGCCTGCTGCTGGTGCACGGCGGCGTGAACGTCGGCGCCCTCACCTTCGAGGCCGCCGACGGGCGGATCACCGCGCTGCGCCTCACCGTCAACCCGGAGAAGCTGCGCGGCCTCCGGCCCTGAACCGCGCCGGCACCCGCGTGCCGGGCCCGTCGGCGGGCGGCTCAGCGCGCTCCGAAGTTCTGCGTCCACCAGGGACCGCCCGAGCCCTGGTGGATGCCGACGCCGATGTCCTTGAAGGAGCAGTTGAGGATGTTCGCGCGGTGTCCCGGGCTCTTCATCCAGGAGTCCATGACGGACTGGGGGGTCTGCTGGCCCCGCGCGATGTTCTCCCCGTACGTCGACCAGCGGTACCCGGCGGAGGTCGTCCGGGCGCCCGGGTCCGCGCCGTCGGGGTTGGTGTGCGCGAAGAAGTTCCGGCTCGCCATGTCGTCGGAATGGCCCTGGGCGGCGGCCCGCAACTGCGGGTCCTCCTTCAGCGGGCCGCAGCCGGCCGCCGCCCGCTCGGCGTTGACCAGTGCCACGACCTGGCCCGCGACGCCCTGCGGGGCCGGAGCCGGTGCGGGCGCCGAGGCCCGCGGGGTCGGCGAGCTGCTGCGGCTCTTCGTCGGGCTCGCGGACGGGCTCGGCGAGGCGGAGGCAGACGGCGACGGGGAGGCGGACGGCGAGGGGGACGCCGAGGGCGAGGGCGACTGCGAGGGGAGGGGGGACTCGGTCGCCGAGAGGGCGGCCAGCGGGGCCGGGGGAGCGGTGTCCCCCGCCTTCTCACCGCCGGAACCGGGGAGCGTGCCGAGGTACACCAGCCCGCCGCCCGCGACGCAGGCGGCGAGCACCGCGCCGCCGATCACCCGGCGCCGGCTCTGCTTGCGCCGGCGCAGCGCGCCCCGGCCGCCGCCCGCCGTCGTCGCGTCCATGCCCAGGTGGGCCGCCGTGTCGGCGAAGTCGGCCCCGGCGCCGTCGGGGGAAGCGGAGCCCGCGGGGGCGAAGTCGGCCGTCACGGCCGAGCGCACCCCTGCCAGCAGGGCCGCCGAGACGGGGACGAGGGCCAGACCGGCCAGCAGCCCCTCCGCCGGGACCAGTCCGCTCCACAGGCCGGAGCACCGTACGCATTCCCGCGCGTGCCGGGCTATTCGCTTGCGCCACAGTGCCGAGGGCCGTCCGTCCCAGCCCGCCGCGAGCGCCCGCAGCTCCTCGCACACCGGCTGGGCGCCCAGGGCCCGTTCCACCACACGGGCCGATTCCAGCTGCGCCTTCATCCGCTGCACCCGTACGGCGGTGTGCTGCGGGGTCAGTTCCAGCGCGGCGGCCACCTCGTCCCGGGTCAGTTCCCCGGCGCACTCCAGCCACCACAGCGACAGCAGGGCCCGGTCGTCGGGCTCCAGCCAGCGCGTGGCGCGGGCCGTCTCCCGGCGCTGGCCCGCCAGCTGAAGGCGTACGACCGTCAGGTCGACGAAGTCGGCCCCCGGGTCCGCGACATCCTCGGCCGCCTCCAGGGTGCTCTCGCCGTAGCCGCTCTGCCGGGCCTGCCAGTGCGCCCGTACGCGGTTCATCGCGATCGCCACCAGCCAGGACCGGAAGCTCTCGTCCGCGCGCAGGCCGCCCAGCCCGTCGAGGGCCCGCAGCATCGTGTCCTGCACCACGTCGTCCACGTCGCAGGACCCGTTAAGGGCCCGCCCGACGATGTTGTAGACGAGCGGCAGATGGGTGCTGACGAGATCGTCCTGCGCGCGGGGATCCCCCGCGCGGGCCGCTGCCACCAGCGCTGCCGTGTGCTGAGTGCTCATGTGATGTTCCCTGTCCGTACCGGCGGTCGATGATGCCCAATGCCTGGGAGACCGTCGAGAGGGGCCTCGATAACACTTATCAGGAATTCTTGTCCGAAGAAGTTTCCGCCGCCTCCCGGTCCGGAGCGGAAGGCAGCGGGTAGCGCCTGGCCGAGGAGTCGCTCTGGGCCAGTCGGCGCAACGCCGCCAGCATGGCATCCCCCAGTACGGTGCCCACCACCACCCGCTCCACCATGTCCTCCGTGCTCCTCCCGCGCGCGACGAAGGACAGGTCGGCGCCGGCGATCCGCTCGGCGGCGGCCGCGAACTCGTCGAGGTCGTCCAGATAGTCCCCGTGCCCGACCGCCAGCAGCGAGGCCGCGGTGGCGGCCAGTGCGCGCGCCGCGGGATGGGACGCCGGGACCTGCCAGCCGCGCCGCGCGATGAGTTCCTCGACCAGGGCCCGGGCGCGTTCGCCGTTCACCGGGTCGGTGTCCGGTGCGACATCGGGGTCGACGGTACTGGCGGCCGCGCCGAGCAGGTCGTGCACCGGCCGGCCGCGGTCCTCCACCGCCTCCACCACCTTGCCGACGGAGGCGAGCGGCAGGCCGCCGACGTCGGTGAGGGCGCGGATCAAGTGCAGCCGCCGGACGTGCTCGTCGCCGTAGTGGGCCTGATTTGGGCTGGTCAACTCGCCGGCGGGCAGCAGGCCTTCGCGGAGATAGAACTTGATGGTGGGCACCGGAACACCGGTCGACCGGCTCAACTCTCCCATGCGCAAGGTGAATTCTCTCTTTCGTTCGGCCCGGGGGCTTGCGGGGACGGGCTGGATTATGGACAGTGGCGCTATCGGATAACGGATAGTTCCAGTATCCATTAGGGGGTGCAGAGTGCGGAACCACATCGAAGGATGGCATCGGCCGCTGCTCGTCTTCGCGGCGGCCATGGGAGTGCTCACGCTGGTCTCGGGGGTCGGGCTGATCGTGGACGACCGCGTGCTGGTCGGATCCCCGATCTGGCACAAGCCGTTCAAGTTCTCGGTCTCGTTCGCCTTCTACGCGCTGACGCTGGCCTGGATGCACTCACTGCTCACGCGCGGCCGGCGGACCGGCTGGTGGGCGGGCACGGTGATCGTGGCGGCGAGCGTCATCGAGATGGCGGTGATCGTCGGTCAGGTGGTGCGGGGCAAGCGCAGCCACTTCAACCAGGAAACCCCGCTCGACGGCGGCCTGTTCGCCATGATGGGGGCGACGATCGCCGTGCTCTGGCTGGCCGCCCTGCTGATCGCGGTCGTGCTGTGGCGCCAGCCGCTCGCAGACCGCGCCACCGCTTGGGCGGTACGGCTCGGCCCGCTCATCGGGCTCGCCGGACTCGCCGTCGGCTTCCTGATGGTCCAGCCCACCGAGGCCCAGTCGGCCGGACAGATCACCGACACGGTCGGCGCACACAGCGTCGGCGTCCCGGACGGCGGACCGCACCTGCCGGTCACCGGCTGGGCCGCCACCGGCGGCGACCTGCGGATCGCCCACTTCGTCGGGATGCACGCCCTCCAGGCGCTGCCGCTGCTGGCGCTCGCCCTGACCTTCGCGGCCGGGCGGTACGGCTGGGCGGCCCGCGCGGCGGTGCGCACCCGGCTCGTCCTGGTGGCGGGGGCGGGTTACGCCGCTCTGGTGGCCCTGGTCACCTGGCAGGCCCTGCGGGGGCAGGCGCTGACCTCGCCCGACACGGCGACGCTGACCGCCGTGGCCTGCCTGGCCGTCGCCGTGGCGGTGGGGGTGGCCCTCGCCCTGCGCGGCGGGGCCGCCGGGGACGATGCGGCGCGGGAGGCGGCGCCGCCGGTCGGCCGCTGATCGCCGGAGGATGGGCTTCCGCCGCGGTTCACAGCAGCGGAGCCAGCGCCTGCGTGGCCGCGCGCAGCATCGGCGCGTACGACTCGATCTCCTCCCGGGAGACCAGGAAGGTGACGGTGGTGACGCTGACCCCGCCGATCGGCCGGCCGTCCGGTCCGAGGACCGCGGAGCCGACGCAGCGGATGGTGGGCTCGTTCTCCTCGTCGTCCAGCGCGAAGCCCCGGGCGCGGACGGCCGCCAGCTGCGCGTGCAACGCCTGTGCGGTGGTGAGCGACTTCGGCGTCCGGGGTGGCAGTCCGGTGGCGGCGATGAGCTCCCGTACCTCCTCGGCGGGCAGGTGCGCCAGGATGCTCTTGCCGATGGCGGTCGTGTGCAGCGGCATGCGCATGCCGACGCGGGAGGCCGTCCGGAAGGGCTGCTCGCCCTCCAGCTTGCGGATGTAGGTGATGCTCCCGCCGCTGTGCAGGGCCAGATGGACCGTCTGTCCACCGACCGCCTGGCGCAGTTCGTCGAGGACGCGCCCGATGCTCGCCGGCTCCCCGCCGCTGACCAGTGCGGACAGGCCGCGAAGCCGTGGCCCCACCCCGTACCGGCGCTCGCCCTCCTGGCGTACGAAGCCCAGGTCGACCAGTGACGCGAGGATCCGGAAAGTACTGGACTTGGGAACGGCGGCCGCCGCCGTCACCTCGGCGAGCCGGTGCGGCCCGCCGGGCGCCGCCACCGCCTCCAGGATGCGCAGGGACTTCTCCAGCGCGGATCCGGCGGCGGAGGTGCGGCCTCCGCGCGCACCCTCCGAGGCTTCCACCGCGCCTTCTGCGGAGGCTTCTTCCGTTGACACGGCAACTCCCGCTCTGTGTAGGGTCCAGACCACACGGTTCCGGTACACGATACTGCGTTCCACTACGTGGAACATTGGGAGGGTCCCTTGTCCTGTCCCTCGACCTGCCACCCGTACGCGGCGATATCCGCCCAGCGCCTGCTGCCGGTGCTGCGCGACGCCGACGCCGACGAGGCCGTCCGCCGCACCACCGCCCTGCTCGCCGCCGGCTGCCGCGCGGTCGAGCTGACCACCTCCACCCGCGGCTGGGCCGAAGCCGTCACCCGGACCGCCCAGCTCGCCGACGCGTACGGCCGCCCCGCCCTCATCGGCGTCGGCACGGTGACAACCACCGCGCAGGCCGAGACCGCCCTGGACGCCGGCGCCGGTTTCCTGATCTCCCCGCATCCGGCTCCCGAGGTCCGCGAGGTCGCCGGGCGCCGCGAAGCCGTCTTCATCGAGGGCGCCTTCACCCCCGGCGAGATCGCCGCGGCCGTCCGGGCCGGGGGCGCAGCCAAGGTGTTCCCGGCCCACGTCGGGGGCCCGCGGTTCATCCGCTCGCTCAAGGCCGTCCTCCCGGAGGGGCTGATCATCCCGACCGGCGGGATCCGGCCCGGCGAGGTCCCCGTCTGGCTCGCCGCAGGCGCGGCCGCCGTCGGCATCGGCGGCGGCCTGCCGGCCGACCCGGCCGAACTGGCCGCCGTATTCGCCGAGCTGGCCCGTCCGTGCTGCGGGTCCCGCACCGGCTCCCCCGCGCGGGACCCGCGGTGACCGGAGGGTACGACGTCCTCGTGCTCGGCGAGGTGCTCGTCGAGATCCATGCCGGCGCCGCCCTCCGTGAGGCCGCCGACGGCACCACGGCCCGCATCTCCTACTCCGGCGACGCCCTGAACGCCGCCGCCGCGGCCGCGGCGGCCGGAGCCCGGACAGCCCTGCTCGCCGTGGTCGGCGAGGACGAGCTCAGCGTCCCGCTGCTGCGCCGCGCCGCCGAACTCGGCGTGGACGTCTCCCACGTACGCCGCGCCCCGCGCCCCAACGGCGCCTACCTGCTCTCCGCAGACACCGAAGGCGACCGGGAGTTCGTCTACTGGCGCACACAGAGCGCCGGCTCCACCCTCTCGCCCGCGCACGTCGAGTCCTGGCGCGACCTGCTGACCGCCTCCACGGCGCTCATCACCAGCGGCGTCACCGGCGCCCTGTCACCGGCCGCCCACGACGCGGTGCTGGCCGCCGCGCACCTCGTGCACGGGGCCGGCGGGCACCTCTCGTACGACCCCAACTTCCGCCCCCGGCTGACCGGCCGGGACCGGGCCCGGGAACTGCTGGCCGCCGTCGCCCCGTTGACCGGACTGCTCAAGACGTCCTGCCCGGCCGACGCGCTCGCCCTCGTGGACACCGGCGACCCGCGCACCGCCGCCGCCCGCTACCGCGCGCTCGGCGCCCGTACGGTCGTGGTCACCGCAGGCGCCGGCCGGCTGCTGCTGGACGACGGTACGGGGGCCCGGTACGAGGCCGTGCCCGTGAACCCGGCTCCGGTCGACGCGACCGGGGCCGGGGACTGCCTCACCGGCACCACCACCGCCCGGCTCGCCCTCGGCGACAGCCTCGCGGACGCGGTGGCCTACGGAACGGCGGCCGCCTCCCTTTCCGTCTCCGGCCGCGGGGGCACCGGGCGCGTCCCCGCCTTCACGCAGACGGTGGCGCTGGCGGCCGAACACCGCAGGATCACAGGGAGCCGAGCAGCGCGATCTCCTCGGCGGTGAAACGCACGGACCCCGCGGCGATGTTCTCGACGAGGTGGTCCGGGTTCCCCGTACCCGGGATGGCCAGGACGTGCGGACCGCGGTTCAGCGTCCACGCCAGGCGCAGCTGGGCCGCCGACACCCCGTGGGCCTCGGCCACCGCCCGTACCTCGGGGCCGTCCTCGACGGTCACTCCCGCCTCCTTGCCCGCGCCCGCGATCGCGAAGAACGGTACGAAGGCGACGCCCTGTTCCCCGCACGCCTCCAGGAAGGCGTGGTCCTCCGCCGGCGACCCGATCCCGTACGGGTTCTGCACGCAGACCACAGGAGCGATGGCCTGCGCCTCGGCGAGGTGGTCGGGCCGGGCGTTGGAGATGCCCAGGTGCCGGATCAGACCGGCCGTGCGGAGCTCGGCGAGCGCCCCGAAGTGCTCGGCGACCGACCCGGTCGTCTCGCGGCGCGGGACTCGCAGATTGACCACGTCCAGGTGGTCCCGGCCCAGCTGGCGCAGGTTCTCCTCCACCTGGCCGCGCAGCTGCCCGGGCTCGGCCCACCACCACTGCCCGGCGGCGTCGCGGCCCGGCCCGACCTTGGTCGTGATGACGAGGTCGTCGGCGTACGGGGCGAGCGCCCGGTTGATCAGTTCGTTGGCGGAGCGCAGCGGGGAGAAGTAGAAAGCGGCGGTGTCGATGTGGTTCACGCCGAGCTCGACGGCGCGGCGCAGCACGCCGGTCACCCGCTCACGGTCGCTCGGGGAGCCATCGGCGAGATGGGTCAGCCGCATCGCGCCGAAGCCGATCCGGTTGACGGTCAGGTCGCCGAGCTGCCAGGTGCCCGCGTCGGCCGCGATGATCGTCTTTGAAGTCATGCGCCGACCGTAGCGGGTTCGGCCACCCAGCCCGCGGCGAGGACCAGCCGCGAGGTCCGGTGGACGGCGAGGAAGCCGAAGGGCCGGTCGAAGCGGACCTCGGCCCGCCGGGCCCGGTAGCGCAGGCGCGGTATGGCTGCGCCGCCGGGGCAGGCCGCGAGTGCGGTGACGGCGGCGTCCTCGAAGCCGGTCGCGTGGAACCGGGCCAGCGCCGACTGTCCGGCCGCCCCGATCGCCAGCGGCCTCGGGCTGACGCCCGGGAAGTGCCCGTGGTCCTGGTCCCGCGCCGTCTCCAGCCCGAACAGCCCGGCGTGGTCGAGGAGGTTGTGTTCCGCCCGCACCTCGAAGGCGACGGTCTCGATGCGCAGCCGGGGTTCGGGCGTCTCGGCCCGCACGGTGGCCAAGGCCAGGCCGGGGCCGGGGTTCCCGTCGGGGAGCAGACTCGCGCCGGTGGTCGGCAGCGCCCGGGTGAGCGCATCGATCCCGGTGGCGAGCACCGCGTCGGCGGCCGCGTCGGGCTCGCCCAGCACGAGGTGTACGTCCACCCCGCCGCTGCCGACGACCTCCAGCACGGTGACCGCGCCGTGCGGCCCCCGGGCCACTGTCACCCGGTCGAGCAGGCTGGTGGATCGGTACAGGACGGTCGCGTCGCGTCCGGCCCACGGGCCCCGCTGCAGGGTGCCGGAGTCCTCGTCGAACGGCTGGAGCCACCGCAGCCCCAGCGCGAGCGCCGAGGCCAGGACCAGCAGGGCGTCCTTGCCCAGGGGCACCGGCAGTCGCCCGATCAGCCTGCCCGTACGGTCCGCCGCCCACGCGTCCAACGCCTGGCGGTCGGTGTCCTCGTCGCCGGTCAGGACGCCCCGGGCGCCGGGCGGGAGATGCGCCGACCAGGCGTCCTCCAGCGGGAGTTCCGCCGCGGTCCACAGCCCCGTCGCCGCCTGGAGGCCCCGTACGCCTGCCAGGGCGGCCAGCAGTTCCCGTGCGGCCCCGGCCCCGTCCTCGGCGGGTATGCCGAGCGCCTCCGCCAGTTCGGCGCGGGCCGGGCCGGCCGAGCCGTCCGCGAGGAGGGCGAGCAGCGGCCAGACCCCGGCCGCGGTGAAGACCGTGCCGGAGCCGCCCCCGGCCGGATCGGCGTGCTCGGCCCAGCGCTTCGTGAGGCGGTTGACCGCCCGTACCGTCGAATTCCTCATGCGGGGGACGGTACGTGGAGGGACGCCGCCGGGCCGGATGGTTTTCCGCGGCCCGGCGGCGCCGGTCGGTGGCTGGTCGGCGAACGGTCAGCGGCCGCGCAGGCCGCGGTCGACGGCCGTCATCAGCTCGCCGTCGGCGGTGTCCGCGTCCAGTGACCAGAACATCGCACCGCCCAGACCCTGTTCGCGGACGTAGCCGGTCTTGGCGCGCAGCACCTGCGGGTCGTCGTACGTCCAGAGGGTGGCGCCGTCGAACAGCCAGGCGTGCCCGCCACGCCGGTCGCGGTAGACCTCGTAGGTCCCCGAGTCGGCCAGCTTCTTCAGCACCTTGAAGTCCTCGTACCCCGCGGACCAGGTGGCCGGCGCCGGGCCCGTGGCGGGCTGCCCCATGCCGTCCCCGCCGCCGCTGACGCCCGTCCAGCCCTGTCCGTAGAACGGCATGCCCACAACCAGCTTGTGCGCGGGCGCGCCGCGCCGCCGCCACGCCTCCACCGTGCCGTCCACGCTGAAGTCACCCCGGGCGCGGAGGGCGGACTGCTGGGCGGTGGTGGGTTCGCCGGAGACGTGGAAGTCGTAGCCCTGGAGGGTCACGAAGTCGAGGTCGCGCATGATCCGGCGGACGTCGAAGCCCGCGTCGATCTTGGCGGGGGCGGCCGGGACGAAGGCCGTCAGCTCGTACGCCGACTCCTTGTCCCGGCTCCGTGCGTACGCGTCGAGCTGCGTGCGGAACTCCTTGACGAGGGCGGCGAAGTTCTGCTTGTCCTCGGGCCGGAACTTCGTGTCGGCGTCACCGGCCGAGCCGGGCCATTCCCAGTCGAGGTCGATGCCGTCGAACAGGCCGGCCGCCGCGCCCGCGCCGCCGCGGGTGCCGTCCTGCGGCAGATTGCCCTTGATGTAGAGGTCGATGCAGGACTCGACGAAGGCCTTGCGGGAGGCGGGGGTCAGCGCGGCGTCCGAGAAGTGCGTGGACCAGCTCCAGCCGCCCAGCGAGATCAGTACCTTGAGGCCGGGGTGCCGCGCCTTGAGCTCGCGCAGCTGGTTGAAATTGCCGGCGAGCGGCTGCTCCCAGGTGTCGGCCACGCCGTCGACCGAGTTCTCGGCGTCGAGCGGCCGGACGTAGTCCGCCCAGGCGTCGGCCTCTCCGGGCACGTTCCCGGTGAAGCACTTGCCTTCCGGACTGACGTTGCCGAAGGCGT
Organism: Streptomyces sp. NPDC006463; assembly: GCF_042870715.1. Classification (NCBI taxonomy): domain Bacteria; kingdom Bacillati; phylum Actinomycetota; class Actinomycetes; order Kitasatosporales; family Streptomycetaceae; genus Streptomyces; species Streptomyces sp. NPDC006463. The sequence goes on along the minus strand of NZ_JBIAHP010000001.1, from coordinate 578,853 downwards.
AGTTGATGTGCGTGAGTTTGCCGGCGGAACCGTTCGCCTCAAGGTCCTGGACCTGGAAGTCCCGTCCGTAGACGCCCCATTGGGTGAAGTAGCCGACCTTCCGGTACGAACGGTCGTGGCCGCCCGCCGCGTCGGCTCCGGTGTCCGCGCCGGCGGTGGCGGTGGGCGCGAAGGCGGTCAGCAGGGAGAGGGAGCAGGCGGCGACGGCCAGCCTGCCGAGCATGCTGCGGCGCATGGGCTTCCTTTACGGATGCGGGAGTGGGGCGTGAGCGCGTGCGCGGTGCAAGCCGGAAACTATTGGTCTGGACCAGGGTGGGTCAAGGGTGTGGTCGGGCGTGCGGGGTCGGCCACCCGGACCGGGGTCACGTCGAGGGCCGAGGATTTTCCACCCGATTGATCGAAGAATTTGGTGGATCTTCGGCCCGAGCCGTGTCATCGTTGGTCTCGCCGAAGGGGTGTAGCTCAGCTGGTCAGAGCGCCGGTCTCCAAAACCGAAGGCCGCAGGTTCGAATCCTGCCGCCCCTGCCATGCAGTACAGCGGCTCTGCCGTAAACGCCCAGTTGAGAGGCCTTCTCCCAGCTGGGCGTTGTCATGTCAGGAAGCATCCGCCGGCCTCTGGTTGGAGTCTGCTGGCGGTGTGCTGGGCGGGTCGTCCCCTGAATGGCTCCTACGGGAACCAGGTAAAGGCCAGGTTCGCCCGCCCGCTCCGAAGCTCCGAAGTGACCGCCGTGATGGCGCTCCTCAGGCAGCTGGCCGTCAGCGCCGACGAGGAGGCGTGGCGGACGGTCGGCGACGTACTGCACCGGATCGGCAGTCGGCTTCCCTCGCCGTAGCCGCACGCGCGACGACCCTCCCGTGGGGAGGTTCGGGAGGGGCGCCGGCCCGGCCTGGTCCGGTGGCTGAACCGTAGACCCGCAGGCCGGTGGCGCGGTAGACATGTGGCAAAGGGAGTTCCGGATCCCTGATTCCCGCGTCTCCGCTGGTTGAATCTTCGATTATCACGGTTTGGGAACAGCCGCCCCCTCACCCCCAGACCCTCATACGGTGACCAGGTTCGCACCAGTTCCCGTGGGGGTTTCATGTCCAACCAGTTCCCGTCGCCCGGCCAACCGCAGCAGCCCGGATACGGCTACCCGCCGCCGGGCCAGACGGGATACGGCTACCCGCCCCCGCCGCCCGCGCCGAGGAAGTCCAACACCGGGAAGATCGTCGGGCTTTCCATCCTCGGCTTCGTCGTGCTCCTCGTCATCGTCGGGGCGCTCTCCGGGGGCGAGAACGCCGACACGGCGACGAAGGACCCCAAGGCGCCGGCCGGCGTATCGTCGGCACCGGCGAACGCCCCGGAGGCCGCGCCGTCGGCGAAGCCGGAGAAGAAGGCCGCAGTGGCAGTCGTCGCGAAGAAGGCGGAGTTCGAGAAGAGCATTCTTGCGCAGGGCAGCGACTACACGAGCGTGTCCGTCACAGTCACGAACAACTCGTCGAAGCCGATCGATGTCAACCCGCTGTACTTCACGATCACCGACACCAACGGCACCAAGCACGTCGCCGAACTCGCCGCCGACGAGAACCAGATCGACACCGTCGAGCTGGCGCCGGGCGAGAACATCACCGGCGTGATCACCGGGAAGGGCGCGTTCACGCCGAAGTCGGTCACGTACACAGACGGTCTGATCGGCGACACCGTCCGCGCCGAGGTGTCCTAGCCCATCTCAGCCCACCTGACTGTGTACACCCTTGCCCGCCTAGCAGTTGGCGCCAGTGGCATGAAGAAGTCCCCGCCCAGGGACGGGGACTTGATCGCCGACCCAAGTCGCTTCAGCGGGACTCGGACCCGCGACCGCCGTCCGTCGCCCAGGCGATCGCCGATTGCTCTGCCACTGAACTACGAAGGGCCCCGCTCAGTGTGGCACTCGGCGCCGACAGGCGTCAGTTGGCTTTCACGGGAAGGCTGTCGACCACGCGTTCAGGCAGCGTGACGCCGTACTCCTCGCGGGCCCATCCGCTGAACCGCCACCGCGCGATCAGTCGGAGTTGCTCGCGGTCTTCGTCGGTTACGTCGTCCCAGCAGCGGCGCGGATACGGCATGGAGACGTGGCACAGCTGCCCCTGTACGGTGCCGGTGACGGTAAGGCGGACGGTGTCTTCCACGGGCTCCCTCTCGTAGGGTGCCCAGTGTGACAGTCGGAGCCGTCTCACCTGGCCAGGCAGCGCATAACGCCGGGCCACGTGTGTCCCGGTGCCGTTCCAAGTACGCGATGGCCAGAAGGAGGCCGTCTGCGGTCACATGTCACGGGGCCGGTCAGCCCGGACCGGGCCTTCCCCAGGACGGGTTGACGAGGCTGGGCAGGTCGAGGAGCGAGTCGACGGAGTAGTCGGCGACCCGCTGGACGGTCTCGTCGTCCGCCCACCAGTGGCCCCAAGGGCCGCGGCGCAGGTGTGCGGTGAGCAGGCCGGCCTCGGCGGCGGGGAAGATGTCGTCCTGCGGGTGGTCGCCGACGTACAGCGTCTGATGCGCGGGTGCGCCGGAGACGCCGGTGACCCGATGGAAGAAGTCGAGGCTGGGCTTGGCGACGCCCCACTCGCCGGAGGTGACGATCAGGTCGGCAGGCAGGTCGAGGGCGCGCAGGAGATCCCCCGTCGTGCGGGACCGGTTGCCCGCGATGACGACGCGGACCCCGGCCGCCCGCAGAGCGGTGAGTGCGGGGCGGACGTCGTCGTACAGGTCGGTCTCGTCGAGTCGCTCGCCGCGGCCGGCTGCCTCGCGGGCCCGGTATTCGGCGCCGACGTCGATGCCGGGTTTCAGGAGGCGAAGGGCGTCGGCGTCGTCGCGGCCGTCTACGACCGCGGCCCCGACCAGGGCGGACACCGTGTGGCGGGGGACGTCGAGCCAGTCGGCCCAGGCGGCCCAGTAGCGGTCGTCCTTGGTGAGGGTCTCGCCGACGTCGAGCACGACAGTGCGAATCATGCGGGCGAGCCTACGGCGTGGTGGCTCCGGCCCGGTTACGGCTACCCGCCCCCGCGGCCGACCGCCCCCGCGGCCGACCGCCCCCGCGGCCGACCGCCCCCGCGGCCGACCGGCCGCGGGGGCGAGAGGACGCTCTACGCGGCGCCGTCCTCCTGGTATCCGTACGGGCGGGTGATGATCTCCATCCCGTGGCCCGCCGGGTCCGTGAAGTACACGCCGCGGCCCCCGTCGTTGTGGTTGATCTCGCCGGGGTGCTTGCCGTGCGGGTCGGCGAAGTAGGCGACCCCCGCCGCCTGGATCTTCCCGAAGGCCACGTCGAACTCCTCCTCGGAGAGGAGGAACGCGTAGTGCTGCACGGTGATGGACCCGGCCGGGATGGTCGCGAAGTCCAGGGTGACGCCGTTGGCCGTCTCCACGGGAATGAAGGGACCCCACTCGGTCCCGATCTCGAGGCCGAGGATGTGCGCAAGGAATTCGGCGGACTCCCGGTTGTCACGGGAGTGGATGATCGTGTGGTTCAGTGCGACTGACATGAGTGAATGCCTCCGAAAGGCACGTCGCGGTCACCTCCATGCCTCACCCAGCCGGTGACCGACACGCGATGCCGCGCTCACGATCCTAACCTCACCGTTTCATGTGGCGTGAGACCGGTTGTTGGCCGGGATCCGCTGACGGTTCGGGGGTGGTCGGTCACGCCGGGGCACGGCTACTGACTGATCTCACTGACGCAACCGGACTGACGAGCTCGTACTCCACCGTGTCGGGCGTCCTCCAGCGGGACGGCGAACCTGCGGCTGGCGACCCCAAGGAACTCCGCTACCGGCTCCTGCACGTCGCCGCCCGGATCACCCGGGGCGGCCGCCGCCTCCACCTTCGGACAGCGGCGACCAGGCCCTGGCGGCAGGAGCTCGCGGCCGCCTTCGACTGCCTGGCCGCACTGGCCCGCCCTGCCGGCCGACTTGCCGTCCCCGCCCGCCCTCGATTCAAGGACCTCGCAGAACCCGACCGCACGTCGGGGCCTCGCCATGCCCACCGGTAGGCGGTCCGGTCCTTCTGCCGCGCGTCACTTTGCGATGCGGGCTTCGATGCCGTCGAGCAGGAAGTCGAGGCCGATCCGGAAGGTGTGGTCGGCGTCCAGGTGGGCGGCATCGCGCACCACCGTGGCCAGCGCGGTGAATCGGCCAGTGGCGAAGGTCCGCTCCAGATAGGGCCCGAGTGACGCCTGCCAGCGCTTCTCGTCCATCCCGGTGGCCCGCTCGGCACGCCGCTCGGCGATCTCCCGACGCACGGCGCCGATCACGTACGCGTTGACTGCGGCGACCACCGGCATGATGGCGTCCACGTCGACGTCGCCCAGTGCGGCCACCACGGTCTCCCCGCTGGCCAGCGCGTGCGGCCCGAGCTGGGGTCGGCCGCCCAGTAGATCGGCGAGCCATTCGTGTTCGTGTGCGGCGTGCCGAGTGGCTTCGGCGAGAGACCGGAGCACCTCCCGCCAGCCGTCTCCGACCGGCCGGATCTCGGCGTGGGCGGCGTCGACCATCAGGTCTAGCAACTCCTCCTTGCTGGCGATGTAGCCGTACAACCGCATCGGACGGACGTCCAGCTCGGTGGCGACCTTGCGCAGCGACACCGCATCCAGGCCGTCCGCGTCGGCCAGCTGGATCGCCGCTCGCACGATCCGTTCCCGGCTCAACGGGGCCGGCACGGGTCGATTCGGCGGCTCTGGCCTCTCCCACACCAACATGCCCCTGACAATACACCGCCCCGGTCGATACAGTGTATCGACCAGTACGGCGTATCTAGGAGGGGCAACCATGACCATCGCCATTGTCGGAGCCGGCTTGGGTGGCTTGGCCCTTGCCCGGGTGCTGCACGTGAACGGCATCGACGCCGTCGTGTATGAACGTGAATCGTCACGCGGTGCGCGCGGTCAGGGCGGCATGCTCGACATCCACTCCGGTCAGCGGGCGCTGCGCGAGGCCGGTCTGATCGACCAGTTCCACACGATTGCCCGTGGCGAAGGCCAGGACATGCGCCTTCTCGAGCCGGATGGCACCCTGCTGCTCCAGGAGGACACGCCCGACGACGCCCCGCTTGAGCGACCCGAGGTCGACCGCGCCGATCTGCGCAACCTGCTGCTGGATTCCCTTCCCGAAGACGTGGTGCGCTGGGGGCACGCGTTCAAATCCGCCGACAACGGCCTGCTGCAGTTCGCCGACGGCAGCAGTGCGACGTATGACCTGCTGGTCGGCGCGGACGGCGCGCAGTCCCGGGTCCGCGCGCTGCTCACCGACGCCCGCCCGGCGCATATCGGCCAGAACGTCGTCGAGGTCGGCATTCCCGATATCGACCGCACGCACCCCGCCCTCGCGGAGATGGTCGGGCGCGGCACCTACTGGGTGCTCGGCAACGGACTATCCCTGGCGGCGCAGCGCAACGGGGACGGCCGCGTTCGCATCGGCCTCAGCTTCTACAACACCGCCGAGGACTGGTTCGCCACCAGCGGGATCCCGTTCGACGACCCTGCCGCCGCCCGGGCGCGGCTGATCGACCTGCTTCCCGGCTGGGACTCGCGGTTCACCGCGTTGATCGCGGCCTGCGACGACACGGTCGTGCCGCGGTCGATCACCACTCTCCCGGTCGGCCTGACCTGGCCGTCGACGCCAGATGTCACGCTACTCGGCGATGCCGCGCACCTGATGCCGCCGGTGGGAGAGGGCGCCAACATGGCGCTGCTCGACGGTGCCCTGCTCGGTCTCGCGCTGGCCGCGCGCCCGGACGACTTTCCCGCCGCCGTCAGCGAGTACGAACGCGAGATGTTCGAACGCACCAGCGCTGCCGCCCGGATGTCCGCGGACATGCACGCATTGCTGACGTCGCCCGACGCCGCCCGGAAAATGCTCGCATTCTTCCAACCTGGCTGAAGGTGACCAAAATGCGACCAGGAAATCGGTCTCACGAAGACGGCATAAGTGCCAGCGATGTGCCATCGGAGCTGAGATTGTGCCGCGAAAATTGAGACCCCACATCACATCAGGGCTGCAAAAAAAAGGGGGGCGAACTCACAGGTCCGGGCCCCGTGGACCGGGGCAAGCCGGGTTCCGAGATGCACGTCCTGTCGGACGTGGCAGGGCTGCCCCTCGTGGGCGTCGACGGTACGACGGCCGGAGCCCGCCGCCCGGGCCTCACGAACCCCCGTACACCGCCTTGACGTTGTCCTGAGCCGGGTGCGTCCGGCCGGCCGGGCCCGCCGCGAACACCCGTAGCAGGTTCTCCGTCACCCGGGTCGTCAGCGCACCGCAGCGCGCGTCCAGGCCGTGGTTCGAGCCGCCGCGCCCGTCGCCCGTCGCATCCAGGGCCTCCACCCACCGCATCGTGCCCGTCGCGAAGACCCCCGCACCGCTCTGCACCGTGTAGTACGCCGTGTCCTGATGGCTTGGCCGACCCTCGCACACCACGGGGGAGTGGGCCAGGATCTCGATCGGCCGGGGCGTCGGGAACGCGGTGTTCACCTTGTCGTACTCCACCCCCACCAGGTGCTCGAAGCGGTCGCCCGCCTTGGCGCCGGTGCCCTCGAAGAGCCAGTGGCCCGGGTTCGTCACCACGTACGGGGCGTCCACCGGGTAGCCGTCGTAGATGACGCCGAGCAGCGAGCTCTCCGGGTCCGCACCGGGCGCCGAGCGGAAGTCCACGGTCGCCGGGTGGCCCCGTTTGAATCCGGGGTCCTGCTCGTAGGAGGACTTGTAGCAGACCAGCGTGCGGTCCGGGCCCAGCTCCGATGCCTCCAGCCGGATCCGGCGGAAGCAGCAGTTCGCGCCCAGGACGGCGATGTTCGTGCCGGCGTCGCGGGCTGCCGTGATGTGGGTCCGCTGCTCGGGCGACCAGTACTCGTCGTGCCCGAGCGACAGCACCGCCGCGGCACCCTCCAGCAGCCGCTTCTCCCGGGCCACGTCGGTGGTCGTCGTGTAGGCCAGGGGTATGCCGAGCCGCTCGGCGAGCGCGATCAGCGGGGCCTCGTACACCAGGAACAGGCCCGCGCCGTCGTCGTAGTCGTACGGCCGGTCGAAGGTCACCGCGAGGGAGCGCGCCGCGTAGCCGCCGCTGGGTCCGTCATAGCTGCCGTAGCCGCCCCACCGGTTGTAGGCCTGCCAGGTCGCCACCGCGTTGACCACGACGGTACGGCCTGCCGTCGTCGCCGACCGGACGGTGAGCGGCACGAAGCGCTGGCCCTCGCCGCCCTGCGCGTCGAGCCGCAGCAGGTAGCAGCCCTCGGGCCAGTCCGTGGTGTCGACCGTGGTGGTACGGGCCCACCGGGTGCGGACCGTCCGCGTCCCTGAGTCCACCGTGTGCTCGGGCTGCCGCACGCCCGGCAGGGCCTGCGAACGCCACACCAGCCGGGCCCGGGCTCCGCCGTACCAGCCCATCCGGTAGGCGGAGACGGTGAACCGGGGCGCGGTGGTGGACACGTACAGCCCGAAGGACTCGCCGGGCAGGACGCTGACCCGGTCCGCGAAGCCCTCGATGGCCCGGGCCGCTCCGGCCTTGGTCACCGGCCAGTCGGCGTGGCCGGGCCGGGCGTTCTCGGCCTTAACGTCGAAGACGCCGGGCCCTGCCGTCGACGGCTTCCCCGACGGCGGCAGGGTCCCGGCGGACGGGTCCCCGCCCTGCCCGTCGGCGCCGCCGGCGCCGCTCGCGCAGCCGGCCACGGCCCCGAGCCCGGCCGCCGTGGCCGCACCGGTCGCGATCGCGAGGAACCGCCGCCTGCCCGCGCCTTCGCCATCCCCGGCTATGTGCTCCTGATCCATGGAGGGCACGTTATGTCACCCTTCGGCCATGACCCCCACCGGCCCGTGACCTATGCTGGCCCACCTGCCGGGCCCGGCATCAACTGATCCTGGAGGCAAGTGACATGAGGTACGGCGGCGCACACGGTCTGGGCACGGTCCGGCAGCTGTGGCAGCTACTGGAACCCGTCCACGCCCTCGTCTACTTCGCTCCCGAGAGCTACGAGGAGGCCGCGGGCCTCGGCTATGCCACGGACGAGCGGTGGCCCGTGTACTTCGCCTTCAGGGCCGCCCCGCTCGGCCCGGTCGACGCGGAGCTCGTCCACGCCCTCTTCTACAGCTTCAACCCGAGCATGGTCCGTCGTTACGTCGCCCGCTCCTGGCAGCTCGCCCCGCCGGCCCGGGTCCTCGCGGCCCGCGCCGCCGCCACCGACCGCGCCCTGCGCTCGCTGCTGGGCGAGCGCACCGTCTCCCCGGACCTGGCCGAGGCGGCGCTCCTGGCCCGCCGCGCCGCCGAGGCCGCCGACACCGCAGGACGCCCGCTGGCCGCCGCCAACGCGGCGCTGCCCTGGCCCGGGACGCCGCACGCCGTGCTCTGGCACGCCGCCACGATCCTGCGCGAGCACCGCGGCGACGGCCACATCGCCGCCCTTCAGGCCCACCACCTCGACCCGGTCGAGTCCCTGGTCCTGCATTCCGGCGCGGGAGCCGCTCCCGCCGAGGCGTTCGCGAACCGCGAGTGGTCCACGAGCCGGTGGAGTGCCGCCCGCGACCGCCTCGCCGCGGAGGGCCTGCTGACCGAGGACGGTACGGCCACCGCCGCGGGTCTGGCGCTGCGCACCGCCGTGGAGAAGCTCACCGACGAACTCGCCGCCGCCCCGTGGTCCGCGCTGACCCCGCAGGAAGTGGCGCGGCTCGCCGAACTGCTCCTCCCGCCGGTCCTCGACATCGTCGGCTCCGGACTCCTCCCGGCCCAGGGCACCCTGGGCATCGGGATGAAGTACGACTACGAGGGCTGAACCGACCCTCACTCGACGTGCTCGCGGTAGCGGTCGATCACGGCGCGTCCGATCGGAACGATCGGGTCGGTGGGCCGCTCGCGGCCTACGGGCGGACGGTCAGGCGGGGGAGCAGGTCCAGGTGCCGTCGGGGGGATTCCTGCGGGGCGCCGCCCGACAGCCGGTCCAGGAGCGGGCCCGCCGCGCGGGAGCCCACCTCGTGCTTGGCCGGGGCCACCGCCGACAGAGCGCGGCCACCGCGGCCTCGTACCCGGCCCGGAGCCGCGCCGTGGTCGGGGTGGCCCGGCCGGCGGGCGCGATCCGCCGGTGCCCCAGCCCCACCAGGTGCTGCGCCGCCCCGGCCGCGCGGTGCGCGTGGTCGGAAGCCATCCGGTCCAGACCCGCCGCTCCACCAGCACGGTCGGAACCGGGAGTTCCGCGGTCCAGGCGTCCCCTCCGGGCTCGGGCGCCCCGGTCTCCCAGTTCGGGGTCAGCAGCAGCCGTGCGCGCCGGCGGAGAGCAGCCGGTCCGCCTGCGTCCGGTCCTCGCCGGGCGATACCGGGTCAGCCCGACCGTCAGCCGCGCCCCGTCATGCCCGTCAGGATCGCCGGCCTCGGCGACTCTTCGCCGACGGAAGTCCGCTGGGCGTCCTCGACCGCAACACCCCCGACGAGGCGAGGCCGGCGTGGTCCTCGACGTCCTCGTCCGGGCCCAGGGCCGGGTCCACTACGGGCCGCTCCTCGACGACCGCAAGGGCATCTGGCGCGGCGTCCGCCACGGCCACCAGCAGCTGTTCGAGTGGGAGATCCGCCCGCTGCCCCTCGCGGACCTCACCGGACTCGACTTCGCCGCCGCCACCCACGACAGCCGGACCGACGCGGGCCGCCCGGTCTTCCACCGCTTCACCCACGCCCTCGGCGGCGCACCCGGCGACGCGTTCCTGGACATGTCCGGCTGGGGCACCGGCCTGGTCTGGCTGAACGGCTTCCTCCTCGGCCACTACGACACCCCGCGCGGCCCACAGGGCACCCGCTACGCGCCCGGCCCGACCTCGGCCGCCCCACGGTCGTCACCCTGCAGTGAGACGGGGCGAGCGCCCGGTCCGGCCCTTCTAGACTGACCCGACGGCCGGTCAGGCATCGCACCAACGCGGAGGCTGGAAACGCATGCGCTATCTCTCCCTGGGCAGTTCGGGTCTTCGGGTCTCGGCCGTCGGGCTCGGCTGCAACAACTTCGGCGGCCGGCTCGACGCCCGGGCGACCCGCGCCGTCGTCGACGCCGCCCTCGACGCGGGCATCACCCTCCTCGACACCGCCGACATCTACGGCGGCCTCGGCGGCTCCGAGAGCCACCTCGGGCTGGCCCTCAAGGGCCGCCGGGACCAGGTCGTCCTCGCCACCAAGTTCGGCTTCGACGGAATGGACATGAAGTACGGGCCCGCGGCCGGCGCCCGGGGCAGCCGCGCCTACATCCGCCGGGCCGTCGAGGAGTCCCTGCGCCGCCTCGGCACCGACCACATCGACCTCTACCAGCTGCACAGCCCCGACCCGGCCACGCCCATCGCCGAGACCCTGGCCGCCCTCACCGAACTCGTCGCCGAGGGCAAGGTCCGCTACGTCGGCCACTCCAACCTCACCGGCTGGCAGCTCGCCGAAGCCGCCCACGTCGCCCGCGAGACCGGCTCGGTCCCCTTCGTCTCCGCGCAGAACCAGTGGTCGCTGCTGGAGCGGTCGGCCGAGCGCGAGCTCGTCCCGGCGGCCCTGCACTACGGCGTCGGCGTGCTCCCGTACTTCCCGCTGGCCAACGGCCTGCTGACCGGCAAGATCCGCCGCGGCGCGGCCGTCCCGGCCGGCTCCCGCCTCGAAGGCCGCGACGCGTACCTCACGGAGGAACGGCTCGACGTCGTCGAAGCGCTGGCCGCCCTCGCCGAGAAGCACGGCCGTACCGTCCTCGAACTCGCCATCGGCTGGCTCTCGGCCCAGCCCGGCTGCGCCTCCGTCATCGCGGGGGCCACCTCGGCCGATCAGGTGCGCGCCAACGCGGCCGTCGCCGACCGACCGCTCGACGCCGAGCTGCTCGCCGCGATCGACGCCGTCCCGGGGGCGGGGAAGCCGGAATGACGGCTCAGACGGGTGCCCCCGTCAGGACGTCCACCTTGCCGGTGTCCAGCGAGTAGTAGGCGCCGACGACGGTCAGGGCGCCCTTCTTCACGAGGGGCGCCAGGTCGGCGTTGGCGCGCAGATCGTCCGCGGTGACCCGGATCCGGTTGTGGATCATGGTGTCGACGGGGTCGGCACCCGGGTTCTCGACCGGCAGCCGGTACGCCCGCTTCACCGCCTCCACGATGGCCTGCAGATTCCCGGGCAGCGGCACGCCGTCCCCCAGCGATTTGTACGCGGCCTCGATGGCGCCGCAGCGCTGGTGCCCGGGCACGACGATCAGCGGAGTGCCGCCCGTCAGGGGCCCGTAGTCGACGGAACCGGTGACCACCGGGCCGATCGCCTGTCCGCCCGTGCGCAGTACGTACAGGTCGCCGAGCCCGGTGTAGAAGACGAGCTCGGGCGCCACCCGGGAGTCGATGCAGGTCAGGACCACCCCGAACGGGTTCTGCGCCGCGGCGACGAGCTGGCGCCGCTCGGGATCCCGGTCGGGGTGGTCGAGGTCCCCGCTCACCCAGCGCGCGTTGCCCTCCATCAGGCGTGCGTACGCGGCCCCGGGCGTGGACGGCCGCGGCTGCGGGGCCGCGGCCGTCGCCTTCGGGGTGCTCGCCGACGGGCGTGCCGCGAGTACGACGGCCGCGCCGGCCGCGAGGCCGCCGGTCAGCACGGCCCTGCGAGCCGGACGTCCTGCTGTGTGCATGGGTGGCACCCCTCGGTCGTAAAGACCGCGAATGTCCAGCGCGCCGGGGGTGATCGGACCGCAGCCACACACGGGTGCGGGCGCATTGCCACGGACGGCTTACGGCGGCTCCCGGCGGGCGGCTCCCCGGCCCCCGCCCCGGCCCCCGGCCCCGGCCCCCGGCCCCGGCCCACAGCCCCGGCCCACAGCCGGTGGGCCGCGGGGCGCGGGCCGCCGTGCGGACTCAGGACACGATGTCCTTGCGGGAGAACCCCCGGAAGGCGAGGGCGAACAGCACCAGCGCGTACGACACCGACACCGCCGCCCCCTTGACCATCCCGCCCCACTCCAGCTGCGGCTGCAAGGCGTCCGCCCACGCGAACTGCCAGTGCGCCGGGAGGAACTCGCGCCACGACCCGAGTGCGGTGACCGCGTCCAGGACGTTCCCGACGATCGTCAGCCCGACCGCGCCGCCCACCGCGCCCAGCGGCGCGTCCGTCCGCGTGGACAGCCAGAACGCCAGCCCCGCCGTCACCAGCTGCGACACGAAGACGAAGGCGACCGCCAGCGCGAGCCGCGCCGCCGTGTCCCCGGCGGGCAGCGCGCCGCCCGCCGGGAGCTTCAGCGGCCCCCACCCGTACGCGGCCGTGCCCGCGGCCAGCGCGACCACCGGCAGCAGCACCATCGCCGCCAGGCTGAAGCCGAGCGCCACCACGAGCTTGCTCCACAGCAGCCGCGCCCGCGGCACCGGCGAGGCCAGCAGATAGCGCAGCGAGGACCAGCTCGCCTCCGAGGCCACCGTATCCCCGCAGAACAACGCCACCGGCACCACCAGCAGGAAGCCCGCCGAGACGAACAGGCAGGTCGCGGCGAAGTTCGCGCCCGAGGCCGTCGCCGTGTCGATGAGGGTGATCCGGCCGTCTCCGCCGCTGCGGCTGCCGGGCCCGCCGCCGACCGCGAACGCGATGATCAGGATGAAGGGCAGCGCGGCCAGCACCCCGCCCATCACCAGCGTTCGCCGTCGGCGCCACTGCCGAAGCGCCTCCACGCGCAGCGGCAGCGTACGGTTCGCCCGGTAGCCGGGGGCCACCTCCTGGACGGCCTCTGCCTCTACCGTGCTCATGCCGAACCTCCGATCAGGGTGAGGAACGCGTCCTCCAGCCGGCGGTGCGGCCCGACTCCCGCCACCGGCACCTCCAGCCGTACGAGTTCGGCGATCAGCCCTGCGGCCGTCGCGCCTTCGAGCCGTACGAGGAGCCCGTCTTCGGCGGACACCACGGAACCCACTCCCTCCAGCGCCGCCACCTTCTCGACGGCCGTCTCGTCCACCGGCGCCGCCAGCGTCACCAGCAGGGTGTCCCCGCCGCCGGTGATCTCAGCGACCTCGCCCGCCTGCACCAGCCTGCCGCGGTCCATGACCACCAGGTGCGTACAGGACTGCTCCACCTCCGACAGCAGGTGGCTGGAGACGATGACCGTCCGCCCGCCCGCCGCGTAGCGGATCATCACGTCCCGCATCTCCCGGATCTGCGGCGGGTCCAGACCGTTCGTCGGCTCGTCGAGGATCAGCAGGTCGGGCATCCCGAGCATGGCCTGCGCGATCGCCAGGCGCTGCCGCATGCCCTGCGAGTACGTGCGCACCGCGCGCTCCAGCGCGTCGCCGAGCCCCGCGATCTCCAGGGCCTCCGCCATGTGCGAGTCCTCGGCCGGGCGGCCGGTGGCCTGCCAGTACAGCTCCAGGTTGGCCCGGCCCGTCAGGTGCGGCAGGAATCCCGCGCCTTCCACGAAGGCCCCGACCCGCGACAGCACCGGCGCCCCGGCCCGCACCGCGTGCCCGAACACCCGGATCTCCCCGGCGTCCGGCGAGATCAGCCCCATCAGCATCCGCAAGGTGGTCGTCTTCCCGGCGCCGTTGGGCCCGAGGAGCCCCAGCACCTGCCCCCTCTCCACCCGGAACGACAGGTCCCGTACCGCGTACCGGTCCTGCGCCTTCGCGTACCGCTTCGTCAGTCCGGTGATCTCCAGCGGTACGTCGGCCAGCGCGGGCTCCGGCTGCGGTACGCCGCCCCGCGCCCCTGCCGGCCCCCGCCCGGTCCGCCGGATCCCCAGCAGCGCCGCGGCCAGCGCCGCCGCGCCCAGCGGCAGCCACCACGTCCAGGCGGGCAGCCCGGCCGAGGCGGTCCGCACGTCCGGGGCCACGGGGACGGCCAGAGGGCCCTCGGCCGAGACCGTGTAGGTGGCGGGCGCGGCCGGGGTCGCGTAGCCGAGATCGGTCGCCGCGACCACGAGCCGCAGCCGGTGCCCGGCCTCCACGGCGTGGTCGATCGCGGGCAGCCGGAGCTCGACGGACCTGCCCTGCTGCGCGTCCTCCACCCGCACCGGGGCGACCAGCTGACTCGGCAGCACCTGCTGGCGGCCGTCGGGCCCGACGTCGTACACCTTGCCGAAGAGGACGGCCGAACCGTCCTCAGCCGTCGACCTCACCTTCAGGGTGACGGTCGGCGTCCCGGTGATCCGTACGTCCTCCGTCAGCGGCTCCGACTCGAAGCGGGCGCTCTGCCCCGGGAAGTCCAGCGAGAACCCGGCTCCGAGGGCGGCGAGCTGCCCGCCGATGCCGGGCAGCGAGGACAGCGCGGGGGGCGCCCCGCCCGCCGGATTGGCGAAGCTCTGCTCGCGCCCGGTCAGCGCGAACCGCTCCGGGCCGGAGGTGAGTCCGGGATACCGCTCGCCGCTCGCGCCGCGCAGCTGTACCCGCCCGTCGGTGGAGTCGATGCCGCCGGAGCGCGAGACGCGGAACGCCGGGCCGGTGTCCGTGTTTCCGTCGGCCCCGCCCCCCTTGAGGTAGCGGTCGAACCAGGCAGCGACCCGGGCCTCGGTCCGGCCCGCCTCGCGCATGCCGCCGTCGTGCCCGCCGGCCGCCCAGTCCACGGAGACGGGCGCGCCGTTCGCCGCGATGGCCCTGGCCATGGCGTCGGCCTGGTCCAGCGGGAAGAGGGAATCGTCCTGGCCCTGCACGACGAGGGTCGGCACCTTGATGCGGGCACCGACGGCCGACGGACTGCGCTGCTCCAGCAGCGCGCGGGCCTCGGGGTCGGGCTTCCCGGCCACCGCGACCCGCTCGTACATGGAGCAGAGTTCGGGCTGGAACCGCCCGCAGCCGGGGGCGGACCGCGCATCGGGCGCCTGCGGCCCCGGCTGGCCGGGCTGCATGCCGCCGACGGAGCCGGTGGTGAAGAAGACACCCGCCCACAGCTTCTTGAAGACGCCGTTCGGGAAGAGGGAGTCCGCCAGGTTCCAGTAGGTGATCTGCGGGGCGACCGCGTCCACCCGCCGGTCGTACCCGGCGGCGAGCAGGGACACCGCGCCGCCGTACGAGGCGCCGGACACGCCGACGCGCGGATCGCCGTCCGCGTCGAGTTGCACCTCGGGCCGGGTGGCGAGCCAGTCGATGAGCCGGGAGACGTCCTTGACCTCGTACTCCGGGTCGTTCAGCCCGATCCGGCCCCCGGAGCGGCCGAAGCCGCGCGCCGACCAGGTCAGGACGGCGTACCCGTCGCGGGCCAGCCGCTCGGCCTGCGCGCGCACATCGTCCTTGCTGCCGCCGAAACCGTGCCCCAGCAGCACAGCGGGACGTTTCTTCCCCTCGCCGTCCCCACCGCCGGCCGTGAAGTACGAGGTGTCGATTCCGGCGTCGGGCATGTCCAGCACGGCGTCCTGGCGGTGCACGGCCGGCGCGTCGCCGACGGCCGAGGCCGCGGCCGTCCACGTGCCGGCTCCCGCGACGACGGCGAGCGCGGCCGCGCCGGCGAGCAGACGGTCCCGGCGTCGCCTGGGCAGTCGGAGCTTCATACGGGAACCCTAAACGCCAGTTGCCCCCGGCCCGAGCGCCCGCAGGGGGATGTCCCCACCTTCCCGGGGAGTACACGGACCGCCCCCTGTACCGCACCTGCGGTATGCGGCCACCCGGCTCCCGATCTGCGGGGCGCCCCGTCCGGCGGGAGGATGGCCGCATGCTGCTGGCCGAGGTCGCGCGCGTGTCCCGGGAGGTCGCCGACACCTCCGCCCGGTCGCGGAAGACCGCCCTGCTCGCGGAGCTCTTCGCCGCCGCGCCCCCGCAGGAGGCCGCGCTGGTGATCTCCTACCTGGCCGGGCGCCTCCCACAGGGCCGCCCGGGCATCGGCTGGCGCGCCCTCGCCCAGGACGTGGAACCGGCGTCGGAGCCCGGCCTGACCGTCCGGGCCGTGGACGAGGCGGTCACGGAGCTGGCCGCCGTCACGGGCCCGGGATCGCACGCCCGGCGCCGCCGGATCCTGGACGGCCTGCTCGGCGCGGCCACCGAGGCCGAGCAGCGGTTCCTGCGCAGCCTGCTCTCCGGCGAGGTGCGCCAGGGCGCACTCGACGCGGTGGCCCTGGAGGGCGTGGCCGCGGCCGCCGGAGTTCCGGCCGCCGACCTGCGCCGCGCCGTGATGCTCGACGGATCCCTGCCGCGCGTGGCCGCCGCCGTCCTCGCCGACGGGCCGCAGGCGCTGGGCAACGTCACCCTGCGCGTGGGGCAGCCCGTACAGCCCATGCTGGCGGCCACCGCCAAGTCGGTCGCGGAGGCCCTCGCCGCGCTCGGGCCCTGCGCGGTGGAGGAGAAGCTCGACGGGATCCGGGTCCAGGTCCACCGCGACGGGGACGAGGTACGGGTGTACACGCGCTCCCTGGACGAGATCACCGACCGGCTGCCGGAGGTGGCCGCGCTGGCCCGGTCACTGCCGGGGGAGCGGTTCGTCCTCGACGGAGAGGTCATCGGCCGGGCCGCGGACGGCCGTCCGGTGCCCTTCCAGGAGATCGCGAGCCGGGTCGGCTCGCGCCTCGACGTGGAGGCCGCCCGGCGGACGCTCCCGGTGGTCCCCTTCTTCTTCGACGTCCTGGTCGCCGGCGACGACGTGCTGCTCGACCTCCCGGTCCGCGAGCGGTACGAGACCCTCGCCGCGCTCGTGCCCGAGAGCGCCCGGGTCCGCCGCCTCGTGGTCGAGGACGTGCGGGCGCAGGCCGCCGAGGCCCAGGAGTTCTGGGCCGAGACCCTGCGCCGCGGCCACGAGGGTGTGATGGTCAAGGGTCTCAGCTCCGCCTACGCGGCGGGCAGGCGCGGCAGGAACTGGCTCAAGGTGAAACCGGTGCACACCCTGGACCTGGTCGTCCTCGCCGCCGAGTGGGGACACGGACGGCGCACCGGGCTGCTGTCCAACCTGCACCTCGGCGCGCGGGCCGCCGACGGGACGTACGCCATGCTCGGCAAGACCTTCAAGGGGCTCACCGACGAGATGCTGCGCTGGCAGACCGGGGCGCTGGGCGCGCTCGCGACCTCGGACGACGGCTTCACCGTCCGGGTGCGCCCGGAACTGGTCGTGGAGATCGCCTACGACGGTCTGCAGCGCTCCCCGCGCTACCCGGCCGGGGTGGCGCTGCGCTTCGCGCGGGTGCTCCGGCACCGCCCGGACAAGAGCGCGGACCAGGCCGACACGGTGGAGACGGTGCTCGAACAGGGCAGGGTCCGGTGAATTTGCCTCAGAGGTAAGACGCGTTGCCAGAAAGGCAAGACTCTGGCTCAATCGGGGTATGACATCCGGTCCTGCCCCCGGTCCCGAAGACCGGACCGCCCCCGAAACCGGCTCCGAAGCGGTGGCCGACCCAGCCGACCCCGCCGAGCCCGCAGACGAGCTGCCCGCCGTGGCCCCGCAACTGCGTGACCTGCGCCGCCGCGCCGGACTCACCCTGGAGGCCGCCGCCGCGAGGGCCCGGCTCTCGCCCGCGCACCTGTCCCGGCTGGAGACGGGACGGCGCCAGCCCTCGCTGCCGCTGCTGCTCGCGCTCGCCCGCACCTACGGTACGACCGTTTCCGAGCTGCTCGGCGAGACCCCGGCCGTCGCCGATCCCATCGTACGGGCCGGCGGTCCGGGCGCCCGCGAGGCCGACGGGTGGACGTACTGGCAGGCCGGCGGCTCCGGGCGCGGGATGCAGGCACTGCGCGTCCACGTCCCTCAGGGCCGCAGCCAGGGCGAGCTGGTCCGCGTACATCCCGGCGAGGAGTGGCTGTACGTCCTCGCCGGGCGGCTGCGGCTCCACCTGGGGGAGGCCGAGTACCTGCTGGAGCCGGGGGACAGCGCGCACTTCGACTCGCTCACCCCGCACCGGATCGGCGCGGCCTCCGCGGGCGGAGCCGACCTGCTGTTCGTCCACACCCTGCTGCAGAGCAGCCTCGCCGGGCTGTGCCTCGGCGCAGCCACCACGTCCACGCACCACCGATAGCCCCCGCACGCCACAGAGCCGAGGAGTCCCACCCATGTCCCGAGGAGAGAACCCCGTCACCATACGGGCGCGCATCGAATCGAAGTTCCCGCGCGGTCTGCTGATCCGGCTGATCGCCTACTTGTTCGTCGGTCACCTCTTCGCCTTCTTCGTCTACCTCCTCTTCGTCCTGGGCGGCCAGAACCAGTAGCGGTCCGGGCCGCACGGCTCTGGAAAGGTGCAGGTCCTGTAGCTACCCTCCGCGCATGATTTCCACGGTTGTCTGGGGTACCGGCAACGTCGGCCGTTTGGCCATCCGCGCCGTCGAGGCCCATCCCGCGCTGAAGCTCGCCGCAGTCATCGTCCACAATCCAGCCAAGGTCGGCCGCGACGCGGGCGAACTCGGCGGCCTCGGCCACCCGTTGGGGGTCGCGGCCACCGACGACATCGGATCCGTCCTGGCCGGACGCCCGCAGGCCGTCGTGTACGCGGCCTCCGGGGACGTCCGTCCCGACGACGCCCTCGCCGACATCACCCGGGCGATCCGGTCCGGCGCGGTGGTCGTCAGCCCCGCGCTGTACCCGCTCTACGACCACCGCAGCGCACCGCCGGAGTTCCGCGATCCGGTGCTGGCAGCCATCGCGGAGGGCGGCGGCTCGCTGTTCGCCTCCGGAGTCGACCCCGGCTGGGGCAACGACGTACTCCCGCTGCTGCTCAGCGGACTCGGCACCACCGTCGACTTGATCCGCTGCCAGGAGATCTTCGACTACTCCACCTACGACCAGCCGTACTCCGTCCGCCAACTCGTGGGCATGGGCCAGCCCATGGACCACGAGCCGATGATGCTCACGCCCTCGATCCCGACCATGGTGTGGGGCGGCCAGATACGCATGATGGCCAGGGCCCTCGGGGTCGAACTGGACGAGATCCGAGAGACGTCGGAGCGCCGCGCGCTCGACACCACCGTGACCACCAAGGCGATGGGCGCCTTCGAGGCCGGCACCCAGGGGGCGATCCGCTTCGAGGTGCAGGGCATCGTCGAGGGCGAGCCCCGCATCGTCATCGAGCACGTCACCCGCATCCACGCCTCGTGCGCTCCGGACTGGCCGTCGCCGCCCGACGGCGGCGACGGCGCCCACCGCGTCGTCATCGAAGGCCGTCCCCGCATCGAGGTCACCGTCGAGGCCACCGACGAGGGCGAGAACCGCTCGGCCGGCGGCAACGCCACCGCCGTCGGGCGCCTGGTGGGCGCCATCGACTGGCTCACCGAGGCGGAGCCCGGACTCTACGACGCCCTCGACATCCCGCTGCGCCCCGCCGTCGGCAAACTCGGAAGGAAACAGTCATGAGGATCGACATCCCCGAAGGCCAGCACCCGATCGAGTACGTGTGGGGCGACATGGTCCCGGGCATCGGCATGGCCGCCGCCAACTTCTCCCTCTCGGTGTACGCCCACACCACCCTGGGCCTGCGCGAGTTCGAGGCCGCCCGGCTGCGCGTCGCGCAGATCAACGGGTGCGTCTTCTGCCTGGACTGGCGTACCGAGCGGGAGGGGGAGAAGGTCGAGGAGGAGTTCCCCGACGCGGTCACCGAGTGGCGCACGACGAAGGCCTTCGACGACCGCACCCGGCTGGCGGCGGAGTACGCCGAGCGGTACACGCTCGACCACCACGGACTCGACGACGAGTTCTGGGACCGGATGACCGCGCACTACAGCCAGCTGGAGATCGTGGAGCTGACGATGAGCATCGGTTCCTGGCTGGCCTTCGGCCGGCTCAACCACGTGCTCGGCCTCGACAGCGTCTGCGTGCTGCCGGGTCATTGACATGGGTCCGGGGCCGCTCGGTGGATCCGGTCGGCCCCGGCTTCGGTGTGCCAGGCGCTGGCTACAGGTCGGTGGCGATGATCTTCTCGATGTTCCGCTCGGCGAGGGCCGTGATGGTGACGAACGGGTTGACGCTGGTGTTGCCGGGGATGAGCGCGCCGTCGATCACGTACAGGCCGGTGTAGCCGTGCAGGCGCCCGTAGTTGTCGGTGGCCTTGTCGAGGACGGCGCCGCCGAGCGGGTGGTAGGTGAGGTGGTCGCCCCAGATCTTGTTGGTGCCGAAGAGGTCGCTCCGGTAGATCGTCCCCTCCTTCGAGTTGATCTTGTCGAAGATGGTCTTGGCCATGTCGATGGACGGCTGCTTCCACGCCGTCTGCCAGTCGAGTTGGACCTTGCCGGCCGCCGCGTTCCAGGAGAACTGGGCGCGGTGCGGGTTCTTGGTGATGGAGAGGTAGAAGGACGCGTAGGTCTCGATCCCCGTCGGGAGCGGCGCCACCTCGGCGAAGGCGCCGCCCGCCTCCCAGTTGTCGATGCCGCCGCAGGGGATCGCGGCCTGCACCTTGCCCGTCGCGTCCCACATGTGGTTGGCGCGGCCGCACATGACGTTGCCGTTGTCGCCCCAGCCCTTGCCGATCTCGTCGTTCAGGTTCGCCAGGGCGCCGGTGGCCTTCAGTTTGACGAGCAGCTTGCTGGTGCCGACGCTGCCGGCGGCGAAGAACACCCGGTCGGAGGTGACGGTCTTGGTCGCCGTGACGGTGCCGTCGGTGGCCAGTTGGCTGATGGCGACGGTGTAGCCGCCGCCGGGGGCGGGGGCGACCGAGGTGACCTGGTGGAGGGGGGAGATGGTGACCTTGCCGGTGGCCTTGGCCGCGGCGATGTAGGTCTGCTGGAGCGACTTCTTGCCGTGGTTGTTCCCGTAGAGGATCTCGCCGTCGACCGCGGACTTGGGTACGGTGCCGGCCGCCTCCTGCTTCATGTAGTCCCAGTCGTACACGTCGGGGACGAAGACGAAGGGGAAGCCGGAGCGCTGGGCGTGCTTGCGGCCGACGCGGGCGTACTGGTAGCAGGCGACGGTGTCGAACCAGGCCGGGTCGATGAGGCCCACGCCGAGTCCGGCGTTGGCCCGGGGGTAGTAGGTGTCGTACATCTCGTCGGCGTTCACCGAGGGCAGGACGACGCTGAAGTTCTGCCGCTTCGGGGTGACGGCCATGCCGCCGTTGACGAGCGAGCCGCCGCCGACCCCGCGGCCCTGGTAGACGATGATGCCGCCCATTTCCTCGGCGTCGAGGATGCCCGTGTACTTGGGGACGGTCTTGTCGATCGGGAATCCGAGGAAGTTGCTGAGGGGCGCCTTGGTCTTGGTGCGCAGCCAGTAGGAGCGGTAGTCCGGGTCGGTGGTGTGGGCGAAGATCTTGCCGTCGCTGCCGGGGGTGTCCCAGGCCATGCCCATCTCGACCATGTGTACATCGATGCCGGCCTGGGCCAGGCGCAGGGCGGCGACGGATCCGCCGTATCCGGTGCCGATCACCAGGACGGGGACGCGGGCTCCGTCGCCGATCGGTGCGGTGGAGGTGGCGGCCTGCGCGGCTGAAGCGGGGGTGACGTGAGCAGAGAGGGCCACCGCCCCCAGAATAGAACCTGTTCTTGCGAGGAATCCGCGCCGGGAGAATCCGTTGGGCCCGTTTCTGGACACGCCTTTTTCGCTCATGTGACGTTCCTCACTCTTGGCTGAATGAGAACGAGTTCTACTGCTACGTGCGTGTGAAGTCACTACATACCGGTAGGTAACTTGGCAACTTCAGGCCGGTCGCGGCACGGGGACGGCGGGCTCCGGGCGGCCCGTCCAGCCCAGGACCAGCAAGGACGCGACCGCGGCGAACCCGCACCAGGTGGAGGCGAATTCCAGCCTCCACAGGGCCGCGCAGACCGCGGCCGCGGCGGCCGTCACGACCCCGAGCAGCCGCAGCCGACGGTCGCCCGCGAGCAGCAGGGCGCCGAGGGTGGCGAAGAGGTAGCCCGCCACGAGGAGCGGCGCGTACGGGACGTCCATGCCGTAGCCGACCGTGTGGCCGCGGATCTCCGCGGTGACCGGCCGCGTCACCAGGGTGTACGAGAGGGCCGCGCCGATGGCGAGGCCTACGCCGGCCGGCCCCCACAGGCGGCGCCGGACCGCGGGTGGGGCCGCGTACAGCACGCCGAGCGGCACCCACACGGCCAGGAGGGGCAGGGCGATCACCGCCCAGACGGTGGCGGCGGGGGAGCGGCCGCCGTCCGAATTCCAGACGGCGGCCTCCACCAGCTGGTGCGCGCCCAGCAGCAGGGGCAGCGCGGCGACGGGCAGGTCCCGGGCGCGCCGTGCGCGTACCGTGCGCGCCACGCATACGACTCCCACGGCGGTGATGACCGTGCCCGCCGCCAGATCGGCCGTGGCGCTCCAGCACATGGCCCTACGCCACCGGGCGGCCGTCTGCTGCACCGTCCAGCAGGGCGGGCCGTGGCATCGACTGATTTCCGGTCAAGCTCCGCTCTCCTCTCGCGGGGGTTCGAGCGGCGGGGCGGTCATGGCGCACTGGGTACGGCACTGCGGATGCGGCGCCCAGGGCTCGGGTGTGCGTACGGTCGTCCAGGCCACGGCCGCCCCGAGTACCAGGACCCCCGCGCACCAGGGCATGGCCCGGCCGAAGGCCGCGTCGAACTGGACCGCCGAGAGGTACGCCTCGGGTCCCATTCCGGCCAGCAGCGGCAGCGCCGCCACCGCGAGCAGCCCGGCCACCCGCGCCGCGGCGTTGTTGATGCCGCTCGCCAGCCCCGCCCGGCCCGGGTCCACCGAGGCCAGCACGGTCGCCGTCAGCGGGGCCACCAGGGTCACCATGCCCATGCCCATCACGACCATCGCGGGCAGCACGTCCGCCGCGTACGAGGCGTCCGGACCCACGCGCAGCATCAGCAGCGTCCCGGCGGCGCAGAGCAGGGGCCCCACGGTCAGCGGGATCCGTGGCCCGATCCGCTCCGCGAGCTGCCCCGAGCGGGCCGAGAGCAGCAGCATCAGCGCCGTGGTCGGCAGCAGCGCGGCCCCGGCGGCCAGCGCGGAGTATCCGGCCACCACCTGGAGCTGGAGCACGACGAGGAAGAAGAAGCCGCCGAAGGCCGCGTAGACGCACAGGGTGACCAGATTGACGGCCGTGAACTGCCGGGAGGTGAAGATCGACGGCGGCACCATCGGGTCGGGCCGCCGCCGCTCTACGTAGACGAAGGCGACGGCCAGCCCCACGCCGCCGACTGCCGCTGCGATCACCGGTGCGCCCGCGGCCTGCGCCTCGATCAGTGCGTAGGTGATCAGCGCCAGGGACGTCGCGCACAGCGCCGCGCCGAGCACGTCGAACCGCCCGCGCGCGTCCGGATCCCGCGATTCGGGTACGTGGCGCAGCGCGACCGGGACGCACAGCGCGGCCAGCGGCACGTTCAGCAGGAACACCCAGCGCCAGCCGGGGCCGTCCACCAGCCAGCCGCCGAGGAACGGGCCCACCGCGGCCCCGACCCCGCCCAGCCCCGACCACAGCCCCACCGCCCGGGACCGGTCCCCGGACCGGATCGAGCCCTGGATCAGCGCGAGGGAGCCGGGGGTCAGGAGTGCGCCGCCGACGCCCTGCAGGGCCCGGGCGCCGATGAGGACCCCGGCGTTCGGCGCGATGCCGCAGAGCAGCGAGCCCACCGCGAACCACACGACGCCGACCACGAAGATCCGCCGGCGCCCGAAGCGGTCGCCGAGCGCCCCGCCGACCAGGATCAGCCCGGCCAGGGTCAGCGCGTAGGCGTTCACCGTCCACTGGAGCACGGCAAGATCGGCGTCCAGGTCCTGCCCGATGCGCGGGAGGGCGACGTTGACGACCGTCGAGTCGAGCAGGGCCATGCTCGACCCGAGCACGGTGGTCAGCAGGATCCAGCGGCCTCGCGCGGACGCGAGCGGGACGCCCGGCTCGGGCGGTTCGGCGGGTGAGGTCATGCCTTCAGGCTGGCCCCGGCCGCGGGGAAGGGCCAGCGGACGCGGGGGGCGGCTCATTAGGCCCTCTTGTAATGAACATGGCACTCAATCACCATGACCCGCGCACATCCCGCACATCTCGCACGTCTTTCCCGCACAACCCGCACCCGGTGTACGAGGAGACAACACGTGGCCCAACGCAACAGGCGACACTTACGCACGGCGCTAGCCGCCCTCACCTCGGTCCTGCTCCTGCCCCTCGGCGCGGGCGTCGCCGCCGCCGCGCCGACGGCGGACCCCCGCAGCGGCGGACCCACCCCGGGTGCGGCCGAACGCAAGATCGAACCCAAGCTCCGCGCCCAGCTCGACGGCTCGGCGAAAGCCGTCTTCTGGGTCTACCTCGACAGCGCGGCCGACCTCGGCGCCGCGGCGAAGCAGCAGACCCGCGCCGCCAAGGCCGAGACCGTGCTCCGCGCCAAGAAGGACCACGCCGCGCGCAGCCAGGCCGAGCTGGTCAAGGCCCTCGAAGGCGCCAAGGCCGAGTACACCTCGTACTGGATCGTGAACGCCGTCCGCGTCGTCGGCAGCGAGAAGCTCGCCGGCACCCTCGCGCAGCGCCCCGAGGTGTCCCGGATCGACGCCGACGACAAGGTCGACCTGCCCAAACCCGCCGAGGGCAAGCGCGAACGGGCCGCGGCCGACGCCGTCGAGTGGAACATCGATCGCATCAAGGCGCCCCAGGTCTGGGAGCAGGCCGGGGTACGCGGCGAGGGCATCGTCGTCGCCAACATCGACAGCGGGGTGGACTACACCCACCCGGCCGTCAACAACCAGTACCGCGGCAAGAACGCGGACGGCAGCTACACCCACGCCTACAACTGGTTCGACCCGGCGGGGGTCTGCGCCGCCGCGGCCCCCTGCGACAACAACGACCACGGCACCCACACGATGGGCACGATGGTCGGCGACGACGGGGGCGCCAACAAGATCGGTGTCGCTCCGGGCGCCAAGTGGATCGCCGCCAAGGGCTGCGAGACGAACTCCTGCTCCGAGGCCTCCCTGCTCGCCTCCGGCCAGTGGATCGTCGCCCCGACCGATCCGAGCGGCCAGAACCCGCGCCCCGACCTCGCCCCTCACATCGTGAACAACTCCTGGGGCAGCGCCGCGCACGACGACTGGTACCAGCAGATCGTCGACACCTGGCGCGCCGCCGGCATCTTCCCGGCCTTCTCCAACGGCAACTCCGGGCCCGGCTGCGCCACGAGCGGCTCACCCGGCGACTATGCGAGCTCCTACAGCTCCGGCGCCTTCGACATCAACAACGCCATCGCGTCGTTCTCCTCGCGGGGCGCCGGCCCCGGCGGCATCATCAAGCCGAACATCGCCGCACCGGGCGTGAACGTGCGCTCCTCCGTCCCCGGCGGCGGGTACGAGGCCTTCTCCGGCACCTCCATGGCCTCGCCGCACACCGCGGCGGCCGTGGCCCTGCTCTGGTCCGCCGCGCCCGCCCTGGAAGGCGACATCGCGCAGACCGAATCGCTCCTGGACGGCACCGCCCAGGACACCGACAGCGGCCAGTGCGGCGGCAACGCCGCCGACAACAACGTCTTCGGCGAGGGCAGGCTCGACGTCCTCGCCGCCGTGAACGCCGCCCCGCGCGGCGCGACCGGCGCGCTCACCGGCACCGTCCGCTCCGGCGGCGGCGAGCCCGTCGCGGGCGCCAAGGTGACCGCCGACGGCCCGATCGACCGTACGACGACGACCGCGGCCGACGGCACCTACAAGTTCGCCGCCCTGTCGGTGGGCGACTACAGCCTGACCGCCGCCAAGTTCGGCTACGGGCCGCAGAACGCGACGGTGGCGGTCGCCGAGAACACCACTGCCACCGGCGACTTCACCCTCACCCAGGCCCCCTCCGGCAAGCTCAGCGGTACGGTCTCCTCCGCCGCCGGACCCGCCGCGGGTGCCTCCGTCACCATCGCGGACACCCCCGTGACCGCCACCGCCGATGCGCAGGGCCGCTTCGAGGTCACCCTGCCGCACGGCGCCTACGACGTGAACGCCACCCACTCCTCCCGCTGCGTCACCGGCGGCACGGCCAAGGCCACCGTCGCCGGCGACACCACCGTCACCGTCACCCTGCCCGAGCGCACCGACGGCTACGGCTACGCCTGCGCCACCGCGAACGGCCGCCCGTACGCGCCGGGCAGCCGCCAGCTCGCGCTGACCGGCGACAACACCACCGAGCGCGTCGACCTCCCCTTCCCGCTGCCGCTGTACGGCAAGACGTACGGCCAGGCCTGGATCGGCACCAACGGCACCGTGAGCTTCGGCGGCAACAACACCGCCGACGTCAACGGTGACCTCCCGAGCGCGGCCACCCCGAACGCCGCGCTCTACCCCTTCTGGGACGACCTGGTCGTCGGCGCGGCGGGCAGCGGATCCGGCGTCTTCACCGCCGTCACCGGCACCGCCCCGCACCGCGCCTACGTGATCGAGTGGCGCGAGGTCTCCCACTGGTCGGCGCAGGCCGAGAAGTTCTCGTTCGCCGCGGCCATCGGCGAGGACGGCACCGTCTCGTACTCGTACAAGGGGACGGGCGGCAGCGGGA
Source organism: Streptomyces sp. NPDC006463 (assembly GCF_042870715.1). Taxonomy (NCBI): domain Bacteria; kingdom Bacillati; phylum Actinomycetota; class Actinomycetes; order Kitasatosporales; family Streptomycetaceae; genus Streptomyces; species Streptomyces sp. NPDC006463. The sequence goes on along the minus strand of NZ_JBIAHP010000001.1, from coordinate 552,577 downwards.
TCAAGGGCGGGTCCACGGCCACGGTCGGCGTGGAGAACGCCACCGGCACCGACGCCTTCAAGTACTCCTTCAACACACCGGTCATCACCGACGGCCTGTCCATCGCCTTCCGCACCACCAAGAGCGGTGTGGTGGCGGGCCGGGTCCTCGACGCCAACGACGGCAACGGCGTCGCCGGCGCCACCGTGACCGTCGGCACGGGCGACTCGGCGGTCTCCGCGACCACCGCGGCGGACGGCGGTTATGTGGTCCAGAGCCCGTCCGGCTCGCGGGCCGTCTCCCTGACCGCGCCGCAGTACGAGTCCGCGCAGGCCACGGTCGACGTCAAGGCGGCCGACGTCACGACGGTGACGCAGTCGCTGCGCACCGGCAGGGTCACGGCTTCCCGGCCCTCCGTGGAGGTCGTCCTCCCGGCGGACCAGCAGCGGACCCGGACCCTGGACCTGACCAACCCGGGACTCGGCACGGCCTTCACGGTGGCCGAGGACGCGGCCTGGCTGACGGCCACACCGGGGAGCGGCAGCCTCCCGACGGGCGGGAAGACCTCGCTCACCCTCGCGGTGGACACGGCCGGCCTGCCCCCGGGGTCGGTCCTGACCGCGGACCTGAAGATCTCGTCGGCTAGCGGCCGGACCCCGGTGCTCACGGTCCCGGTCAAGGTAGTCGTCCCGCGCTACCAGGTCGCCCTGGACGCGGGCTCCGGATCCGCGAGCACGGACGCCCTGGGCGACGGCTGGTCCCCCGACCGCAAGTACACGGCGGGCTCGTACGGCTACCAGGGCAACTCCTCCGTCCAGTCCACCGGGCGCACCATCACCGGCACGGACGAACAGCGGCTGTTCCGCAACGCCCGTGAAGGCATGTACGAGTACCGCTTCGACAACGTGCCGAACGGCACCTACACGGTGGAGCTGGGCTTCGCGGAGCTCTCCTCCACCAGGCCGAACAAGCGCGTCTTCGACGTCCTGGCCGAAGGCGCCCAGGTCCTGCCCTCCCTGGACATCTCCCTGGAGGCGGGCACGTACAAGGCCCTGACCCGTACGTACACCGTCACCGTGACGGACGGGGTGCTCAACATCCGGTTCGTCACGCACACCGGATTCGGCAAGCCCCTGCTGAACAGCCTGCGGGTGACCGACCGCCCCGACAAGAACCAGTAGCGGCCGGGCTCCACGGGGCGGGGCGCCCGCGGGCGCCCCGCCCTTCGCGGCGCATTCGGGTGGGCGGGTCCCGAGTCCGCCCCGACGCGCCGGGCGACCCGCCCCGGGCTGGTTAACGTGAGGAACCATGACGCTCCTGAGCGACCAGGCAGACGACATCCGGGCTCTCGTGGGCTCCGCCGATCCCGGGGCGGTCTGGGCCGTCGGCGGCCCCGAGGGCGTGGAGGCGGCCTCGCATTCCGTGTATTCCGGGCACCTCGCGGCCCCCGGGGACACCCGGGACGCCCGGGACGCCGCGGCCGCCGGGGACGCCGACCTCGACGTCGGCGGGCTCACCGCCGTCCTCGCCCTGTGGCCCGCCATCGGCAGTCTCGTCGAGGAGGGCGCGCTGCGGCTGCACACCCCGCTCGCCGCGTACGGGGAGGAGGCCGCCACCGGAACGGAAGCCGGCACCACCGCCCACCACCTGCTCACGCACGCCGACGGAACGGCCGCCCTCACCCACCTCGCCGAGTTCCTGTCCGGCAGCACCCTCGCCGAACTCGCCGTCACCCGCGTCTGGCGACCGCTGGGCATGACCGGCACCCGGTTCGCCGACGGCACCCTCCGCGCACCCCTCGCCGACCTGGTCCGTTTCCTGCGCCACCTCCTCTCCCCGGCGGACCCGGTGGGCTCGGGCGGTTCGGGCGGCTCGGGCGGACCGGGCGGTTCGGGCGGTTCGGGCGGTTCGGGCGGTTCGGGCGGCCAGGGCAGCCCGGCGGGCATCACCCGCGCCTGGACCACCGAGTCCCTGCGCATCCGCACCGGCGAACTCACCCCCGCCCGCGGCCTCCTCTGGCACCCGGCCCCGCACGGCGTCTGGACCCACCCCGCCCCGGCGCCGGGCGGACCGGCCCTGTGGGTCTCCCCGCGCCACCGCCGCTGGGCGATCCTCCTCCCGACCACCCGCGCCACCCCGCTGCGCACCGCGTTCCGCGCCGCCGCCTTCGCCCTGCCGTAGCGCTCGGAGCGCGGGGTCCGCGGGGGCGACGTACGGTGAAGCCGTTGTCACCGACCGTTGTCGTCCCAGCTGCGGAGGTACCCGGATGCGTACGGTCCAAGGGGCCGCCCTCGACGGGCTCCGGGCCCGGGTACGGGCCCTCGCGGAGCGGACCGGGCTGCCGGTGCGGCGCGCGCCGGGCGATGCCCGGCTGAGCGTCGCGCCGGCCGCCGGATACCGGTGGCCCCGCCCGGCCGCCGGGGGAGCCGGCCGGCCGCCCCGCGCCGGGACCCCGCTCGCGGACCGGGGGCCGGCCGTGCGAGGCCTCCGCGCGGAACCTCCCGGCCGGCGGACATCCGTAAAGGAATCGTTTCCGCGAACCGCCGCCCTCGTCCGCGACTTCGTCACCGCCCGGTCCCGCCCGGGCACGGCACGCACCTCCGCCACCGTGCTCCGCGCGCTGCGGGCCCGCCACGGAGACGCGCCCGTGCTCGTACGGGACCGGTCGGGCAAGGCGGTCCTGGTCCTCCTCGCCCCCGACGACGTCTGCCGGTTCTACGCCGAGCCCCAGAGCGTCCTCGCGGCGGATCTTCCGCAGACGGCCGGCCTCGGCTGCGCCCACGCCGAACCCGGCCCGGAACAGCGGCAGACCGCCGCCGAGGTACTGGCCGCCGGAGTCCCCGTACACCCCTCGTGCGGGCCCTTCCTGGCGGCCGTCACCGAAGAGGCCCGGCACCTGACCGCCTGCGGCACCCTTGAACTCGCCCGCGCCCGGTACGCGGTCGGCCGCGCCGCCCGCCGCATCGTGCTCGGCGGGGCGGCCGCCGCCGACGAGGAGCTCGCGGGCTGGCTCGGGCAGTCGCGCACCAAGAGCAGGGTGCGCGCCGCGCGCCGCATCGAGGAGTACGTCCGCCACGCCGGCGCGGACACGCTCCTCGGGCGGGCCGCCCGACACGCCGGGCCGGCCGCTGTCCCGGACCCCTCCGGCCAGGCCCACCAGTGGCTGCAGGCCTTGGAGTCCCTCCCCGCCGCGCTGCTGCGCACCCTGCTCCTGCTCGGCGCGCACCCCGCCGAGCAGGACGCCGCCGCCGCCGAAGCGGCCGGGGGCGCGTCCCGGGGCGAACTGCCCAGGCTGCGGTCCTGCGTACGGGAAACGCTGCGCTTGTACCCGGTGGTGCCCGACCTGATCCGGGTCACCCGTACCGAGACCGAGTGGCAGGGCGTGCGCTACCCGGCGGGCACCTCCGTGCTGCTGCCCGCCGCGTTCCACCAGCGCGACCCCGAACGGGTACCGGCCGCTCACGTGTTCGTGCCGGGCCGGTGGAAGAACCCGGGAGCGGACCAGGACACCCGGATGGCACCCTTCGGCCACGGCGGCTCCCGGTGCCCGGGCGACCAGCTGGGCCTGCTGCTCACGGCCGCGTTCTGCGCCGAGGTGCTGCGGGACCACCGGGTCGCGAGCGGGCGGCCCGCCCTGGACCCGGTCGGACCACTGCCCGCGACGCTCGACCCGCACGGCATCCGGCTCACCCTTGCCCGACGCTGACGCCCACCGCACACACCCCACCAGGAGAGGACGCCATGCCCGACGCCGCGACCTCCGCGTCCAGCGACGCGGACGTCGACCTGCTCGACGACCTGTGCCGCGAACTCGCCGCGGCAGCCGACGCGGTCGGCGAGGCCGCCCGCTACGCCTCGGGGTTGGCCCTCGGCGGCCGCCTGCCCGCTGCCGCCCTCACCCGGGGAGGCCATCGCCGGGTCGGCTGGCGCACGCTGCTGCGTACCCTCACCGACCCGGCGGGCCTCGGCTGGGCCCCGCGCGGCCGGGGAGTGGCGCGGGCGGGGCGGCTGGCGGGGATGCTGGCGGGCCGTGAGAGCCTCGCGATCAGCGTCGCCGTGTGCGGGCTCCGGGTCAGGATCCGGGCCGCGAGCGCCGCCCGCCCCGAACTCCTGCGTGACCCCGGCGCGGCGGCGGTCCTCAGGGCCGTCGAGGAGGGCCGGCAGGCGCAGGCCGCCCGGCTGTTCCGCGGCATCGTGCGCGACCGGGGCGCCGGGCACGCCTTCTCCCTGCTGGCCCCGGCGTTCGCCGACGTCCTGGCCTGGAAGGCCCTGACCGACGCGAACCCGTTCAACGACCACGCCGGCTGGCAGGTCGCCACCGGCCGGGCCGTGCCGGCCGAACCGCTCCTGGGGCTCGGCGCAGCCTTCTGGGCCTTCTGTGACCGCGGGCCCGGACTGCCCGCCGGCGAGGCGGGTCAGGCGCCCCGGTCCGGTCGACGCGCTCAAGGTCGGCCGCCGCTCCGGCCGTGGGCGCCGCACCCCCACGTCCGCCCGCACGCCCACCCGCACCGGCCCGCCAGTCTGCGCGGCCACGCCACCGCACTGCGCTCCCACGCGGTACGGCTGCGGGCGACGACGGCCGGACCGGCCTGGCTGGAGCCCAGGTCCGCGGCGCTGCGCGCGGAGGTCGAGACCCTCGCCGGCCGCTGCGCCACCGCGGCGACCGGTCTCGCCCTGGCGGCGGCGCAGCTCGGCGACGAGCGCTGACCCGGAGGAGCCCGGAGGACCCGGAGGCTGGGGAGGTCGGGGACGTGGGGGACGCCCGGGGACGCCGGAGGACGTCAGAGGACCAGTGACAGCAGCAGGACGCAGCCGAGGCCGACCACCGAGATGATGGTCTCCATCACCGACCAGGTCTTCAGGGTCTGGCCCACCGTCATCCCGAAGTACTCCTTGACCAGCCAGAATCCGGCGTCGTTGACGTGGCTGAAGAACAGCGAGCCCGCCCCGACGGCGAGGACCAGCAACGCCGTCTCGCTGGTGGACGTGCCGGCGGCCAGCGGGGCCACCAGTCCGGCCGCCGAGATCGTCGCCACGGTTGCGGAGCCGGTGGCGAGGCGGATGGCCACGGCGATCAGCCAGGCCAGCAACAGGGTGGGAACGGCCCAGTTCTTCGAGAGGTCCAGGATCATCTGGCCGACACCCGCGTCGATCAGGGTCTGCTTGAAGCCGCCGCCCGCGCCGACGATCAGCAGGATGCCGGCGATCGGGGCCAGGGACCTGTCGACCGTCGTGGCCAAGCGCTCCTTGGTGAAGCCCGCCGCCCGGCCGAGGGTGAACATGCCCACCAGCACCGCCGCGAGCAGTGCGATCAGCGGGGAGCCCGCAACGTCGGTGACGCGCTGCAGCGGGTCGGCGGGGTCGTTGACAACGATGTCCACCAACGCCTTGGCCAGCATCAGCACCACCGGGAGCAGCACCGTGAAGACGGTGGCCCCGAACCGGGGACGGTGCTCCGGGTCCGCCGAGGGGCGCGGCACGATCATGTTCTCCGGCGCCGGGACGTCCACCCACCGCGCCGCGTACCTGGAGAACAGCGGCCCGGCGATGATCACGGTCGGGACGGCGACGAGGACGCCGAGGGCGAGGGTGACGCCCAGGTTCGCGTGGAGCGCGTCGATGGCGACGAGCGGCCCGGGGTGCGGAGGGATCAGCCCGTGCATCACGGACAGGCCGGCGAGTGCCGGTATGCCGATCCGCATCACGGAGTGGTTGCCGCGCTTGGCCACCAGCAGTACCACCGGTATCAGCAGCACGATGCCGACCTCGAAGAAGAGGGGCAGCCCGATCACGGAGGCGATCAGCACCATGACCCACGGCATGGCCCGGCCCTTGGCCCGCGCGAGGATCGTGTCGACGATCTCGTCCGCGCCGCCCGAGTCCGCGAGCAGTCGGCCGAGGACGGCACCGAGCGCGATGAGTACGCCCACGCCCGCGACCGTGGCGCCGAGTCCGGAGGTGAAACTGGAGATCGTCTTGGCAAGCGGTGCGCCGGCGAAAACCCCGAGGGCCAGCGAGCCGACCGTCAGCGCCAGGAAGGGGTGCAGCTTGAGGCGGGTGATGAGCAGGACGATGACGGCGATGCCCGCCAGGACGGCGATCCCCAGCTGGGTGTTCCCGGCCGAGGTGATCGGTCCGGTGCCGGCCGCTGCCAGAGTCTCGACGCTGAGACTGGTCAAGGTGACGTTTCCTTAGTTCGCGGTTGTCTCGGGTGACTTGGGGGTCTCGGTTCTCTCGGCCGTCCCGGACGTGGGGAGCCGGCGCAGGGCGGCCAGCGCCCGTTCGGCGATCTCTTCGGGGGAACCGGACACGTCGACGACGACGCCGGCCTCGTCCTCCTGGAGCGGTTCCAGCGTGGCGAACTGCGAGTCCAGCAGGGTGGCGGGCATGAAGTGGCCCGTGCGGTCCGCCATCCGCCGCTCGATCAGCGGCCGTTCACCGGTCAGGTGGACGAACACCGCCCCGGGGGCCGCGGCGCGCAGCCGTTCGCGGTAGGCGCGCTTGAGCGACGAGGCCGAGACCACGCCGCCGCCGAGGCCGGCCCGGCCGCGGATCCACTCGCCGACGGCGTCGAGCCACGGCCACCGGTCGGCGTCGTCCAGTGGGATGCCGGCCGACATCTTCGCGACGTTGGCCGCGGGGTGGTAGGCATCGCCTTCCGCGTACGGAAGGGCGAGCGCCTCCGCGAGCAGCCGGCCCACGGTCGTCTTGCCCGTGCCGGCCACGCCCATCACCACAATGACGCGCTGGGTGCTCACGCCTACCTCGCTGTCCTCGTCGACATCGGTTCGTGCGGGCACCACTGAAGCCCATTAAGTAGTACTTATTCAAGAGTCTGATGGGAAACATCGCATCTTTGGTTCGCCCGGGGCGTCACCGTACGCTTACGCCATGACCACCGACGGCAGTCCCGGGCAGGGGCTCCACTCCCACGTGCTGGACACGCTCGGGCTCGCGATCACGGCGGGGGAGTACCTGCCGGGCAGCGTGCTGCGCACGGACGAGATCGCGGAACGCTTCGACGCCTCCCGCACGGTGGTCCGCGAGGTCGTCCGCGTGCTGGAGTCGATGCGGCTGGTCGAGTCCCGCCGGAGGGTCGGGGTCACCGTGCGCCCCACCGCCGAGTGGAACGTCTACGACCCGCGCGTCATCCGCTGGCGGCTCGCCGGCAACGACCGCCCCCGCCAGCTGCGTTCCCTCACCGTGCTTCGCTCCGCGATCGAGCCGGTCGCGGCCGGGCTCGCGGCGGCCCGGGCCACCCCGGAGCAGTGCGCCGAGCTCACCGAGGCGGCCCTCGGCATGGTCAGTACCTCACGGGGCCACCAGCTCGACGAATACCTGCGCCACGACGTCGCCTTCCACCGCGTCGTGCTCAACGCCTCCGGCAACGAGATGTTCGCCCGCCTCGGGGACGTGGTCGCCGAGGTACTGACGGGGCGCACCGAGCACGCGGTGATGTTCCACGACCCCGACCCTGCGGCAGTCACCCTGCACGTCCAGGTCGCCGAGGCGGTACGGGAGGGCGACGCGGCCCGCGCCGAGGCGCTGACCCGGCAGATCGCGGTGGGCGCCCTGGAGGAGCTGGACGTACTCGCCCCGTAGGCGGTGCCCGCCCCGCGCCCCGAGGGCGGAGGGCGGACACCACGACCGGTCAGGCGTCGAGAGCGTCCGCCTCGTCCGCCTCGTCCGCCTCGTCCGCCTCGTCCGCGTCGTCCGCGTCGTCGGCGGCGGAGACGGCGTCGAGTGAGGCGACCTCGATCTCGCGCAGCCGATCCGGCTCCGCGATCACGTCGATCCCGGTGATCAGGCCGTCCTCGATGGTGAAGGTCAGTACCAGGAACAGCCGCCCCAGCGGGGCCATCGCCAGGCCGACCACGCCGTTGACCAGAGCCGGCTGCGTGGACTGCGCCCGCCGCATGGCCGCCATCGCGCCCTGCGCGACGGTGACGGCGCCGCTGATGAGGAGGGGAGCGGTGGTGGGTCCGACGGCCTTGTCGGCCCGCAGCACCACGTCGGGATCGAGCAGCGCGACCAGCGCGTCGAAGTTCCCGCCGCGGGTGGCGGCCAGGAAGGCGTCCACGACGCGGCGTTGACGGGTCAGATCGGCCTCGGGCACCAGCGGGGCCCCCTTGACCCGGCGGCGGGCGCGGCTCGCGAGCTGCCGGGTCGCTGCCGCGGAGCGGTCGATCATCGGGGCGATCTCGTCGAACGGCACGGCGAACAGGTCGTGCAGCACGAAAGCGATCCGCTCGGCCGGCGTCAGCGTGTCGAGCACGACCAGCAGGGCCAGCCCGACCGAGTCGGCGAGGACGGCCTCCTGCTCGGGATCGACCGTGTCCTCGCGGCTGACGACGGGGTCCGTGGCATACGTCTCCATGGAGTCCTCACGCCGGGACTCGCGGGAGCGCAGCATGTTCAGGCACACGCGCGCCACGACCGTGGTCAGCCACCCGCCGAGGTTCTCGATGTCGCCGGTGTCCGCGCGGTTGAGGCGCAGCCATGCTTCCTGGACGGCGTCGTCGGCCTCGCTGAGCGAGCCGAGCATCCGGTAGGACACCGCTCTCAGGTGAGAGCGGTGCTCTTCGAAACGTTCCGTCAGCAATGAACTGTCGTCCACCTGTCGCATCCCTTCCCCGCAGCAGGTCCTCAACATAGATCATCGGAAAAACATCACGGTGAACGGGGAGTTGGAGCCGTGGTCCCGGGGTCCCAGGCCGGTCCCGTCCGGGGAAAGGGCTGCTGGATAATGGCGGTGCACAGCTGAAGCACTGAGGAAGCCGGGTACGCATCGTGGTCCGGCAGAAGAGGGAGCCCCCGATGGACGTGCAGCACTTCGAGCGGATCACCGCCTTCATCGAGGCGCGGCTCACCCCGCTGTTCGACGCGGAGACGGGCAGCGAGTACGGCTTCGGGATGGACGACACCTCCCGTGCGCTGCGCGCGCTGCGCAACGCCGTCCTCGAGGCCTCCGCCGTCAAGGGCCTCATCGAGAAGCGCGAGTCGGCCGAGCCGGCCACGCGCCGCGTCATCGACCAGTCGGTGGAGCACAACTGGGACGTACTGCGCGGCATCGCCCGCCAGTGGGAGGACCACGAGGACTTCCGCCACGAGTTCAAGCACCACGCGTGGGAGCTCGACCACCACCACGCCGCCGCGGCGGGCTGAGCCCACCGAGTTGGGCCGTCGCCCGCCCCGGGGCGGCGGTGGCGGTCCGGTGGCCGTACGGTGCGCTACTGCGCCGTCTTGCGGGGAGTGGTCTGCTGGACCGCCCAGCCGTTGCCGTCCGCGTCGGAGAAGTAGACGAAGGAGCCCCAGGGCAGGTCCTGGATCTCCGTCACCTCGATGCCCCGGCCGCGCAGGTCCTCGTACGCCTCCTCGATGTCGGCGACGACGACCTGCATGTTGTCCAGCGATCCCGGGGTCATCCGGGTCAGCCCCTTGCCGATCGCGATCGAACAGGCCGACCCCGGCGGAGTCAGCTGCACGAAGCGGATGTCCTCGCTGACGGTGACGTCGTGGTCGGCGTTGAAGCCGAGCTTCTCGTAGAAGGCCTTGGCCCGGTCGACATCGGTGACGGGCACGGCGACGAGTTCCAGCTTGATGTCCATCACAGCATCATGCTCCCGACGCCGCTGCCGCGCCGTCCGACGCCGCGTCGGCGGGCGTGTCCGCAGCCGCGAACTGGGTGCGGTACAGCTCCTCGTACCGGCCGCCCGCCGCCAGCAGCTCGGTGTGCGTGCCGCGTTCCACGATCCGGCCGTCCTCGACCACCAGGATCAGATCCGCCGCCTGTACGGTCGACAGCCGGTGCGCGATCACCACCGCGGTCCGTCCCGCCAGAGCCTCGCCCAGCGCCTCCTGCACCGCGGCCTCCGAGGTGGAGTCCAGGTGCGCGGTGGCCTCGTCGAGGATCACCACCCGCTGCCGGGCCAGCAGCAGCCGCGCGATGGTCAGCCGTTGCCGCTCGCCGCCCGACAGGCGGTAGCCGCGCTCCCCGACCACCGTGTCCAGCCCGTCGGGGAGCGAGGCGACGAGGCCGTCCAGGCGGGACCGGCGCAGGGCCTCCCAGATCTCCTCCTCGGAGGCTTCGGGCCGGGCCAGCAGCAGGTTGGCCCGTACCGACTCGTGGAAGAGGTGCCCGTCCTGGGTGACCATGCCGAGCGTCTCGCGGATCGAGTCGGCCGTGAGGTCCCGTACGTCGATCCCGCCGATGCGGACGGCGCCCCCGTCGGCGTCGTACAGCCGCGGCAGCAGCTGCGCGATGGTCGACTTGCCGGCGCCGGACGAGCCGACCAGCGCGATCATCCGGCCGGGTTCCGCCCGGAACGACACCTCGTGCAGTACCCGCGTACCGCCCCGGGCGTCGAGGGTGGCGACCTCCTCCAGGGAGGCGAGCGAGACCTTGTCGGGCGAGGGGTAGCCGAAGGAGACCCGGTCGAACTCGACGGCCACCGGCCCTTCCGGCACGCGGCGGGCGTCCGGCTTCTGCGTGATGAGCGGCTTCAGGTCGAGGATCTCGAAGACCCGCTCGAAGCTCACCAGCGCGCTCATCACCTCGACGCGGGCGCCGGCGAGCGCGGTCAGCGGGGCGTAGAGCCGGGTCAGCAGAAGCGCGAGGGCGACGACGGATCCGGCGTCCAGGGTCCCGCGCAGGGCGTAGTACCCGCCGAGCCCGTAGACGAGGGCGAGGGCCAGCGCCGAGACCAGGGTGAGGGCGGTGATGAAGGCCGACTGGGCCATCGCCGTACGGATCCCGATGTCCCGCACCCGGGCCGCCCGGGCCGCGAACTCCGCGGACTCGTCGGAGGGCCGCCCGAACAGCTTGACCAGCGTCGCGCCGGGAGCGGAGAACCGCTCCGTCATCTGGGTGCCCATCGCGGCGTTCAGCGCCGAGGCCTCCCGCTGCATGGCCGCCATCCTGGCCCCCATCCGGCGGGCCGGCAGGACGAACACGGGCAGCAGCACGAGCGCCAGCAGGGTGATCTGCCACGAGATGCTCAGCATCACGGCGAGGGTCAGCAGCAGGGTCACGGTGTTGGCGGCCACCCCGGACAGGGTGTTGCTGAACGCCCGCTGGGCGCCGATCACATCGTTGTTGAGCCGGCTGACCAGGGCTCCGGTCCGGGTCCGGGTGAAGAAGGCGACCGGCATCCGCTGCACGTGGTCGAAGACCGCCGTCCGCAGATCGAGGATCAGCCCCTCGCCGAGGGTGGCCGACAGCCGGCGGGTCAGCAGTCCCAGGCCCGCCTCGGCGACCGCGATCAGCGCGATGAGGAGGGCGAGCCAGGTCACCGTGCCGCTGTCCCGGCCGTCCACGATGGCGTCGACGACCCGGCTGGCGAGCACCGGGGTGGCCACCGCCAGCAGCGCGGTCACCACGCTGAGCAGGAGGAAGAGGGCGAGCCCGCGGCGGTGCGGGCGGGCGAAGGCGGCGACCCGGCGCAGGCTCGCCCGGGAGACCGGGCGGCGGTCCTGCTGCGCGTTGATCGCACTGTGCAGCGATGTCCAAGCGGTGACTTCCATGTCCATGGCGGAAACCGTAGGACCTCAACCGAAGTCGAGGTCAACCTTTCGGCCGGGCCTCGCCCTACCGGGTCTCCAACTCCTGTTCGTACGGGGGATTTCCGCGACTCGCGGCCGCTGTCGGTGCCCGGTGGCATCATCGGTCCATGACGCAGGGATCCGAGTCCGTACGCTTCGGCAAGAGCACCGCCGACACCGTCCTGCACCGCTTCGAACAGTGGGCCCGCGACACCCCGGGGGCCCGCGCCGTCGTAGCCGGCTCGGAGAGCCTCACCTACGGGCAACTCGACACGCGGGCCAACCGCCTGGCGCACCACCTGCTCGCCTCCGGCCTGCCGCCCGGCAGCCTCGTAGCCATCGGTACGACCCGGCAGACCGAGCTGGTCGTCGGTATCCTCGCCGTCCTCAAAGCCGGCGGTTCCTATGCCGTCGTCGACGCGCAGACGCCCCGCACCGGCCGTCAGCAGCTCGCCGCGCTCGCGCACCTCTCACCCTTCGCGCTGCTCACCCACGCGCCGCACCGCGCCGCCCTCGACACCGGTACGGGCCTGCGCACGATCCGGACCGACGACGACCTCGCCGAGATCGCCGCCCGGCCGGCCTACGCCCCGGACGCCGAGGCGGCGTTCGTCCGCGCCGCCGTCCTCTTCACGGCGAGCCCCGAGCCGCGCGCCGTGCCCGTGAGCCACGCCATGCTGCTCGCCGCCTGCGAGGGCTGGGCCGAGCTGGCGCAGCTGACCCCGCAGGACCGGCACCTGATCACCGCCCCGCCGGACGTCACCGATTTCGCCGCAGGCTGGACCCGTGCCCTGTGCTCGGGCGGCAGCCTCGTCCTCCCCGCGAAGGCCTCCTGGCAGACCGAGGGCACGGAGCGGGTCCGTCGGACCGTTGCCGCCGAGCGGGTCCGCCAGGCGGTCGCGGCGGAGCGGGTCACCGTGCTGCACACGGACCCGGCCGGTGCCTGCGCCCTGCTGATCGACGGCCGCAGACCCCCCGCCGAGACCCGCAGGACCGGGCCTCCGGCGCTGAGATCGCTGCGGCTGACCACCGTCACCGGGGACCGCCTCCACCTCGACGAACTGGACGCCATGCAGGGCCGGCTGCGTCCCGGCGTACGGGTCCTCAACGTCTACGGGCTCACCGAGACCGCCGGCGTGGGCACCTGCTTCGAACTCCCGCAACTGACCGCTCCCGTCGAAGAACCGGAGCGGCACTCGCTGCTCGGCACCCCGTTCGCGGGCTGCCAGGTCCACGTACTGGACGGTGAGATACACCTGACCCCGCCCGGCGGCGGCGATGCCGTGCCCACCGGAGACCTCGGACTGATCCGCCCCGACGGGCTGCTGGAGTACGAGGGCCGGATCCGGCACCGGATCGCCGTCCCCGGAGGCTCCCTCGACCCGTATCCCGTCGAGGCTGCGATCCGTACCCACCCGGGGATCGGCGCGGCCGTCGTCACCGGCGTCGACAAGGCCGGCGGCCGGCGGATCGTCGCCTACGTGTCCCCGCCGCCCGGCGATCCGGCCTGGGACGCGACCGCGCCGCTGCCCGAGATCTGGGGCCTGCGCAACCACCTGGCCGGCGTGGTCCTCAAGGACGAGATGCCGCACATCCTCGTCCGGCTCTGGGCCCTGCCGCGCGGCCGGGCCGGCCAGGAGGACCGGACGGCCCTGCCGCTGCCCGCCCTGCCCCCCTCCGAGCGGCCCGCCGTGCACGGCAGCAAGTTCCCCGGGGCGTCGGGCAAGGGCGACCGGCGCGGCTTCAGCCTCGCCGTCGGCGGATGCCTGTCGGTCGTCCTGGCCTTCTTCACCCTGCTGCTGACCTACGTCATCTGGCCCGGATCCACGGACCTCTCCGCCGTGCCCCAACCCTGGGCGTTCCTCTTCTTCGTCCTCTACCTGGCCGAATGCCTGTCCTTCGGCGCGGGCCTCGCCTTCCTCTTCACCGGGCACTGGATGATGCAGAGCCGGGAGCGGGCCCGCCCCGACGGACTGCCCCACACCGGTACCCGGGTCGCCCACGTCGCCGCGAGCTACCTGCTGCTGGCCTGGTGGCCGCAGGACAACGCCTACCGGCTGGCGGCGAAACAGGACTGGCCGATCCAAGCCCTCCTCGTCTACACCTTCAACATCCCCCTGATGATCGCGGCCGTCATCGTGGCCCGCTACCTCACCCGGAAACCGGACTCACCCTTCGACTTCGAGGACAGGACCTGAGCCCGCCCGGCCGAACATCGCGCCGACGGCCTCCGCCTCGGACCGCACCAGCGCCTCGGCCGCGTCCAGCACCTCCCTGCTGCGCGCGGCCACCAGCACGCCCAGCCAGGGCGCCGGATCGAAGGCGCCCGTCGGGATCGCGGGGACGAACACCGCCCCGAGCTCCGCGCAGTCCCGGGCCAGGGCCGCGCACAGCTCGTCCAGCTGCGCCTCGGGCAGCCGCGCGCCCAGCTCCACCCGGTCGGCGATCCGTACGAGGTGGCCCGCGCCCCGCAGCGCGTCGAGCCGGGCCGCCACCATGAAGGCGATCGACGGCCCGGTCAGCCGCAGGTTCGTCTCGGTCGGCGCGAGCCGTCCCGCGCCGTCGGTGACGAAGTCCACGTCGAACCAGCCCCGGTAGCCGGAGGCCGCCAACTCCCTGCCCACCGCCTGCCCGAAGGCCAGCAGCGGCTTCTCCGCCCATTCGGGCACCGCCCCGGGGCCCACCGTCGCCCCCCGGTAGCAGCCTGCCCGCACGTCCATGAGTGCCGCGCCGGCCTCGTGCAACCTGCCCTCGGCGTCCACGAAACCGTCGTACGTGAGGTCCCGCGGGGCGTCGTCCTCGTCGGGACCGGCCGGGCCGCCGACGAACGCCTCCACCAGCAGCGGCCCGCGCGGCAGCCGCCGCAGCACGGCGCGGGCCCCGCCCGCCGCCCGGACCTCGCCCGGGGTGAGCACCGTGGTGCCCGAACCCCCGACACCGTGCTCCGATTTCAGAACAGTGCTCTCGCCCGCCTTGGCCCGGGCCGCGACGAGGCGGACCGCCGCACGCCGCGAGCCCGCCCGCCATTGCGCGGGCAGCACGATCCCGGGATGCCCGCCGTCCGCCAGGATCCGTGCGAACAGCTCGTGCGCCGCGGACTTCGACTCGTACCGCAGCTCCCCCTCCCGCCACGGCCGGTCCGCCAGCATCCCGAACGACCGCGTCCGTCCCCACGGTACGAGGGGCAGCCCGGCCCCGGTCAGCGTCTCGGCCAGCGCCGGCCGGGCCCGTACGGCATCCGACAGCCCCGGTCCCCCCTCGGCCAGCCCGTCGTACACCTCCACCCCCGTCCAGCCGAGCTGGCGGCAGACCAGCTCGGTCCAGCCCCGCGGCACCGCCCGGGGCAGGACCAGCGCCGCCGGGTCCGGGCTGTAGAAGGCGGCCAGGCAGGCGTAGTCGTGCGCGGCCCGCTGCTCCCGCTCCAAAGAGGCGTCGGCGAACTGCGCGTTGAACTCCGCGACGTTGCCCACGTGCACGGCCCGCCCGCCCCCGGTCCACGCCCGCGCCCAGCCGGCGAGCGGGACCGGGGACACCTCGAACCGCACCAGCCCCTCGGGGCCGCCCGGCTCGGCCGACGCCTCCACCGCTCCCACTGCCTCCACCGCTCCCATCGCCCGGTAGAACCCGGCCGCGTGCGGGTCGGCGTCGATCACCAGCCCGCGCACCCCCAGCTCCACGGCCCGGCGCAGCGCGTCCCGGTACAGCAACCGCCCCACGCCCCGGCCGATGACGGACGGTTCCACGAAGAGCAGCCCCAGCGAGGCGCGCGGGGCGGACCCGTCCAGCGAGGCGAGCCCGAGCACCGTCCCCCGCTCGTCCTCGGCCACCACGATCCGGCGGGCCGTCACGTCGAGGGGCCGGATCCGCAGCTCGTCCGCGCACGAGGCCAGGTACTCCGGCCCGTACCCCCAGTACGCCTTGGAGCGCATCACCAGCTCCGTCAAGGCCTCCGCCTCGGCCGGCCGCGCGGCTCTGACCTCTGCCATTTCCTGGTCTCCCCATGGTCTGCGCCAAGGCCGTGAGATAGATTCGGCCTCCCCACGGCCCATCCTTTCCCACCCACGCGGAGACAGGCTTCTCAATGAGCGACATCATCAACGGACTTGGCCGCACCAGCGCCTTCGGCGCCCTCGGCCTGGTGCTGCTGATCCTCGGCATCGTCCTCGTGGACGTGCTGACGCCCGGGAAGCTTCCGAAGCAGATCTGGGAGGAGCGCAACCGCAATGCCGCCCTCCTGCTCAGTTCCGCGCTGCTCGGCATCGGCGGCATCGTCTTCACCTCGATCTGGACCACCTACGACGACTTCGGCAAGGGCCTGCTGTCCACCGCGGCCTTCGGGGTGCTCGGCCTGGTCCTGATGGCGGTGGCCTTCCTGGTGCTCGACCTGGTGACCCCGGGCAAGCTCGGCGCGATCGTCGTCGACCCGGAGCCCCACCCGGCGGTCTGGGTCACCGCCTCCTGCAACCTCGCCGTGGCCGCGATCGTGGCGGCCTCGATCGCCTGACGCCCGGACAGGGCGTGGCGTGGCACCGCTGCATGACGAGAGCGCCGTTCCACGGTGGGAGCGGCGCTCTCGTCATGCAGCGCCGCTCCGCCGTACTCCGGTGCTACGCCAGGCCCAGCGCGAACACCGCGAACCCCGCCGCCAGCAGTCCCGCCACCGTCCGGCGCACCGCCGAGGCCTTCCGCCCCTCCACCGGCGGGCCCTCGAAGCGCCGCGCGTACCGTGCGATGCCCACCAGTAGCGCCGCGAACACCGGCATCCACGCCAGCCGCGCCGCGATCCAGCCCAGACTGTCCGGCGCCGTCGTCAGCCCCGCCAGCTCCCCGACGAACGAACCGGGAACGGCCGCGGCCAGCATGGCCGTCTGGTGCCAGCACAGGATCGTCATCGCGCACAGGTTGATCACGACCACCGGCGCCCACAGGGCCGGCCGGGCCAGCAGGCGCGCCAGCCGGTCGCGCAGCAGGATCGCCGCGCCCGACTGGGCCGCCGCCAGGGCCAGTACGAGCAGCGACGGCGGGTGGGAGTTGGTCCGCTCCGCACCCGGCACGCCCACCATCGACGCCGGATAGTGGAAGACCGCCAGCAGCGCCGCGAACAGCACCGTCCCGCCGGCCAGCAACAGCCAGGCCCCGCGCCGCCCGATCCGTCCCTCGCCCCAGCTCACGCCCAGCTGGTACGCGAACAGCCACCCCGGCAGGATGTTGATCAGGGAAAGCCAGGACGGCACCGAGCCGGCGAGCGGTCCGTACCGCAGGAAGTCCACGACGGCGACGGACACGAGCAGCGGAGCCGCCGCCCAGCCCCCGAGGCGGCGCGCCGCCCGCACGCAGTACGGGGTCAGCGCGGTGACCACCACGTACACCCCGACGAACCACAGCGGCTGGATCACCAGCGTCGCCCCGGTCCGCAGCGTCGCCTCCGGCACCCCGGCCGCGTAGAGCACGGGCGCCGCCAGCGCCCACACCGCCGTCACCCCGAGCACCGGCCGCCCCAGCCGCACGATGCGTCCCTTCAGCCACGTGCCGGCCGACCCCTTGTGGCGCCGGAAGGAGAGCACCGAGGCGTACCCGCCGACGAGGAAGAAGATGCCGAGCATCTGGAGCACCCAGCTCGCCGGGGCCAGCCCGCCGAAGGCCGACAGCGGGCTGGCGTTGTGCAGGCCGCCGTCGGGGTCGAGGGTGAACCCGCCGAGCAGCCAGTGCCCGGTCGGCACGGCCAGCAGTGCCAGGGCGCGCAGCCCGTCGACCGCCCGGTCGCGGTGGGCGGGCGTCTGCCGCTCGATCCGGTCGGCCGTCCTCTTGAGCAGCGTGAGCGTGCGGGGCGTCGTCATCGGACCTCTCCGTTCGCGATCGCGGCGAAGGCCGCCAGGGACTGGGTGCCGGGCGCGAAGTAGCCGGTGTGGCCCTGCACGTCGGCGGCGGGCACGCGGCGGGCGCCGAAGCCCGCGGAGGCGGGGTCGGCGCCGTGGCCGATCCCGGCGAACTCGACGTTCGGCACGTCGGCGATCCAGTCGGAGGGACCCCGGGCCGCCCACACCCGAGCACCGGTGCGCAGACTGGCCGCGGTGGCGGCGCGCATGCCGGGGGAACCGAAGGCCACGACGTCGACGGCGTCCGTGTGCCGGGCCGCCAGCCCGCAGACCACCGAGCCGTAGCTGTGGCAGAACAGCACCGGATCGGGCGCGCCGACGGCGTCGAGGCCCGAGGTGAACCGGGCCAGGCGGACCGCCCCGGCCTCGGCCAGCCGGCCGTCGGCCGCGTCGAGGCCGACCCCGACCGGGGTGGTGTAACCGGTCCAGGCGATCACCGCGGTGGAGCCGCCGGCCGCGGCGCGCAGCGCCCGGGCCATCCCGGCCGGACCGGTGGCCGGTTTGCGCCGGGCGTCGTGGTTGGCGGCGTCGTTGTCCGAGCCGGGCACGATCACGGAGACGTGCGCCGCGTGCTCCAGGTCCCCGAACACCTCGGCGACCTGGCCCCGGCCGCGCGGGTCGAAGGCCAGGATCTGCCGGTCCGGCGCGCCGAGCGAGGCGTAGCGGGCCTCACCCGTGGCGGCGACGGCGATCCGGTTGGCCTCGTACCGCAGGGGGAGCGGCGCCCCGTCCAGGTTGCCCACGACCAGCGGGTGGGCCCCTGCGAGTTCCCGCCGGGCGGCCTCGTCCAGCCCGGCGAAGAACCGGGCCACCTCGCGCGGCGTCGCGCTCGCAGGATCGGGCAGCGCACGGCCGGACGCCGCGTCGGCCCGCCAGGCGGCGCTGCCCGGCGGCGGCCCGGTGACCGCCCGCTGGCTGTCGCCGGAGGCCCATCCCGCGGTCCCGCCGACGACGGCCACCGCCAGCGCGGCCGTGACCATCGTCCTTCCGAAGCGGCGCATGCCCCTTCTCCTCTCCTCGTGACGAGGAGGAAGGTAGGAAGGAGGTTCCCGCGCCGACGTCCGACCGTGGAGCCAAGTCGGATGTCATACCCCGGTAGGGGGTGGAGGAGAGGGAGTCAGCCGGCGTCGCCGGGGCGCACCAGGCCCGCCTCGTAGGCGAAGATCACCGCCTGGGCCCGGTCCCGCAGGTCGAGCTTGCCGAGGACCCGACCGATGTGCGTCTTGACCGTCTGCTCGGCCAGCACCAGATGGCCGGCGATCTCCTGGTTCGACAGCCCGCGCGCGATGAGCTCCAGTACCTCGGTCTCACGCGGGGTGAGCCCGTTCAGCCGCAGCGCCGGGTCCTTGCGCGGCGCCGGCCGCTGCTGGACGAAGTCCGCGATCAGCCGCCGGGTCACCGAGGGCGCCAGCAGCGCCTCGCCCGACGCGACGACCCGTACCGCCGCGATCAGATCGGCCGGCGGGGCGTCCTTCAGCAGGAACCCGGATGCGCCCGCGCGCAGCGCCTCGTACACGTAGTCGTCGATGTCGAACGTGGTCAGCATCAGCACCTTCGGCCGGTGCACCACCCCGGGCGGGGGGTCGAGGATCTCCCGGGCCGCCGTGAGCCCGTCCATCTCCGGCATCCGCACGTCCATCAGCACCACGTCGGGATGCGTGGTGCGGGACACCTGGACCCCCTGCCGCCCGTCGGGAGCCTCACCCACCACATCGATGTCGGCCTGCGCCGACAGCAGCGCGGCGAACCCCGCCCGCACCATGGCCTGGTCGTCGACGATGATCACGCGGATGGTCAACTCGGTTCCTCGCTGCTGGAGTTCAGGGGCAGACGGGCGGCGACCCGGAAGCCGCCGTCGGGCAGCGGACCGGTGTCCAGCGTCCCGCCGGTCAACCGTACGCGCTCCCGCATCCCCACCAGACCGTGTCCCGTGCCCGAACTCTCCAGCACCACCACGGCGTCCCGGGCCGGGCCGTTGACCACGAGCACGAGGACCTCGTCCTCGTCGACGGTCACCGACACCCGGGTCCGCGCCCCGGGCGCGTGCCGCACCACATTGGCGAGTGCTTCCTGCACGATCCGGTACGCCGACAGGTCCACGGCCGGCGGCGCCGCCCCGGCCGCTCCGGCCGCCAGGGACAACTCCACCGGCTGGCCTGCCCGTACGGTCGCCTCCACCAGCTGCTGCAGCCGGTCGATTCCCGGCTGCGGGGCCCGCTCGCCGTCCGCGCCGCCGCCCGCGCCGTCCCCGCGCAGGACGGTCAGCAGCCGCCGCATCTCGCCCAGCGACTCGCGCGCGCCGGCCGCGATCGCGGCGAACTCCTCCCGTACCGGCTCCGCCATGCCCGGCAGCCGGTACGGCGCGGAGTCGGCCTGGACGGTGATGACCGACATGTGGTGGGCCACCACGTCGTGCAACTCCCGGGCGATCCTGGCCCGTTCCTCCAGCAGCGTCCGACGGGCCCGCTCCGCCTCGCTGATGCTCTCCTGCTCGGCGATGCGCTGCTGCGCGTCGCCCAGCCCGCGCACCGCGCCCGTCAGCGCCAGCATCACCCCGGCGAGCACGAAGAGCAGCGCCGCGGTGTTCATGGTGTCCGCGGGCTGGAAGAAGCCGAGCACGGCGCCGACCCCGCCGGTCACCAGCCACACCCCGACCAGGGTCCGGATGGACTCGCGCAGCCCCAGGCAGGCCATCAGCGCCAGGTAGCCGACGATGGCCATCGGTGTCCACGGCCAGGCGTGCCCGGCCACCCTGTCGGCGTGGATCAGCAGCACCCCGCCGATCGTGTCCGCGGCCAGCACCACGGCCCAGGCGTGCAGCGGGCGGGTCACGGCGAGCAGCAACGGTACGGTCTGCGCCACTCCCAGCGCGCCCGCCCAGCCGCCGCCCAGCGCGTAGTCGTTGGTCAGTACCGCGATGGTCACCGGCAGCAGCGTCACCACGAACACGCCGACGACGGCGAACGGCAGCATCCGCTGCCAGGCCTTGGGCGCCTGCGCGAACAAGGGCTGCGCCGCGCGCGCGGGCGTGCGCATCACCACGGCGAGCTGCGCCAGCGCGCCGGGCACCCGGGGACCGGCGGACGGCTCGGGGGTACGTTCGCGGGTCCGGCGGGGCAGGCGGATGCGGGCTCTGTCGCTCATGATCGGTCCAGCCTATGCGCCGCGCGCCGTGCAGGTAGGCTGCATCCCGGTCGATCTGGGGGAGCCGGTACACATGGGTGGGGCAGCCGCGCTGGAGAAGCTCGTGCCGGTGCTGCTGGCCTTCGGCGGCGGGGTACTGCTCGCCCGCCGCAAGATCGTCCCGGCCGAGGCCTCGAAGGCCTTCTCCGACTACGCCTTCCTCTTCGCCGTGCCCTGCTACCTGTTCGGCAACATCTATGCCGGTGATCTGGCGGCCCTCTTCGACTGGCAGGCGATCGGCGGTTACGCCGGTACGGCGGCCCTCGCCGTGGCCGTGGTCGCGGTGGCGGCCGTGGCCCACGGGATTCGGGAACCGCGCGCGGTCGCGCTGCGCGTGATGGCCGGGGTCCAGGTGAACACCGCGTACTTCGCCGTCCCCGTCTTCATCACCGTCTTCGGGACGGCGGCCCCGATCTTCCCGATCCTGCTCTTCCAGGTATGCGTCCTGTCCCTGGTCGTCATCTCCCTGATGGAACTGGGCCGGGCGGGACCCGACGCGGGCGGTCCCGGCCGGCGCCTGGCCCGCGCGGTCGGTGCCTCGCTGGCCACGCCGCTGGTCCTCGCCTGCAACGCGGCCATCGTGCTCAACCTGCTGTCGGTGCACATCCCCAAGGTGGTCCTGGACGGCGCCGCCTTCGTGGGGGACAGCGCGTCCCCGGTGGCCCTGTTCGCCCTCGGCCTCCACCTCGGCGGCCTCGGCCTGGACGTGCGGGGCACCACGCGCGAGGAGCTGGCCCTCATAGCCTTCAAGTGCCTGGCCTTCCCGCTGCTGACCTGGGTGGTGTGCGGGGCGGTGTTCGGGGTCCGGGGCGAGTGGCTCGCGTACCTCGTCGTGATCGCAGCGATGCCGACCCCGCAGAACCTGTTCATCTTCGCCCAGCGCTACGACGTGGGCGTCGCGCTCTCCGCGTCCGTCGTGATCAAGAGTTCGGTGGTTTCCCTCCTGCTGCTGCCGGTGTGGCTGCAGGCTGTTGCCTCATGAACACATCGTCGATATCGCGCGGCGCCGTCACCTTCAGCCTGCTGGCGGCCTGGACCGTGCACGACCTCGAGGAAATGGCCACCGTGGCGCGCTGGTCCCGCACCCGGGTCCCCGTCCTGCGCGAACGCCACCCCCAGGTGCCCGACCCCGTGTGGCGCAGCCTCGGATCCGTGGACGGCCGCGAGTTCGCCACCGCGGTCGGCGTGATGGGGATCATCGTCGCGGCCGCCGCCGCCGACGGGTACCGCACCGGCGGGCGTTCGGCCTTCTACCAGGCCTCCCTGAACGGCTTCGGCCTGCACGGGCTCGTCCACGTCGCGCAGGCCGCCGCGACCCGCGGCTACACGCCCGGGGTGGTCACCTCGCCGCTGCTCGTCGTCCCGTTCACCCTGTGGGCCCGCGGCCGGCTGCGCCGCGCCGGGGTGCTGCGGCCGACGCGGGCGCGGGACGTGACCCGAGGCATGGCGCTCGCCGGCGCGGCCACGGCCGTTTCGCACGCGGTGGCCCGGCGCATCCGCGCGGGCACGTCCGCGAGCCGGGACACCCCCTAGCCCTCGGGAGGCATCCGCTAGTACCCCCGGGCGGGATCGGCTCGTTGACCCGGTATGGAACTGCCGACCATCGCGGCGCCGGGCGTCGGGGAACGGGCCGACGCCGTGGCCGATGCCGCCTGCCACCTCTACGACACCGTCGCGCCCTGGGGGATCCTCCCGGCAGTGGCGGGGGGAGGGTGGAGCCGGACCGCCGCCGAGGACGCCGCCGAGGCCATCGAGACCACCGCCCACGCCCTCGCGTACGTCGACCCGGGCGCCGAGCTCGTGCTGGCGCCCGTCCACGCCGCCCTCGCCGAACTGCGCCGCAAGCTCCGCCTCCCGCCCGCCGACCCGCTGACCGCCGCCGGGCTCCCGGCGACCCCGCGCACGGTCGGCAACCCGCGCCGGACCCGCTGGGTCCGGGCGCTCACACCGCCTTCGCCCCGGCAACCGCCTTCTCGTACAACTTCCTGATGTCCGTGCCGAAGTAGGAGCTGTAGGAGGTGTCGGCGGTGTCCCCGCCGGTCTTCCAGCCGCCGATGACCCCGACCACGTCACCGGTTCCGGTCCGCGTGTCGTACCGGGTCAGGAAGGGGCCGCCGCTGGTCCCGCCGGGATACCCCGTGCAGTCGATCCGCAGGAACGATCCGGGGGTCCGGGCGTCGGGACTGGTGAACTTCGTCGTGCGGTTGACGCACAGGCGGGGGCGGGCGGCGGAGGCCGGGTACCCGATCAGGGTGACCTGCGCGTGCGCGTAACCGGCACCGGTCACCAGGCGGTTTCCGCCGACCACGTCCTGCACCGGGAACCCGTGGGAGTCCGGCCCCACCTGCGCGAAGGCCACGTCGAGGGCGGCCGCGCGGTCGGGGCCCTGGGACCGGTAGCGCGGGTCGATCCAGATCTTGGAGTGCCCGCCCGCGTCCCGCAGGACCGGGAAGATCCCGTACGGCTGCGGGTTCGCGCGCGTGTACAGCGGTACGAACGCCACCTGCTGGGTGTCGGAACCGAGCAGGCAGTGCGCCGCGCTGAGCACCAGGTTGCGCCCGGGGGAGGCGACCACGCTCGCCGTGCAGAAGTAGGCCCCGCCGCCCTTGACCGCGAACATCCGCCCGACGACCGGGACGCCGCCGAAGTCCTGGCCGATCCCGGGACCCGCGGGGGCGGGGCGCGCGGGAACCGGTCTCACGATCGCGGCCGGGGCGGGCTTCGGTGTCGGTGTCGGTGTCGGAGGGGGCGTCGGAGTGGGGGTGGCGACCGGCGCCGGGGCCGACGGGGTCCCGGCCGGGGTCACGGACGAGATCTCCGACGGGACCGCGGACGGCACAGGCGGTTCCCCCGCCACCGGGGACGGGGACGGGCTCGCTTCCGCCGGCGCGGGCTCCACCGGCGGCAGCGGAAGGGCCGAGGCCATCCGCTCGGCGGTCCAGAAGGACTGGGCCTCCCTGGCGGACCAGCGGCCCACGGCCGCCTGCGCGGCGCCGCCCGCCTCGGCGACGGGCAGCGGCCCGGCCGCCAGCAACAGGGCGGCCGCCGCGGCGGCGATGGTCAACGTACGTCGCATGCGGGACTCCTAGAGGGCCTGGGGGAAGCGGAAGAGGCGGTCGGGGTCGTAAGTGCGGCGGACCTGTTCCAGCCGGGCGAGGTTCGGTCCGTAGTAGGCCTCGCGCCAGCCGTCGAGCTTCGGGTCGGCGTAGTTCTGGTACGCCCGGCCGCTCGCCCAGGGCCGCAGGTCCTGCCACAGCCCGTCGAGCCAGCCCTGGTGCCGGGCGATCTCGGCGGCCGTCGCGGACTTCGGCCAGTAGGCGAGGTACTGGGCGAGGAAGGCGCTGTCACGGTGGACGAACGCGGTGGCGGCGGCCGCGACCCGGTTCACGGCGCCACCGCAGACCCCGTCGAACTGCACCACCCCGAGGCCGCCCGGCGGAACCGCGGATCCGTAGCGCCGGACGGCGGCCAGCACGGCGCCGACCGCCGAGTCGGGCAGCCCGGCACCCGTCCAGAAGTCGGAGCGCGCCGCGTACGACTCCCGGCCCAGCCGCCCCCGCAGGTCCCGGCCGGGCAGGGCGCCCGGCAGCCGGCACTGCTCCGCGGTCCGCTCCAGACAGCCCGACATGGCCCGTACGGTGTCGCCGTAGCTCCGTACGACCGTCCAGCCGTCCGACGCCGGCCGGCCGACCAGGTCCGACAGCCGGGTCAACTGCCCTTCCAGCTCGGCGCGCCCGTCGAGGCACACGACCCGGACCGCCGGGGGCGGCGCGGCGGTACCTGATTCGACCGTGAACTCCACCTGGCTCCAGAACGGGTCGGGAAGCCCGGCCAGCCAGCGCTGCCAGCCGCGCAGCACCGCCGCCGAGTCGGCGTCGGACCAGTGGAGTTCGGCGAAGGCGCAGTCGCCGACCGGGTGGGTGCGGAAGCGGAATTCGGTGACCACCCCGAAGTTGCCGCCCCCGCCGCCCCGCAGGGCCCAGAACAGCTCGGCGTCCCGGTCGGCGGAGACCTCGCGGACGGCGCCGTCGGGGGTGACCACGCGGGCGCCGGTGAGCCGGTCGGCGGTGGTGCCGTAGGCCCGCGCGGCCAGCCCCAGACCGCCGCCGAGGGTGAGTCCGGCGATGCCGACGGACGGGCACAGTCCGGTCGGGACGGCGAGCCCGCGTGCGGCGAGGGCGGAGTTCACGTCCCCGAGCCGGGCTCCCGCTCCGATCCGTACGCCGTCCCCGTCGGCGGCCACCGCGGCCATGGCTCCGGCGTCGACCACCAGCCCGCCCGCGCGCGTCGACCACCCGGCGTAGCCGTGCCCGCCGCCCCGCGCGACCACCGGCACGGCGGAGCGCCGGGCGAAGTCCAGACAGACGGCCACGTCGCCGGCGTGCGCGGGATAGGCCACCGCGCCCGGAGCCACGGCGTCGTACCGGGGCTGGAACAACTGCCGGGCCTCGGCGTAGTCCCGGTCGCCCGGGAGCACCACCCGCCCGTCGATCCCGCGGGCGAGCGCGCCGAAGTCCGGACCGCGGACGGTCGCCGCGACGGAGGCGAGGACGGCCGCGGCCACGCTGCCCAGGACCCGGCGCCGGTGGAGGCTCATGCCTCCTTCCTCCCACCGCCCGGGCCGATCGCCGCGAAGGCGGGCCCACAGAGGCCTTGTTGACCCCTGAATGGACCACAGCCGAAACGATCCGGCTTCTCATATATCCCGTTCGGTCCCGGCGGTGATCACCTTAGGCTGCGCTCCATGCCTCTTACCGACATGACCGCACACGCCGAAGAGTTCAACGCCGATCCCTATCCTTTCTACGCCGCACTGCGCTCCGTCGGGCCCGTCCACCGGATCGTCATCAGTGGCGACCGGACCTGGCTGGTCGTCGGCCACGACGAAGCCCGCCAAGCCCTGGCTCACCCGGCCCTGTCGAAGAACTGGATCGGCCAGGAACTGTTCGCGAACACTCCGGTGACGGCCGCCGCCGCCAACATGCTCGACTCGGATCCGCCCCACCACACCCGGCTGCGCCGTCTGGTGGCCGGCGAGTTCACCTCCCGCCGGGTCGAGGCCCTGCGCCCGCGCGTGCAGCAGGTCACCGATGAACTGCTGGACGCGATGGCCGCGGCCCCGGACCGCCGGGGCGACCTGATCCGGTCCTTCGCCGCCCCGCTGCCGATGACCGTCATCTGCGAACTCCTCGGCGTACCCGACCTGGACCAGGAGCGGTTCCGCTACTGGTCCGGCGAGGTCGTGGCCCCGCTGGACCCGGCCAACCCGGACCCCAGGGTGATGCAGGAGATGACCGCCTACCTGTACGAGCTCGTCGAGGCCAAGGCCGCGGACCCCGGCGAGGACCTGCTCAGCGCGCTGATCCGGACCAGGGACGAGGACGGCGACCAGCTGTCCCCGGACGAGCTGATCGGCATGGCCTTCCTGCTGCTGGTCGCGGGGCACGAGACCACGGTCAACCTGATCGGCAACGGCGTACGGGCCCTGCTCGCGCACCCCGACCAGCTGGCGGCCCTGCGCGCCGATCCGGACGGGCTGATCGACGGCGCGGTGGAGGAGATGCTCCGCTACGACGGGCCGGTGCAGCACGCCACCTACCGCTTCGCCCGAGCCGACCTGGAGATCGGGGGCACCACCATCGAGGCCGGTTCCTCCGTCATGATCGGCCTCGCCGCGGCCGGCCGCGACCCGGCCCGGTTCACCGGCCCCGACGACTTCGACATCCGCCGCACCGGGCCGAGCCATCTCGCCTTCGGCCACGGCATCCACTTCTGCCTCGGCGCCCCGCTCGCCCGCATGGAGGGCCGCATCGCGATCCGGTCCCTGCTGGAGCGGTTCCCCGACCTGGCCGAGGACCCGGACGCCGGCCCGCACGACTGGCTCCCGGGCACCCTCATGCGCGGCGTGAGCAGGCTTCCGCTTCGCTGGTAGCCGGGGCTCCCGGCCGCCGACCGCAGTGGGGGCCGGGGCTCAGGCCTTGCGCGCGAGCAGGAACCCCTGCGGACCCTTCTCGTCGCCGTCGGGTTCCCGCACCAGGCGGCCCACCTCGACGAGGCCGGCCCCGGCGAGCAGCCCGGCGATCAGGTCCGGCGGGGTCCAGTACACGTCGAGGTCGACCGGATGCCCGTACGCGTGCTCCAGCCGGATCTTGCGGTCGCCCGCCTTGAAGCCGATCAGTACGTAGCCGCCCGGGGCCAGGACCCGTGCGAACTCGGCGAATAAAACGGGCAGTCGGGACGGCGGGGTGTGCACCGTGGAGTACCAGGCCAGCACCCCGCCGAGGACCCCGTCCGCCACGTCCAGCGCGGCCATCGAGCCCACCTCGAAGCGCAGCCCCGGATACGTCCGCCGGGCCACCGCCACCATCGCGGGGGACAGGTCGACGCCGAAGGCCCGTACACCGAGTGAGTCCAGGTGCGCCGTCACCCGGCCCGGACCGCAGCCGAGGTCCGCGACGGCGCGGCCCGGCCCGCCCCGGTCGCCGCGTACGTACTCGGCGAACGCGGCCAGCATGGCCCGGTCCATCGGCTTGCCGAACAGCTCCGTGCCGAGCAGCCGGGCGTAATCGGTGGCGACGGTGTCGTAGGAAGTCTGTACGGAGCTCAGGTTCCAGGTCTCTGTCATGCCCCTGGACAGTATCCTCCGGACTCCGTCCGGAGGGAATCCCGTCCATGTGCTCCGGCTCACCCTCCGGTCAGCGGATTGGGCAGCTCCGCCCACTGATCACCCGGGACACCGGGGCTCAGCCGCATCAGGGTGAGCGCCTTCGTGGGCAGCGGGCCGGTCAGCAGCGCTTCGGTGTCGGCGGTCGCCGGCAGGCCGGCCGCCTCGGCGAAGGCGTCGGCGAAGGCCCCGGCCGTGCCCGCGGTGGCACCGAGCGCCCCGGTCAGCAGCGACCCGAACAGCTTGCGCCGCAGCACGGCGACGTCGTCGGTGATCAGCCTGCCGGACAGGGGCGGCACCGGCAGCCCGTGCCGGACCAGCCGGGCCGGGCTGATCCGGATGTCGGCGAGGTCGCGGTAGACCAGCCGCAGCGGGGCGCCGGCGGCGGAGAGGACGACCAGCAGGTTCTGGCCGTGGGCCTCCAGTGCCACCCCGAGCTCCAGCACGCGCAGGCACACCGAGAGCGCCAGACGCGCG
Source organism: Streptomyces sp. NPDC006463 (assembly GCF_042870715.1). Taxonomy (NCBI): domain Bacteria; kingdom Bacillati; phylum Actinomycetota; class Actinomycetes; order Kitasatosporales; family Streptomycetaceae; genus Streptomyces; species Streptomyces sp. NPDC006463. The sequence continues at coordinate 524,857 of NZ_JBIAHP010000001.1, read as the reverse complement.
AACTCGGCGCGCCAGGCGGCCGAGCGTGCCTGCGGGAACGAGGCCAGGGCCGCCACCGGCAGCACCCGCTCACCGGCGGCGGCGTCCGCGTAGACCTCCGGCGGCTCGCGCAGCACGGCCGCCAGGTCCGGGCTGTGCGCGGTCGCCGCGCCCAGGGTGCGGGTGAAGCGCAGCCGGCCGTCGAGGCGCTCGGACAGCGTCTGGGCGAAGTCGGACACGGCCGCCGCCGTTTCGACGGAGTAGCCGGAGATGTCCCGTACGGAGGAGGTCAGCCGGGTGCTCAGCGCCGTTTTGACGTGCGCCCCGCCCGCCACCGGGGCGAGGGTGCGCAGGGCCATCAGTGGATGCGCCGCGAAACCGTCCCGCACCCGCTCGTGCTTGAGGGTGTGCGCCGCCTGCCAGGGATGCACCGGGAGCATGATCCGCCCCGCGTCCCGCAGTTCCGCCGGCCAGTCGCCGGTGACCAGGCACTCCTCGGCTCGTACGGCGACCAGGCCGAGCTCCACCACCGGGCGGTGCTCGGGGGCGTACGCCAACTGCTCGGCCACCGAGAAGCCGGGCCGGGAACGGCAGTTCGGGTGGTACGGATGCCCGTCGACCGCCCGCTGCTCCCACTGCCAGGTGGTGTGCGCGGCGACGTCCCGGCCGACGGGCGGCTGCCCGGCCCGGGAGAGCGCGAGCGAGGCCGTGCTGCCGTCCAGCTCGGCGGCGAACTCCTCGCCGTGCGGGACGCCCAGCGCCGCCACCAGCCGGGCGGCGTGCCGGTAGGGCTTCCCGTCGAGCAGCAGCTCCGTCACGTACGCGTCGGTGGCGTAGGCGTCCGGCGGCGGGCCCTCCAGTCGCCCGCCGCCCGCCAGCAGCAGCTCCAGGCCGGTGCGGCCCCGCTCGCGGGCCACCACCCACGGCAGCGGTTCGAAGGCCAGCGCCCGCCACAGCCGGGTCAGCACGGCCGCCCGGGCGCCGTCGAGCGCGGCGCGGTACGCGGAACCGAGCGCGGGCCGCACGGCGGCCAGTTCCGCGGCGACGGCCTGTTCGGCGGGGGAGGCGGGAAAGTACATCGAAGGCTCCGCAGATCGGGTTGTCGCTTGACCGGATGATCAACTCATCATCGCGGATACTGAAGATCACGGCCGGAGGTCGCGTCCCGCGATCCCGGCGCACCGGATGGACCGAATGGAACCAGTGGACCTCAACGCCGCCGCCGACACCTGTGCCGCCACCCCGCTCCTGAACTGCCTGCTCCGGGAGGCCGCCGAATCCGCCGAGGAACACGGTGCGGGCGTCCACCGGCTGCGCGGCAGCGGGCGGCTGCTCCGGGTGCGGGGCGGCCGTCGGCCGGTGCGCCCCGAACTGCACATGGCGGACGGCTGGCATCTGCTCAGCCACACCGAGCTGGTCAAACTCACCTCGGACGAACTGGGCCGGTACACCGGGGTCGCGAACGACGAACTCCCGGTCGAGATCACCGACAGCCGGGACGCGGTCGCCGCACTGCTGACCGCCCGCGCCACCGCCGAGCCCCCGGCGGACCCGTACCTGCTCTCCGAGCAGTCCCTGGTCATGGGCCACCCGAACCACCCCGCCCCCAAGGCCCGGGGCGGGGCGCCGGCCGGGAGCTGGCTGCCGTACGCGCCGGAGGCCCACGCCCGCTTCCCGCTGGTTTTCCTGGGGCTGCGAGAGGACCAGGTGGCGGAGGAGGGCGGACCGGCCGCGGCCGTGGCGATCGACTCCCTCGCCGATGCCCTCGACGGGCCGCGCCCGCCCGCCGGTTACCGGCTGCTGCCCGCCCATCCCTGGCAGCTGGACCTGATCGGCTGCCGGCCGACGGTGCGCGAGGCCTTCGCCGACGGGCGGCTGCTGCGGCTGGGCGAGAGCCGTCGGCCGGCCTGGCCGACCGCCTCGATCCGGACCCTCTACGTGCCGGACCGGTCCGCCGACCTCTTCGTGAAGTTCAGCCTCGACGTCCGGATCACCAACGACGTGCGCCGGCTGTGGAGGCACGACCTGCTGAAGCTGCGCCGTACCGACGCGGCGGTCGAGGCCGGCTTCGCCGCGCTGCGCCGGGCCGGGTCGGGAGCGGCCTGGCTCGCCGACCGCGGCTACCGGACCGCCGGCTTCGCATTCGAGGAGCTCGCGGTCCTGGTCCGGGACGGCTTCCGCGACGCGCACGCGCACGCCGCGCCCGGGGCCACCCCGCTGCTTGCCGCCGCGCTCGCCGAGGGCTACGCCGGAAGCCCGCTGGCGGGCACCGCGGACCCGGCCGCCTGGTGGCGGGCCTACCTGCGCCACGTCGTGCCGCCGGTGCTGGAGCTGTTCGCCCGCCACGGGGTCGTGCTGGAGGCGCACCTGCAGAACTCCCTGGTCGCCGTCGACGCGGCGGGCATGCCGGTGCAGGCCCTCTTCCGCGACGCGGAGGGGGTCAAGCTGCTGCCCGACCTGGACCGCGCGGCGGCCTGGCAACGGCTCGTCTACTGCCTGGTGGTCAACCATCTGGCGGAGATCGCGGGGACGCTGTGCGAGCGGCATCCGGACATCTCCGCGCTCGTGTGGCCCGCCGTACGGGAGGAGTTCGTACGCTACGGCGCCACGCGCGGCCTGCCCGAGATCGCACAGCTCCTCGCCGCCCCCGCCCTGCCCGCCAAGACCAACCTGCTGCTGCGCTGGACCCGCGCCGACGGCGCGGACGCCCGCTACCTGCCGCTGCCGAACCCGCTGCGGGGGTGAGGAGAGGGTGGGGAACCGGCCAAGGTGGTGCCCGGACCGCGTCCGCTCTCACGTAGAGGTATAGACCAATGCTACGTTGGGCGGGCAGACAGCGCAGTCCTTGACCACCCGTCAGAGGAGAAGCCATGCCCCCCTCCCCTTCGCGGGGCGGCGGCCCGGCCGCCATGCCCAAGTACCTGCGGATCGCCGCGGCGTTGCGGCACGAGCTCGACCGCATCGCGCACGTCCCCGGCGGCAGACTGCCCTCCGAACGCAGCCTGGCCGCCCGCTACCAGGTCAACCGGCAGACCGTCAGGGCCGCGCTGCGGCACCTGCGCGAGGACGGCCTCGTCGTCACCGGCCGCCGCGGCACCCGGTCCGTCGCCGCGGACGCCGCGGCTGCCGCACCCCTGTCCGCCCCCGTCCCCGCCCCCCTCCTCGCGCAGAGCTGGCTCACGCTGGTGAGCGTGCCGCCCTCGCTCGCCGCGCTGCTCGGCATGAGCGGCGGGGAGCGCACCCTCGTCCTCCACCGGCGCGAACGCGGCCCGGCGGGCGAGGCGCTGCGGCACGCCGTCACGTACCTGAGTGCGGGCGCCGTCGCCCGGAGCCCCGAACTGGTCAGCTACCGCGACCGTCCGGCGGTGGTCCGCGACGAGGACCTGGAGCCGTTGCACCACTGGCTCGACCGGGCCGCGGGGGACGGCCGGGTCGCCGAGACCCTCACCATGACCCGCACCACGCATCCGCCGGCCGCCGCGTCGCAGGCCGGCGGCCTGACCGTGCGCCGCACCCTGCACGACGCCTCCGGCCGGCTGCTGGCCGTCACCGATCTGGCCTTCCCCACCTGGGACCGGCTGACCTTCCACCGCGACCCCGAGCGCCCGTACTCCGTGAAGGGCTCAGAAACGCAGGGCCCATGAGTCGATGTAACCGGTGTTGCCGCTCCGCGTGTCGAACACGCGCAGTCGCCAGACCCCGTTCGCGGTCCGGGCGGACGCGTCGATCGCGATGACCACGGTGTAGTCGGTCTCGATCCACGCCTCCCACTCGTCCTTGACGGGGTATGCCGTGCCGTCCGGGGCGATCACGTCGATCCGCAGGTCCCCGACGTCCGGATGCTTGACGGCGATCTCGACATCGAGGTCCGCGGGGGCCGCGGCGGACACCCCGCTCACGGTCACGGGGGAGTCGACCGTCGTCAGATCGGCAACCGGGAAGTCCGTGGTGTTCGCGAACCGCTCGCCCCGGGGCCGCTGCGGTGAACCGCCCGCGTGGAGGAGCCGGTCGGTGGAGCCCGGGCCCGGGTCGATGACCGATCCGGTGCCGGCGCAGGCGGTGAGGGCCTCGCCGACCTGGGCCGGGGTCGCCGCCGGGTGGGTGGAGAGGTGGAGCGCCGCCACCCCGGTGACGTGCGGGGTGGCCATCGAGGTACCCGACATGGTCATGTACCAGTCGTCGGAGAAGTACGCGGCCGACGAGATGGAGTCCCCGGGGGCGAACAGGTCGATCGCAGGCCCGTGGTTGGAGTAGGAGGCGCGGTGGTCGTAGGCGCCGACCGCCCCTACCGTCAGCGCCTCCCGGACCCGGGCGGGGGAGTGGCCCGAGGCGTCGATGTCCTGGTTGCCGGCGGCCACCGCGTAGGTGATCCCCGAGGCGATGGAGTTGCGGACGGCGGCGTCCAGCACGTCGTCGGGGTCCCCGCCCAGGCTCATGTTCGCCACCGCCGGTTTCGCCGCGTTGCGGGTCACCCAGTCGACGCCGGCCACCACCTGCTCCGTGGTGCCCTGGCCCGTGTAGTCGAGCACCCGGACCGCGACGATCTTGGCCTGTTTGGCGACCCCGTGCGTCGAGCCCGCGACCGTACCGGCGACATGGGTGCCGTGGCCGTGGTCGTCCTCGGAGCTCATGTCGTCGTCGATCGCGTCGTAGCCGTAGGAGGCGCGACCGCCGAAGTCCTCGTGGGTGATGCGGACGCCGGTGTCGATGATGTACGCCGTGACGCCCTGCCCGGCCGAGTCCGGGTAGGTGTAGGCGGTGTCCAGCGGGAGGCGCCGCTGGTCGATCCGGGACAGACCCCAGGAGGGCGGGTCCGGCTGGGTGGCGTCGAGCTTCAGCGTCCGGTTCTGCGCCACCTCGGCGACGGCCGGGTCCGCGGCGAGCCGCCTGGCCTGCCGCTCCGTCAGCTGGGCGGAGTACCCGTTCAGCGCGGCGTCGTACGTGCGGCGGATCTTTCCGCCGGAGCGTTCGACCACGGTCCGGCCCCGCGCGGTACGGGACTTCGCGCGGGCAGGGTCGAGGAGGACGAGGTAACTGCCGGCGACGGCTCCCGGCGCCCCCGCGTAGCGGACGGACCCCTCCGGCGGACCCGCCGCCGAGGCCCCGGTGTCCACCCCGAGCGCGAGCGCGGCGGCCAGCGCCAAGGCGGCGCCGCAGCGCCGCCGTAAATGCGGTCTCGTGTTCATGCGGCCAAGGCTGGGGCCGTCGCGGAGCAGGGCACAAGGGCGCCGGGGGCCGCTGGGGCGGGAGAGCGGGAACGGGACTAGGCGGTCTCCGCCGAGAGGTCCCGGACCGCAGCGATGCCCAGGAGCTCGGTGGCTTCCGCGTCGCTGATGTCAGGGGCCGGCGGCGGAGCGTCGGGGTCCGCGGAGGCGCCGGTCAGCAGGGCGAGCAGGCCGGCCACTTGGACACCCGCCTCGGCCGGGTGGCGGAAGACCGCACCCGGGGAGATGTCGTACCGGTTGCGCCGGCCGTCGCGGACGCGCCGCAGGTACCCGTCCGTCTCCAGGTCGGTGACGATCGTCTGCACGGTCCGTTCGGTCAGTCCGCACACGGCGGCGACGTCCCTGAGCCGCACGGCCGGGTCCCGGGCGATGGTCACCAGAACGCGGGCGTGATTGGTCAGGAATGTCCAGTTTTGTCGCTGAGACATGCTCCCCATGCGGTCATGATGCGATACACGATTCACGTGATGCAAGACGTGAAATGCATTTCAGGTAATTCTTGACGTACGACCAGAAGGGGTCCACCATCTACGGCAGTCAAGGTCCCGCGCCGCAAGCCGACCAGCCCAAGGAGCGAACCCCCATGCCGGTCCCTGCCCCGTCCTCCCATACCGCCACCGCCTCCGCGGCCCTCCCCTCCCCCCGTCGGAGCGCCGAAGCGGCCCGCCTCGCGGGCCTGCCCCGGATCGACGAGCCGCGCGAGGTGGCCCCGGCGGACGCGAGGGAACTGTCGAAGGCCTTCTTCCGGCGCCTGCGCGAACTGACCGAGGGCACCGCGGAGTACCAGTACGTCCGCAACACCCTCATCGAGATGAACGCCTCACTCGTCCAGTACGCCGTACGCCGCTTCCGCAACCGCGGCGACGGTGGTGACATTGACGACATCGTCCAGGTCGGCACCATCGGCCTGATCAAGGCCATCGACCGCTTCGACCCGGCCCGCGAGAACGAGTTCTCCACGCTGGCCATGCCGTACATCACAGGCGAGATCAAGCGGCACTTCCGTGACACCTCCTGGGCCGTCCGCGTCCCGCGCCGGCTCCAGGAGCTGCGCATCGACATCGCGAAGGCGAAGGAAACGCTGACCATCGAGCTCGACCGCTCGCCCACCGTCGCGGATCTCGCCGGCCACCTCGGCCTCTCGGAGGAGGAGGTCATAGAGGGTCTCTTCGCCGCCAACGGCCACACCAGCGGTTCCCTGGACGCCCCGCAGGCCGCGCACTGCGAGTACGGAGGCGGCCATACCGAGGGGCACAGCCTCGCCGACGTCATGGGTGAGGAGGAGCCGGCCATGGAACTGGTCGAGGACATCCAGACCCTGGCACCGCTGCTGGAACAGCTCACCGACCGCGAGCGCCGGATGCTGCGGATGCGCTTCGGCGAGGAGCTGACCCAGGCCCAGATAGGCGCCGCTCTCGGCATCTCGCAGATGCAGGTCTCGCGCCTGCTGACCCGGCTCCTCGAGCACCTGCGTGCCTCGATGCTGAAGGACGAGCCGGAGGGCGCGGGCGCGGGACGCACGTGAGGTAGATCACCTTTGCGTTTGCTCAGGTGAATGCAGGGCACGAGCGCGGCTGGAGCGGAACCGTGCTCTCCGGCACATGTGGCGGAGAGCACGGCGCACGCGGGCGGATCCCGTCCCGCTCCACGGCCCGCGCCGGCCCGTCCGGCGCGCGCCGTACCCGTACGACCCGCGAGGTACATGTGTCCACGCTCCAGGCCGAGCACGTCTACAAGGTGTTCGCAAGACACCCCGACGACCAGGCGGCCGCGGTCCGCGCGCTCGAAGCCGGCACCGGCCGCGACGAGCTGCGCGCCGACGGAACGACGGCCGCGGTGATCGACGCCTCGTTCCGCGTCGAGCCGGGACAGATATTCGTCGTCATGGGTCTGTCGGGATCCGGCAAGTCCACGCTGCTGCGCATGCTCAACGGACTGCTGGAGCCCACCTCGGGACGCATCCTCTTCGACGGCGAGGACCTCACCGCGCTCGGTCCGCGCGAGCTGCGCCGCGTACGCTCCACCAAAATCAGCATGGTGTTCCAGCACTTCGCGCTGTTCCCGCACCGCGACGTCCTGGAGAACGCCGGCTACGGACTGGAGGTCCAGGGCGTCCCCCGGGCCGAGCGCGAGCGCCGGGCCGCCGAGGCCCTGGCGCTGTGCGGGCTCGGCGGCTGGGAGAAGTCCTGGCCCGACGAGCTCTCCGGCGGCATGCAGCAGCGCGTGGGTCTGGCCCGCGCCCTGGCCACCGACGCCGACCTTCTGCTGATGGACGAGTCGTTCAGCGCCCTCGACCCGCTGATCCGCCGCGACATGCAGGACCAGCTCCTCGAACTCCAGCGGCGGCTGAAGAAGACGATCGTCTTCATCACCCACGACCTCAACGAGGCCATGCGCCTGGGCGACGGCATCGCCGTCATGCGCGACGGCCGCATCGTCCAGCAGGGCACCGCCGAGGACATCCTCATCCGTCCCGCCGACGAGTACGTCGCCTCCTTCATCCAGGACGTGGACCGCTCGCGCGTGCTCACGGCCGACGCCGTCATGGACGAGGCGCCCGCCGGGGCGGACGCCTGCGGCTGCCCCACCGTCAGCGCCGACACCGCGCTCGCCGACCTGTGCGCGGTCAGCGCCCGGGTCCCGCACCCGGTCGCCGTCACCGACGAGGACGGCGCCGTCATCGGCTCCGTACCGAAGGACCGCCTCGTCGCCTTCCTCGGTGACGAACAACGGCCCCCGATGGCCTGCGTGGAGGTGGCCGCCTGATGCCCCGTCTGCACCTCGGCGCCTGGGTCGACAGCGGTGTCGACTTCCTCCAGCGCCACCTGTCCTGGCTGTTCGACGCCATCAGCGCGCTCGTCACCGGCCTCTACGACGGCATCGACGCCGTCCTCTCCGCTCCCGCGCCGCTGCTGTTCGCGGGCATCCTCGCGCTCGCCGCCTGGTGGCTGCGCGGGCTCCTCGCCGGGCTGCTGGCCTTCGTCGGCCTCGCGCTCGTCGACTCGGTCGGGCTGTGGTCCGAGGCCATGTCGACGCTGTCGCTGGTCCTGGTCGCCACCCTCGTCACGCTGTTCTTCGCGATCCCGCTCGGCATCTGGGCTTCGCGTTCCGACCGGGTCAGCGCGGCCGCGCGGCCCGTCCTGGACTTCATGCAGACCATGCCGGCCATGGTCTACCTCATCCCTGGCATCATCTTCTTCGGGGTGGGCGTGGTGCCCGGCATCATCGCGACCATCATCTTCTCGCTGCCGCCGGGCGTACGGATGACCGAGCTCGGCATCCGCCAGGTCGACGGGGAGCTGGTCGAGGCGGCCGAAGCCTTCGGCACCACCCCGCGCGACACCCTGGTCCGCGTCCAGCTGCCGCTGGCCCTGCCGACGATCATGGCGGGTGTCAACCAGGTCATCATGCTCGGCCTGTCCATGGTCGTCATCGCCGGCATGGTGGGCGGCGGCGGACTCGGCGGTGCCGTCTACCGGGCCATCGGCAACGTCGACATCGGCCTCGGCTTCGAGGCGGGCGTCTCCATCGTCATCCTCGCCATGTACCTCGACCGGATGACCGGGGCCCTCGGCCGCCAGGTCTCCCCGCTCGGCAGGCGCGCCCTCGCCAAGGCGCGGGCCGCCGCCACCGGCGCGGCCAAGGTGTGGAACCACCGCCCCCAGCCCGCCTACGCCATCACCGGAGCCGTCGTACTCGCGCTCGTCGCGGGCGGGCTCAGCACCTTCGGCGGCTCCCCCGCCGAGGACGGACCGGCCGACGCCGCGAACATCGGCAAGGGCCGCACGGTCTCCCTCGGCTACATCCCCTGGGACGAGGGCATCGCCTCCACCTTCCTGTGGAAGGAACTCCTGGAACGGCGCGGCTTCAAGGTCGAAGCCAGCCAGCTGGAGGCCGGCGCCCTCTACACCGGCCTGGCCGGCGGCCGGCTCGACTTCCAGACGGACGCCTGGCTGCCCGTCACGCACGCCCAGTACTGGGAGAAGTACGGGAGCAAGCTGGAGGACCTCGGTTCCTGGTACGGCTCCACCTCGCTGGAGCTGTCCGTGCCCTCGTACGTGAAGGACGTGCGCTCGCTCGCCGACCTCAAGGGCAAGTCCGGGCAGTTCAAGGGCCGGATCATCGGGATCGAGCCGAGCGCCGGCGCCATGTCGATCCTGAAGGACAAGGTCCTGGGGGAGTACGGGCTGGAGGGCGAGTACCAGGTCGTCGACGGCTCCACCCCCGGCATGCTCGCCGAGCTCAAGCGGGCCTACGACAAGAAGGAGCCCGTCGTGACCGTGCTGTGGTCCCCGCACTGGGCGTACTCCTCGTACGAGCTGACCAAGCTGGAGGACCCGAAGGGCGTCTGGGGCAAGGGCGACGGCATCCACACCCTGGCCCGCGAGGGCTTCGCCGCCGACGAGCCCGACGTGGCGCGCTGGCTGCGGTCCTTCAAGCTCACCGAGGAGCAACTGACCGGCCTGGAGGCGAAGATCCAGGACACCGGGAAGGGCAAGGAGCAGCAGGCGGTCCGCGCCTGGCTGGCCGAGCACCCCGAGGTCGACAAGCTGCCCTGACCCCGCGGCCCACCGGCGCGGGCGGGGAGCCGTCGGGCGCGGGACCCTACGAGGTTCCGCGCCCGCCGGTGCACCCGGCCGGGCGGCATCGGGCGTGGTGGCGGCCTGCGGCGGGTGCGGTTGATCACCAAGTGCCCGCAAGTGGACCGGAATCCCCCTGCCGACCGTACCTCTGACCAGCCGGAACTCTGGACGATCCGCCCGTGCGGCCGAGGGCTGCTCCATGGCACAGTGCGGACAGGCCAACCGCACGACCAGGGAGCGTCCATGCGCGATCAGCAGCACTCCACGCCGCTCGCGGCCGCACGAGGGTGTCGCGCGGAGCCTGCCCCGCTGCCCTGCTGTCCGGTGTGCGCGGGGATGCCCGAACGCATCTCCTGGCGACAGCGGCCGGGTCAGCCGGTGGTATTGGCCTTCGACCCCTGCGGTCACCGGTGGACCTCACCGGCCCCGCCGGTGCTGGCCGTCACACCGTGAGGAAGGCGGCGATGCGCTCGGCGAAGGCCTCCTCACCGACGATCTCGATGCCGGCCTCCTCGGCCTTGGCCACCTTGCCACCCGCCTTCTCGCCCGCCACCAGCAGGGTCGTCCGGCCGGATATGCCGCTCGCCGACTTCCCGCCCGCCCGCTCGATCAGCTCCCGCACCTTGTCGCGGGTGTCGTACGCCGCCAGCGCGCCCGCCATCCGGCCGGTGACCACCACGGTCTGACCGGCCAGTGGCCCCGGCCCGGTCCCGGCCCCGTCGCCGTCCCCGACGGCGGCGGGTACGGCCTGCGGCTCCGTGAGGTTGACCCCGGCGGCCGCGAGCTTGTCGATGACCGGCCCGAGCTCCGCGACCTGCGCGACGATGGCGGCCGCCTTCGTGTCGCCGACCAGCTCCACCTCCGTCATCGCAGCCGCGTCCGCGGCCCGGACGGCCTCCATCGTCCCGAAGTGCCGGGCGATCCGCCGGGACATGCCCCGCCCCGTGCCGACGATGCCGAGCGCGCAGAACACCCGGGACAGCGGCCTGCCCTTCGCCGCCTCGATCTGCTCGACCAGCTTCGCCGCCCGCTTCTCGCTCCCGGCGGCCTGGGTGAGGCGCGGCTCGTCGAGGGTGAACAGGTCCGCCACGTCCCGGACGTGACCGGCCTCGACGAGCGCGCGTACGTACCTCTCGCCCAGGCCGTCGATGTCGAGCTGGTCCCGCCCGGCGGCGTACAGGATCGCGGCGATCCGCCCGCAGTCGGCGGGCTGCGCGCAGCGCCACCGCTCCTGGGACCGATCGATCTCCCCGCCGCAGCCCGGGCACACGGCCGGCGGCTCGATCGGCCGCTCCGCCCCGGTGCGCAGCTCGACCACCGGAGCCTCGACGCGCGGGATGACGTCCCCCGCCTTGTACACGGTCACGGTGTCGCCGAGGCGCAGCCCGCGGCGCTCGATGTCGGCGGGGTTGTGGAGCGTGGCGTGCCTGACCACCGAGCCGTCTATCTCCACCGGTTCGAGGACCGCGGTGGGCGCGAGCACCCCCGTGCGCCCCACCGACCAGGTCACATCGAGCAGCCGGGTGCGCCGCTCCACGGCCGGCAGTTTGTACGCGGTCGCCCAGTGCGGGTGGCGTGATCCGGTGCCCGCCGCGGCCTGTTCGGCCAGGGCGTCCAACTTGACCACCACCCCGTCTATCCCGAAGGGCAGCCCGGCGCGGAGCGCGGCGATACGGTCGACCTGCTCCTGCACCTCGGCGAGCGTGGCCACCACCGTCAGACCGGCGGGAGTGGCCGCCGCGGTCTGGACGCCCTCCCGGGCGACATGCGCCATGACCTCGGAGTGGCTGGCGCCCGGAAGGGCGCTGCCGCCGTCGAGTTCGACAGCGCCGAAGGCCCAGAAGGTCATCTCCACGGTGTACGGGCGCCCCTTGGCGCGCAGCGTGCCTGCCGCGCCGTTGCGGGGATTGGAGAACGGGCCGGCCCCGTGCTCGGCACGTATCGCGTTCGCCCGCTCGAACTGCTCGGTCGTCAGCAGGACTTCGCCGCGCACCTCGAAGGAGGCGTCCGTGGCCAGCTCCCGGGGCAGCCCGGCGATCGTGCCGATCGCGTGCGAGACGTCCTCGCCGCCGGTGCCGTTGCCCCGGGTGACGAGCTGGACCAGCCGGCCCCCGCGGTACCGCGCGGCCAACGAGGCCCCGTCCAGCTTCGGTTCGACCGCGTACCCGCCCATGACCGGGGCCCCGAGCCGCCGGAGCACCGAGGCCTCCCAGTCGAGCAGGTCCTGCGGGCTGAACACGTTGCCCAGCGAGAGCATCGCGGCGGTGTGCGCCACGTCCCCGGCAGGTACGGCCCCGCCCGCCACCTTCCCCGTCGGCGAGGCGGGGTCGGCGTGTTCCGGATAGCGCTCCTCGTAGGCCTTTATCAGGCCGAGGAGGAGGTCGAACGAGGCGTCGTCCAGGGCGGATTCCCCGGAGCCGTAGTACGCGGCCGAGGCCCTCAGGGCGGCGCCGATCGCGTCGGCGTACTCGTCGCGGTCGGCCAGGGCGGGAGCGGTGGTCGTCGTCATGTCCTGATCTTCGCGCGGGGGTCTGACAACGGCCGCTGCGACGGCTGGTGCGAAGACGCGGTAGTGCGAGGACGCGATGGTGCGATGATGCGATGTGCGCAAAGATGCTTGATGGGGTACGACTTCGAGCATGTTCCTTCAGGAATTCCCGGCGGAGCGCTATCTTGCCAGGTGCATGCCAAAGAGGTGTGTCCGCGAATCCGGACCGCACGAGGAGCTGCCCCATGAGACTGCCAGGCAACCGCAGGACCCCAGGGCGCGAGGGCCGCCCGGCCCGCACTCCCCGGCGGCGGCGCACCCCCGCCGCCCTGCTCGCCGCCGCCCTCGCCGCCGGTGGCCTGGCCGCCGCCGGACCGGCCGCCCCACCCGCCGCCGCGTCCCCCGCCGCGCCCGCGGCCACGGCGGGCAGCGTCACCGGCTTCAGCCAGGCCGGGAACACCTTCACGGTCACCGCCTCCAGCGGAGCCAAAGCCCGGGTGGTCGTCGCCCGCGCCGACATCTTCCGGCTCTGGCTCTCGCCCGACGGCGCCTTCACCAACGACCCCGCCAGCAGCGACCTCGCCCCCACCACCGACTTCGGCTCCGTCACGGCGAACTGGGCCGACGCGGGCACCTACTACCGGATCACCACCGCAGCCCTGTCCATCCGGGTCAACAAGTCGCCCCTCCGGTTCTCCGTCTACCGGGCCGACGACACCACCCCTGTCTGGCAGGAGACCCAGCCCACCAGCTGGACCGGCAGCCAGACCACCCAGTACCTGGCCCGGGGCGCGGACGAGCAGTTCTACGGCACCGGCCTGCGCCTGGGCGAATGGGCGCTGCGCGGCAAGACCGTCCCCGTCGCGGTCGACAACAAGTGGCGCGAGAACACCAACGCCAGTCCCGCCCCCTTCTACATGTCGACCAACGGGTACGGCGTCATGCGCAACACGTGGGCCCCGGGTTCCTACGCCTTCGGCTCCCCCACCGCCCTGACGCACGACGAGAAGCGCTTCGACGCCTGGTACTTCACCGGTGACTCCCTCAAATCGGTGCTCGACGCGTACACCGACGTCAGCGGCAAGCCGTTCATGGCCCCGATGTGGGGCTTCGAGCTGGGCAATGCCGACTGTTTCAACGCCTCCAACCCCGACTACCAGGGTGACCACAACCGCGCGCGCCACCAGACCACCCCCGACGTCGCCGGGTACGCGGCCGACGCGCGCGCCGCCGACATGCCCTCGGGCTGGTTCCTGCCCAACGACGGCTACGGCTGCGGCTACACCGCGCCCCTCAAGTCGACGGTGGACGCGCTGAAGGCCAAGGGCTTCCAGACCGGTCTGTGGACCTCCACCGGCCTCGGCTCCATCGCCGACGAGGTGGGCACGGCCGGGAGCCGCGGTGTGAAGACGGACGTGGCCTGGATCGGCAGCGGCTACAAGTACGCCTTCAGCGGAGTGCAGCAGGCCGTCGACGGCATCGAGAAGAACTCCGACGCCCGGCGCTACGTCTGGACCGTCGACGGCTGGGCCGGTACCCAGCGCAACGCCGTCGTGTGGACCGGCGACACCTACGGCACCTGGGACGACATGCGCTGGCACGTCCCCGCCATCGCCGGCGCGGGCCTGTCCGGCATCAACTACGCCTCCGGCGACGTCGACGGCATCTTCGGCGGCAGCCCCAAGACGTACACCCGGGACCTCCAGTGGAAGGCCTTCACCCCCGCCTTCATGACCATGTCCGGCTGGGGGGCGGTCAACCCGGCCGCCGGCTACCAGGACAAGCAGCCCTGGCGCTTCGCCGAGCCGTACCTCTCCATCAACCGCAAGTACCTCCAGCTCAAGATGCGGCTGATGCCGTACCTCTACACGATGAGCAAGACCGCCAACGAGACCGGCGTACCCAGCACCCGTGCGATGGTCCTCGAATACCCCGACGACCCGGTGACCCGCGGGAACCTCACCAGCGGCCAGTTCATGGCCGGGGACTCCCTCCTGGTCGCACCCGTCGTCTCCGACACCGACGTCCGGGACGGGATCTACCTCCCCGCCGGCACCTGGACGGACTACTGGACGGGCCGTACGTACGCGGGTCCGGGCTGGCTGAACGGCTACCGGGCCCCGCTCGACACGCTGCCCCTCTTCGTCAAGGGCGGCGCGATCGTGCCGATGTGGCCGCAGATGAACTACACCGGTGAGAAGCCGGTCTCCACCCTCACCTACGACATCCACCCGCGCGGCAACTCCTCCTTCAGCCTCTACGAGGACGACGGCCGCACCCGCGCCTACCAGTCCGGGGCCTACGCCCGCCAGCAGGTGGACGTCACCGCCCCGGCGGCGGGATCCGGCACCGTCACCGTCTCCGTCGGGGCCCCCACCGGCAGCTACACCGGCAAACCGGCCTCCCGCGGCTACGAGTTCACCCTCCACGTGGCCTCCGAGCCCACCGGTCTCACCGCCGACGGAGCCGCACTGGCGCGTCTGACCTCCAAGTCCGCCTATGACGCGGCCGCGTCCGGCTGGTTCTTCGACCCCTCCGACCGCTCCGGTGTCCTGTGGGTCAAGACGGGTACGAAGGCTGGCGCGTTCAGCGTCTCGGCCACCGGCACCAGCATCCCGCCGGCCGGCGCCCTGCCCGCCTCCGCCCCCATCGCCCAGTCGGGCTGGTCCCTGGTCTCGGCGGACAGCCAGGAGATCAGCGCCGAGAACGGGGCCGCCACCAACGCCTTCGACGGGAACCCGGCCACCCTGTGGCACACCGCGTGGTCGTCCGCGAAGCCCGCCCCGCTCCCGCACGAGATCCAGATCGACCTCGGGGCCCGCTACGCGGTGGACGGCCTCGGCTACCTTCCCCGCCAGGACGGCGGGGTCAACGGCCGCATCGGCGCGTACGAGGTCTACGTCTCCGACACCACCGCCGACTGGGGCTCACCCGTGGCGAGCGGCACCTTCGCCGACACCGCCGCGGCCAAGACCGCCGCCCTGTCCGTGAAGAGCGGCCGCTACCTGCGCCTGAAGGCACTCACCGAGGCCGGCGCCCGCGGCCCGTGGACCAGCGCCGCCGAGATCACCCTCACCGGCCGCCCGGCCCCGTTCCCGGCCGACGCCACCCTCGTCAACGCCGCCTCCGCGAGCTGCGTGGACCTGCCGCACAGCGCCACCACTCCGGGCACCGAACCCACCCTCTACACCTGCCACGGCGGCCCCAACCAACGCTGGACCCTCCAGCCCGACGGCCGCCTCACCGGCCTCGGAGGCGTCTGCCTGGACGCCGCGAACGCCTCACGCGTGAGCATCCGGACCTGCGACGGCAGCGCCGGCCAGTCCTGGCAGGCGGGTCCCCAGAGCAGCCTGCGCAACGCCGGCCAATGCCTCACCCCGGCCGGTTCCGCCACCGCCAACGGCACCGTCCTCACCCGCGCCGCCTGCGACAACACCCCGGCCCAGCGCTGGACCTTCACTCCCTGACCGCTCACCCGCCGAGCACGGCCTGGCACTCCCGCCAGGCCGGCTCGCTCAGCAGACCCCGGAACCGGCCGAAGAGGGAGAGCAGTTCGCCGCCCCGTGCCTCCCGGAAGGCGGGGTCGGTCCGCGCGAGATCGAGCTCGTTGGCGGCGGACAGCTCGGCGAAGTCCCGGCGCAACCGTGGGGCGGGGGAGTGGGCGAGGCCGGTGAACCGGTCCCGTACGGCGGCCTTCTCCTCGCCGAGCACCGGATAGGACACCGCCCGGTCGAAAGAGGCGTAGAAGTACACGATGGCCTCCGCCTCGGCGCCGATGACCGCGGCCAGTTCGGCCCGCCGGGTGACCGGCAGCAGGGCGGTGGCGAAGCCGTCCGTTCCGTAGAACGCGTGGCACAGGCCGGCCTGTTGGAGCGCGGGCCGCGCTCCCCAGGCGGCGAGCAGCTCCCGTACCCGTCCCAGGTGGGCCAGGAGGGTTCCGCCGGGATGCGCGACGCGCTCGGCGCCGAGCTCCCGCAGCCATGCGACGGCTTCGTCCGGCACGGGGCACGTCCCTTCGGGGGGTGGTGGTGGGTCGGCACCCGTCCCCGCCGTCGCCTGGGGTCCGGACCGTGGCGACGGCGGGGACGGGTTGCCGCCCGGGCCCTGCACCGATCGTGATCCAACTCAAGACCCAAGTCAATCCACCGATTTGCTCCCCACATCCAAGCGATACCTTGGATCTCATGACCCTCGACGATCTCCGCGTGTTCGTGGCCGTGTGCCGCGCCGGCAGCCTCAGCGCCGTCGCCCGCGACCTCGGCCGCACCCAGTCGGCCGTCAGCCAGCACGTCCGCCGCCTGGAGAAGCAGACCGGCGCGAGCCTCCTGGAGCGCCACGCCCGCGGGGTCGTGCCCACCGAGGCCGGCCGCATCCTCCAGGCGGCCGCCGCCGACGGCATCTCCGGCCTCGACGGCGCCCTGCGCCGCCTGGACGACCTCGTACGGGGAGGAGGCGGCTCGGTGCGCGTCACCACCGGCGCGACCACCGTGCGGCACTTCATGTCCGAGGCGGTCGTCACCTTCCGCCGCCGCCACCCCGAAGTGAGCCTGGAGTTCCAGACGGAGAACTCCAGCCGCAGCTGCTTCGACGCCCTCGCCGCCGACGACCTCGACCTCGCCTGGATCACCATCGGCGCCCCGGTCCGCGGCATCGAGCAGCGTCCCGTCATGGCACTGCCCTGGGTGCTCGCGGTCGGCGCCGACGACCCCCTCGCCGCCCGCGCCCGGATCGACCCCGCCGACCTCGCCGGAATCCGCCACATCCGGCTGCCGGAGAACTCCGCCTCCCGCGCGCACCTGGACGCCGCCTTCGCGGAATCCGGCATCCGGGTGCGCTCGGACACCAGCGTCGCCGACTGGGACACCGCCCTGCTGCTCGCCGAACTAGGCCTGGGCCACGCCGTCGTACCCGCGCTGCCCGGCTGGCGGGTTCCCGGCACCGACGGACCGCTGCGCCTGGTCCCCGTCCCCGGCCTGGCGCCCCTCAAGGTCGGCTGGGCGGTCCGCCGCTGGGCCGCCCTCGCCCCGCTGGCCCGCGGCTTCGCGGACGAGGTCGCCCGCAGCTGTACGGCCCGCGCCGCGGCCGGGCAGCAGTGAGGCCGGCAGCAGCCCTGCGGCGGCCAGCAGGGCCAGGGCCGTCGGCGAGGAGTCCGTCACCCCCGCGCCCGCGGCGACGGCGATCCCGAGGGCCGGGCCGATGTTCACGGCCGTCTGCTTGAGCCCGCCGACCACACCCGCGTACCCGGCCGGGGCCTCCCCGACCACGGTCCCGGTGGCGGTGACCATTACGGTGGTGAACCCGGCGCCGAGCAGCGCGAAGCCGAGCGCCGAGGCGGGCGCGGCGCCGAGCACCGCGATGCCGAGCACGACCAGCGCAGTGCCGGTCAGCGCGGTGGGCCGCGGCCCGTACCGGCGCGACGCCAGGCCCGCCACCGGCGCCCCCGCGACCATCAGCGCGGTCAGCGGCAGCACCCGCAGCCCGGTGGCGAGGGGGTCCAGCCCCTCAACGTCCTGGAGCCGGAACGTCGCCGTGAACAGTGCGCCGAACAGCCCGGCGGAGACGGCGAGCAGCAGCGCCATCGAGGCTGCCACCGGCCGCGACCGGGCCACGGCGGGCGGTACGAGGGGCAGCGCGGCGCGCCGCTCGCGGCGCAGGAACAGGACCCCGAGCACTGCGGAGCCGCCGAACCCGAGCAGCGTCGGCGTACCGGCCCAGCCGTGCGCGGGCACACCGACCAGCGCGTGCACGAAGACGGCGAGAGCCGCCGCCAGCAGGGCCGCGCCGGTGAGTTCGAGCCGCCCGGGCTCCGCGCGCGGCGGCGCCGGCGCCCGTACGGCGAGCGTCAGCACGGCGATGGCCAGCGCGAGCGGCACGTTGACCGCGAACACGGCCCGCCACCCCCACTGCGCGACCAGTGCACCCCCGAGCAGCGGACCGGCCGCCGCGGCGAGCCCGATCGCGCCGGTCCGCACCGCGATCGGCGTGGCCAGCCGGTCGGGCGGGTACGCGAGCCGCAGCAGCGCCAGCGTCGCGGGCTGGAGCAGCGCCCCGAACACGCCCTGCACGGCGCGCAGTGCGATCACCCAGCCCACGCCGGGCGCGAAGGCGATGCCCGCCGAGGCCGCGGCGAATCCGAGGACTCCGGTGAGCAGCAGCCGCTGGTGCCCGTACCGGTCGCCGAGCCGCCCGGCGACGACCAGGAAGGCGGCCACGGCCAGCAGATAGGCCGTGCTGGTCCACTGGACCTCGGCCACGCCCGCCCCGAGACCACGCCGCAGGCTCGGCTGCGCCACCGTCAGCACCGTGCCGTCCAGGGCGACGATCACGGCCCCCGAGACGCTGACGGCCAGCGCCAGGCGCCGCCTCACGAGGACTCCGGAGCCGGACGGAGGTGCGCGTCGAGGGCGGCGTCGACGATCCGGTCCACCGTCGCGGCGGGCAGGACGAGCGGCAGGCTGCCCCACGCCCACAGCTGCGCCACACCGTGCAGGTTGGCCCACAGTGCGGCGGCGGTGACCTCGGGGTCGTCCGCCCCGCACCGGGAGACCAGGGTGGTGAGCAGCTCGAACAGCGGCAGCGTCGTTTCCCGCAGTCGTGGTCCGCCCGCGGGCTCCTGGCCGGTGCTGTCCAGCAGCTCGTGCCGGAACATCAGCTCGAACATGCCGCGGTGCTCCAGCGCGTAGCCCACGTACGCGCCCCCCAGAGCACGCACCCGCTCGCGCGGCGACGCGGCCCCGGCGCTCGCGGCCGCGAACCGGGCGCCGAGGTCGGCGAACCCGCGCCGGGCGATGGCCGACAGCAGCGCCTGGTGGGTGGGGAAATACCGGCGCGGCGCCCCGTGGGAGACCCCGGCCCGGCGGGCGATCTCGCGGAGCCCCAGCGCGGAACCCCCTTCGGTCAGTACGAGGTCCACGCCGACGTCGATCAACCGCTCGCGGAGCGGGCCCTCCTGGCTCTGTGTCATAGACACTGTCTACCAAGGTTGGTAGACAGTGTCTACTCGCCGTCGGCGGAGAGTCAGGAACTGCGGCGTCCGGGCGTTGGCCTCCGGGACGCCGCACTGCGGCCGAGTGGCCCCCGCCAGGGCCGCTTTCGTGTGACACCGCCGCTCGGCGTCGGGCGCGGCCCCGTCGGCGTATCCGACCATCTCAGGCGGCCGGTCATGACGATTTCGAGATCCCGTCCGGTCACGATCAGCCGGGGCGCCCAGGCGTCGCGGCTCCGGTCCGCCGCTGGGAGATCACGTGCACGTCCTGCTCGTCGCGAGCGCGTTCAACAGCCTCACCCAGCGGGTCCACGCCGAGCTGCGGGACCGCGGCCACAGCGTGGCCGTCGAACTCGCCCTGCCCGACGTCCCGCTCGCCGACGCCGTCCGCCGCCACCGGCCCGACCTCGTCCTCGCGCCGATGCTGCGCACCGCCATCCCCGAGGAGGTGTGGGCCGCGCACACCTGCCTGATCGTCCACCCCGGACCGGTCGGCGACCGCGGCCCCTCCTCGCTCGACTGGGCCATCCACGAACAGGTGACCCGATGGGGCGTCACCGTCCTGCAGGCCGAGGCGGAGCTGGACGCCGGCGCCGTCTGGGCCCACGTCGAATGCCCCGTACCGCCGGTGGGCAAGAGCGACCTCTACCGCGGTGAGATCGCCGACGCGGCGCTGGAGGCCGTACACCTCGCCGTCGACCGCTTCGCCTCCGGCACCTACACCCCCACACCGCAGGCCGCCGGACATCCGCGCCCCGCCCTGCGCCAGGAGCACCGCCGGATCGACTGGGAGGCGGACTCCACCGAGCGCGTCCTGCGCGCCCTGCGCGCCGCCGACTCACAGCCCGGCGTACGGGACGAACTGCTCGGCGCCGAGTGGTTCCTGCACGGCGGCCACGCCGAGGACCGCCTGCGCGGCCGCCCCGGGGAACTGCTGGCCACCCGGGCGGGCGCGATCTGCCGGGCCACCGCCGACGGCGCCGTCTGGATCCCCGAACTCCGGGCCCCGCGCGCCCCGGGCGGACCCGCCGCCCCCAAACTGCCCGCCACCGTGGCGCTCGCCGACCGGCTGCCGGCGCTGCGGGAACACCCCGCCCCGCTCCACACCGACCCGCGCCGGCGCACCTGGTCCGACATCGGCTACCGGGAAGAGGGCCAGACCGGCTTCCTGACCTTCTCCTTCCCCGGCGGCGCCATGAGCACCGCCCACTGCCGGCGCCTGCTGAACGCCTACCGGATCGCCTGCACCCGCCCCACCACCGTCCTCGTCCTCAGCGGCGGACGGGACTTCTTCTCCAACGGCATCCACCTCGGCGTCATCGAGGCGGCCGCCGACCCGGCCGAGGAGTCCTGGGCCAACATCAACGCCATGGACGACCTGGTCGAGGCCGTGCTCACCACCACCGACCGGCTCGTCGTCTGCGCCCTCGGCGGCAACGCGGCCGCCGGAGGCGCCGTCCTCGCCCTCGCCGCCGACGAGGTCTGGTGCCGCTCCGGCGTGGTGCTCAACCCGCACTACCGCCTGATGGGGCTGCCCGGCTCCGAGTACTGGACCTACACCCTGCCGCGCCGCGTCGGCACCGGCGTCGCGGACCGCCTCACCTCCGAGGCCCTGCCGCTGAGCGCCGAGGCCGCGCACCGGCTCGGGCTGGTCGACCGTACGGTCCGGTGCACGCCCCAGGCTTTCGCCGCGGAGACGGCGCGGCTCGCGGCCCGTCTGGCCGCCCTGCCCGCGACCGCCTCCCGGATCGCCGGGAAGAAGGCGCACCGCGACCGTGACGAGGCCGAGAAGCCCCTGGCCGCCTACCGGGAGGCCGAGCTGGCCCTGATGCGGGAGACCTTCTTCGACCCGGACGCCCCCTACCACGCCCTGCGCCGCGCCTTCGTACGCAAGGAGCAGGCGACCGCGACACCGCCCCATCTGTGCCGCCCCGCGGCGGGGCGGCACACCACCCCGCTGCCCTCCCGGCAGCGCCCTTTCACTGGACTGGCCGCACAAGACGCGGCACCTGGAGCCGTCGGCTGTTAGCAAGAAAGACGAGGCCGCAAACGCCGCCTCGCCCCGTAGACCGCCCCGAGCCCCTCCCCAAGGAGGCATCCATATGGATCCAGCGACGTCGGCCCCCGTGGAAGACCCTCCGATCCACATCCTCTGGATCAACGCGGGACTGAGCTGCGACGGCGACTCCGTCGCCCTGACGGCGGCGATGCAGCCAAGCATCGAAGAGATCGTGACGGGCGCACTGCCCGGACTGCCCAAGATCGCGGTGCACTGGCCCCTGATCGACTTTGAGTGCGGCCCGGTCGGCGGCGCGGACACGTTCATCGAGTGGTTCTTCAAGGGCGAGCGGGGCGAGATCGACCCGTTCGTGCTGGTCGTCGAGGGCTCGATCCCCAACGAGACGATCAAGCCCGAGGGCTACTGGTGCGGTTTCGGCGACGACCCGGAGACCGGCCAGCCCATCACCACCAGCGAGTGGATCGACCGGCTCGCCCCCAAGGCCCTCGCCGTCGTCGCCATCGGCACCTGCGCCACGTACGGCGGCATCCACGCCATGGAGGGCAACCCCACCGGCGCCATGGGCGTGCCCGACTACCTGGGCTGGAACTGGACCTCCAAGGCCGGCATCCCGATCGTGTGCGTGCCGGGCTGCCCGATCCAGCCGGACAACTTCTCCGAGACCCTGACCTACCTGCTCTACCAGGCGGCGGGTTCGGCCCCGATGATCCCGCTCGACGACAAGCTGCGCCCGACCTGGCTGTTCGGCGCCACCGTCCACGAGGGCTGCGACCGTGCCGGCTACTACGAGCAGGGCCAGTTCGCCAAGACCTACGACTCGCCCGAGTGCCTGGTCAAACTCGGCTGCTGGGGTCCCGTCGTCAAGTGCAACGTGCCCAAGCGCGGCTGGATGAACGGCATCGGCGGCTGCCCCAACGTCGGCGGCATCTGCATCGCCTGCACGATGCCGGGCTTCCCCGACAAGTTCATGCCCTTCATGGACGAGCCCCCCGGCGCCAAGGTGTCGAGCAAGGCCAGCGGAGCGTACGGGGCCGTCATCCGCAGACTCCGCTCGATCACCGCGCACACGGTGGACCAGGAGCCCAAGTGGCGCCGCACCGGACAGAGGCTGACCACGGGCTACCGCCCGCCCTGGTGACGGATCCGCAGGTCCTCACCTCGCTCACGAACTCCGTACAGAAGAAGGGTCACGGCAGACACGATGGCACCGAAGACGAAGGCGGCCGGTGACGGCAGCGGCCTGGTGGAGATGGCCTGGGATCCGATCACCCGGATCGTGGGCAGCCTCGGGATCCACACGAAGATCGACTTCAAGCAGAAGCGGGTCGCCGAGTGCTACAGCACCTCGTCGGTCTTCCGCGGCTACAGCGTCTTCATGCGCGGCAAGGACCCCCGCGACGCGCACTTCATCACCAGCCGCATCTGCGGGATCTGCGGCGACAACCACGCCACCTGCTCCGTGTACACGCAGAACATGGCCTACGGGGTGAAGCCGCCCCACCTCGCCGAGTGGATCATCAACCTGGGCGAGTCGGCGGAGTACATGTTCGACCACAACATCTTCCAGGAGAACCTGGTCGGGGTCGACTACTGCGAGAAGATGGTCCGCGAGACCAACCCCGGAGTCCTGGAGCTCGCCGAGCGCACCGAGGCCCCGCACGCCGGCGACCACGGCTACCGGACCATCGCCGACATCATGCGCTCCCTCAACCCCATCGAGGGCGAGTTCTACCGCGAGGCCCTCCAGGTCAGCCGCTACACCCGGGAGATGTTCTGCCTGATGGAGGGCCGCCACGTGCACCCCTCCACGCTCTACCCGGGCGGCGTCGGCACCATCGCCTCCGTCCAGCTGTTCACGGACTACATGAGCCGCCTGATGCGCTACGTGGAGTTCATGAAGAAGGTGGTGCCGCTCCACGACGACCTCTTCGACTTCTTCTACGAGGCCCTGCCGGGGTACGAGGAGGTGGGGCGGCGCCGCGTGCTGCTCGGCTGCTGGGGCGCTCTCAACGACCCCGAGTACTGCGACTTCACGTACGCCAACATGTCCGACTGGGGCCGGAAGATGTTCGTCACCCCGGGCGTGGTCGTCGACGGCAAGCTGGTCACCAACGACCTCACCGAGATCAACCTCGGCATCCGCATCCTGCTCGGAAGCTCGTACTACGACGACTGGGCGGGCCAGGAGCAGTTCGTCACGCACGACCCGCTCGGCAACCCGGTGGACCCCCGCCACCCGTGGAACCAGCACACCATCCCCGCCCCGCAGAAGCGGAACTTCGACGACAAGTACAGCTGGGTGATGTCACCCCGCTGGTTCGACGGCAAGGACCACCTCGCGCTCGACACCGGCGGCGGCCCCATCGCGCGCCTGTGGTCCACGGCCCTGTCCGGGCTCGTCGACGTCGGCTACGTCAAGGCCACCGGGAACAGCGTGGTCATCAACCTGCCGAAGACGATGACCAAGCCCGAGACGCGCTTCGAGTGGAAGATCCCGCAGTGGAGCAACGCCCTGGAGCGCAACCGCGCCCGCACCTACTTCCAGGCGTACGCCGCCGCCATCGCCCTGCACTGTGCCGAGAAGGGCCTCGCCGAGGTCCGCGCCGGACGCACCCAGACCTGGGAGAAGTTCGAGGTGCCGGACGAGTCCATCGGCGTCGGCTTCACCGAGGCCGTACGGGGCGTGCTCTCGCACCACATGGTGATCCGCGACGGCAAGATCGCCAACTACCACCCCTACCCGCCGACCCCGTGGAACGCCAGCACCCGCGACACCTTCGGCACGCCCGGACCGTACGAGGACGCCGTCCAGAACACTCCGATCTTCGAGGAGAACACCCCGGAGAACTTCAAGGGGATCGACATCATGCGCGCCGTGCGCAGCTTCGACCCCTGTCTGCCGTGCGGAGTCCACATGTACGTGGGCGGCGGCAAGACGGTGAAGTCGATGCACGTGCCCACCGGCCTGAGCGGACTGGGCGGATGAGCGCGGCCGTCGACGCCCGGCTGGCCGGGCAGCGGGTCGAGGAGGTGCTCGACCGGCTGGCCGCCACCGGCGACCGGGCGGCCTGCGAGGCCGCCGAGGAACTCGTGCGCGTGCTCATGGACTTCTACGGCGCCGGACTCGCCAGGATCGTCGAGCGGCTCGGCGGCGGCCCGCTCGAAGAGGTGTTGGACGACGAGCTGGTCGCGAGCCTGCTCTCGCTGCACGGTCTGCACCCCGAGGACGTCCACACGCGGATCGCGCGCGCCCTGGACGCCGCCGACGACCCCGTGGAGCTGCTCGGTTTCGAGGAGACCACCGGCGTGCTGCGGCTGCGTCCCCGGGCCGCCGCCACCGGATGCGGCTGCGGCGGCAGCGGCCCGGACACCGTCCGGCGGACGCTGGAGGACGCCCTGGTCTGCTTCGCCCCGGAGGTGACCGGGGTGGAGATGGAGCCCGCCGCCGCCCCCGGGCCGCCCCTGCTCCAGATCGGCGTCCGGCCGCACACCCCGGTCCGGGTGCCGTGACGGGGCCCGGAGCCGCGACGGACCTGCGGCGCGGCCTGCGCCGGTTCACGGGCCCGCGCCCGCCCCGGCCGGAGCGCTGCGAACTGTGCGCGGTGGCGGTGCCCGAGGACGGGCACCGCCACCTGGTGGAGACCGAGAAGCGGAAGCTGGTCTGCGCCTGCACCGCCTGCGCCCTGCTGTTCGACCGGCCGGGCGCGGCCACCGGCCTGTACCGGGCCGTTCCGGACCGCTACCTCGCCGACCCCGGCCACCGGCTCGACGAGGGCGCCTGGGAACGGCTCCAGATCCCGGTCTCCGTGGCGTTCTTCTTCCGCAACGCCGCCCTCGACCGGCTGGTCGCCCTCTACCCGAGCCCGGCCGGAGCCACCGAGAGCGAACTCGACCCCGCGACCTGGGAATCCGTACTCGGCGCGAGCCGGCTGTCCGGGCTGCTCGAGCCCGACGTGGAGGCGCTGCTGCTGCGCCGCTCGGCGGGACGCACCACCTGCCATCTGGTGCCGATCGACGCCTGCTACGAGCTGGTGGGGCGGATGCGGCTGCTGTGGCAGGGCTTCGACGGCGGCGCCGAGGCCCGGGCCGAGCTGGACGCCTTCTTCGAGCGGGTGGAGCGGCGGGCCCGGGTCGTGGCGGAGGAAGGAGCCCGATGACGGACCTCGCCTTCACCTGCACCGGCGTGCGCGCCGACCCCTACGCGGCCGGTCCCACCCTCGTCTTCCGGCTGCGGATCACCGCAGCCGGGGACGCCCGGGTCCACGCCCTCGCCCTGCGCTGCCAGATCCGCATCGAACCGGCCCGCCGGAGCTACGGCCCCAAGGAGGCCGACGGCCTCGCCGACCTGTTCGGCGAGCGCGCCCGGTGGGGCACCACCCTGCAGCCCGTTCAGTTCGCCCAGGTCGCCGTCATGGTTCCCAGCTTCACCGGGGAGACCGAGACCGACCTGGTCGTGCCCTGCACCTACGACATGGACATCGCGGCGACCCGGTACTTCGACGCCCTTCAGGACGGGGAGGCGCCGCTGCTGATGCTGTTCTCCGGGACCGCCTTCACCGGCGCCGGCGGCTTCCGTGTCGAGCCCGTGCCCTGGGACCGCGAAGCCTCGTACCGGATGCCCGTGACCGTCTGGCGCGACATGATCGAGCAGCACTTCCCGGGCTGCGGCTGGCTGCGGCTGCCCCGCGACACCATGGCCGACCTGCTCGCCTTCCGCTCGCGGCACGCCCTGGCCTCCTGGGAGTCGACCGTACGGGCCCTGCTCGACGCGGCCACCCCCGCCGAGCCCCCGCCGCCGCCCGTCCGCTTCGGCTCCGTACCGCCCCGTGTAACCGAGAGGACCGCGACATGACCACGACGGCCACGACGGCCGCGGCGGACTCCCGCTTCGCCACCGCCCGGCAGGTGGCCGACGCCGTCCTCTTCGAGGGCTACGTGCTCTACCCGTACCGGGCCTCGGCCGCCAAGAACCGGCTGCGCTGGCAGTTCGGCGTCCTGGTACCGCCCGAATGGGGACAGGCCCACGACGAGCCCGCGCACCAGCAGACCGAGATCCTGATGGAGCCCCGGGGCGAGGCGAGCCTCTCCGTGGAGCTGCGCTTCCTGCACGCCCGGCGCCGCACCGTCCAGCAGGCCCGGGACGACGGAACCTTCACGGAGGTCGGCGAACTCCACCTGGACGACCGGGTCCTCGTCCCCTGGGACGAGGGCACCGAGGAGCGCGTCGAGCTCTCCGCGACGACGGCCGAGTTGGTGGGCGAGGGCATCACCCTCCCGTTCCGCCGGCCCGCCCGCGAGGACACCGAGAACGTGCTCGACGCCCAGGGCCGCACCGTGGGCCGCCTGGTGCGGCGCAGCGAGGAGATCGTCGGTGTCGTGCGCCTGCGGACCACCGAAGTTCCGGTCCCCTACCGGGTGTTCAAGCTCACGGCGATCGTGGAGAACGCCAGCCCCTGGACGCCGCAGCCCGGTTCGGACGACCGCGACGCCGCGCTGCCCCGTTCGCTGGTCGCCGCCCACCTGCTGCTCGGCCTGGACTCCGGTGCCTTCCTGTCCATGACCGACCCGCCCGAGTGGGCCAAGGGCGCGGTCGCCTCCTGCGTCAACCGGCACACCTGGCCCGTACTGGCCTGCGAACCCGGGCGCGCCGACGTGGTCCTGTCCTCTCCGATCATCCTGGAGGACCACCCGGCCATCGCCCCCGAGAGCGCCGGCGCCATGTACGACGCCACCGAGATCGACGAGATCCTGGCCCTGCGCACGGCCGCCCTGACCGAACAGGAGAAGCGCGAGGCGCGCGGTACGGACGACCGCGCCGCCGCCGTGATCGACCTGGCCGACTCCATGCCGCCCGAAGTGCTGGAGCGCCTGCACGGAGCGGTCCGCGCCCTGCGCGAGATCACCGACCCGGGCGCGGCGCCGCCGGACGCACCCGGGCTGATCACGGAACTCCCCGACGAGGAGGCGGTGTTCAGGCCGGACACGCCCTGGTGGGACCCGGCCGGGGACGACACCGCCGACCCGGCCCGCGACCGGATCACGATCGACGGCGTACCGGTGGGCGTGGGCAGCCGCGTCCTCCTCCACCCGGGCCTGCGCCGCACCGACGCCCAGGACCTGTTCCTCCAGGGCATGGCCGCACGGGTCGAGGCGGTCCTGCACGACGTCGACGGGGGAGTGCACCTCGCCGTGACCGTCGAGGACGACCCGGGCGCGGACATCCGCCGCGAGCAGGGCAGGTTCCTCTACTTCCAGCCCGACGAGCTCACCCCGCTGGAGGACGCGTGAGCGGCAGAACGCTGGTCGCCGGCATCGGCAACGTCTTCCTCGGCGACGACGGCTTCGGCGTCGAGGCCGTGCGCGGCCTGTCCGCGCACCCGCTCCCGGACGACGTCGAGGTGGTGGACTTCGGCGTGCGCGGAGTCCACCTCGCCTACCAGCTCCTCGACGGCTACGACACGCTGGTCCTGGTCGACGCCACCGCACGCGGCGGCGACCCGGGCACGCTCTACCTCATCGAGGCCGACGCCGAAGGCCCGGCCCCGCCGGGCGGCGCCGTCCTCGACGGCCACCACATGTCCCCCGACGCGGTCCTCGCGCTCCTGGACACCCTGTGCGCCGGCACCGGAAGCACCCCGCCCCGGCGGACTCTGGTCGTCGGCTGCGAACCCGCCTCGACCGAGGAGGGCATCGGCCTGAGCGCACCGGTGGCCGCGGCGGTGCCGCGCGCCGTCCGGATGGTCCTGGAATTGCTCCGGGCCGAGACCGAGACCGAGACCGAGACCGCGACCGAGACCGTCGCTTCGACCGGATCCCCGACGGGATCCGAAACCGCCATGCCTTCCCGAGAACTGAGGAGTACCCCGTGAGCAAGGCCATCATCGGCGGCCTGACCGCCGCCGTCACGGTCGTCGTACTGACGCAGCTGCTCCCCGACATCAAGCGCTACCTGCGCATGGTCCGGATGTGAGTCGGCGCCCGCCCCGGCGCCCGAATGGCGTACGGGGCGTGGCGCGCGTCGGCGTGCCCGACCGCACCGTCCCCGTCCTGCCGGTGTAATGAGCCCCGGCAGGACGGAGTCCTATGCACGAGATGTCGATCGCCACGGCCGTCGTCGGCCAGGTGGAAGAGGCGGCCCGGGCCGGCGGCGCCAGCGCCGTCACCACGGTCCGGCTCCAGGTCGGGGAGCTGGCGGGAGTGGTCCCCGACGCGCTGGCCTTCTGTTTCGAACTGGCCTGTGCCGGAACGGTGCTCGAAGGCGCCGGACTCGTCACCGAGACGGTTGCGGCCCGCGCACGCTGCGGCGCGTGCGCACGCGAGTGGCCGACCGGCATGCCCCCCGACCTGTGCTGCCCCGGCTGTGCGCGGGCCGCGGACGTGGAGCTGCTCTCCGGTCGTGAGCTGCAGATCGTCAGCGTGGACTGGGAGGACGGCCCGCCCTGTGCCCGTACCCGCGAACCGATCTCCGAGGAGGCCTGAACCATGTGCCGAGTGGTCGATCTACGGCAGGCGGTGCTCGCCAAGAACGACGAGGTGGCGGGCACCCTGCGCGCCGAACTCACCGCGCGCGGAACCGCGGTCGTCAACCTGCTCTCCAGCCCGGGCAGCGGGAAGACCGCGCTGCTGGAGCGCGAACTGCTGCTCGCCCGGGAGCGGGGGGTGCCGGTGGCCGCGCTGACCGCCGACCTCGCCACCGAGAACGACGCGGTACGCCTGGCCCGTTCCGGCGTACCGGTCAAGCAGGTGCTGACCGACGGGCTGTGCCACCTGGAGGCGGGGATGCTCGGCTGGCACCTGGACGGGTGGCTGCCCGAGGACACCCGGATCCTCTTCGTGGAGAACGTCGGCAACCTCGTCTGCCCGGCCTCCTACGACCTCGGCGAGTCCCTGCGCGTGGTCCTCGCCTCGGTCACCGAGGGCGAGGACAAGCCGCTGAAGTATCCGACCGCCTTCGGACTGGCCCAGCTGGTGGTGGTGACGAAGACCGACATCGCGCAGGCCGTCGAGTTCGACGAGGCGGCCTTCCGCGCGAACGTCCAGCGCGTCAATCCCGGCGTGGAAGTGGCGCTGACGTCCGCCCGCGCGGGGGAGGGCGTGGGCGTGCTGCTCGACCGGGCGCTGGCGGTCGGCGCGGGCGCCGCGGCGCACACGCCGGTCATGGCGCGCGATCCGCACGCACATGGACATGGAGATGGGCATGGACATGGGCATGGACATGGGCATGGGCACGGTCATGGCGACGGGCACGATCATGATCACGGCGACGGGCATGGGCACGGGCACCGGCACGGGACCCCGCAGCCCGTGGTGCAGACCCGCTGATGGAGGCCGTCCAGCGCCGCCGGATCATCGTCCGGGGCGTGGTCCAGGGCGTCGGCTTCCGCCCGTACGTGTACACCCGTGCCACCGGCCTCGGCCTCGCCGGGCACGTCACCAACACCCCTGACGGCGTCGTCGCGGAGGTCGAGGGCGCGGCGGACGCGGTCTCGCAGTTCTGCGAGCGGCTCGCGGCGGACGCGCCCCCGCTGGCCGTGGTGGACGCCGTAGAGCACTGCGAGGTGCCCGTGGCCGGCGGCGCCGGGTTCACCATCGTCGCCTCCCGGACCGGCGGCCCCGCCCGCACCCTGGTCTCCCCGGACGTGGCCACCTGCGCGGACTGCCTCGCCGAACTCGCCGATCCGGCCGACCGCCGCCACCGCCACCCGTTCATCACCTGCACGCACTGCGGGCCGCGCTTCACCATCGTCACCGGCCTGCCCTACGACCGCGCCCACACCACCATGGCGGGCTTCCCGATGTGCCCCGACTGCGCCCGCGAGTACGCCGACCCCGCCGACCGCCGCTTCCACGCCCAGCCGGTCGCCTGCCCGGCCTGCGGGCCCCGGCTGCGACTCCTGGCGGGACACCCGCCCCGCGAGGTGACCGGAGCCGACCCGGTCGCCGGGGCCCGCCGGCTGCTGGCCGACGGGGCGATCCTCGCGGTGAAGGGACTCGGGGGCTACCACCTCGCCTGCGATGCCACCCACGCCGACGCAGTGGCGGAGCTGCGCCGCCGCAAGGACCGCGGGGACAAGCCGTTCGCGCTCATGGCCCGGGAGCTCACCGACATCGAGCCCCTCGCCCACATCGGCCCGGAGGAACGGGCCCTGCTGACCGGCGCGGTCAGGCCGATCGTGCTGCTGCGCCGCCGGGCCGGCGACGCTCCGCGCGCCCTGGACGCCTTGGCCGAGAAAGTGGCCCCGCGCTGCCCCGACCTCGGCGTCATGCTCCCGTACACGCCCGTGCACCACCTGCTGCTCGGCCTGCCCGGCGACCCGCCGGGCCCCCGCGTGCTCGTCATGACCAGTGGGAACCTCTCCGGCGAGCCCATCGTCACCGACGACGACGAGGCCCTGGACCGGCTCGCCCACCTGGCCGACGCCTGGCTCACGCACGACCGCCCGATCCATGTGCCCTGCGACGACTCGGTCGTGCGCGTCTGCGACGGCGAGCCGCTGACCCTGCGGCGTTCCCGAGGCCACGCCCCGCTGCCCGTGCCGCTCCCGCTGCCGGTCCCGGCGGCCCTCGCCGCCGGAGGAGACCTGAAGAACACCTTCTGCCTCGGCGAAGGGCGCCGGGCCTGGCTGTCCGCGCACATCGGCGACATGGACGACCTCGCCACCCAGTACGCCTTCGAGCGGGCCGAGCGGCAGCTGGAGTCCATCACCGGCGTCACGCCCGCCCTGCTCGCCGCCGACCGGCACCCCGGCTACCGCTCCGGCCAGTGGGCCCGGCGTGCCGCCACCGGCCGGCCGCTCATCCGCGTACAGCACCACCACGCGCACATCGCGTCCGCGATGGCCGAACACGGCCGGGGCGCCGGCCGGAAGGTCATCGGCGTCGCCTTCGACGGCACCGGCTACGGCGACGACGGTGCGGTGTGGGGCGGCGAGTTCCTCCTGGCCGACTACGCCGGGTACACGCGCTTCGCCCACCTCGCCTACGTTCCTCTGCCGGGCGCAGACGCCGCCGTGCACCGCCCGTACCGCATGGCCCTGTCCCATCTGCGCGCCGCGGGCATCGACTGGGCGCCGGACCTGCCCTGTGTCGCCGCCTGCCCGCAGGATGAACTGCGCGTACTGCGCGGGCAGCTGGAGCGCAATCTGAACTGCGTGCCCACCTCCAGCATGGGACGGCTCTTCGATGCCGTCTCCTCCCTGGCGGGTGTGTGCCACCGCTCGGGCTACGAGGCGCAGGCCGCGATCGAGCTGGAGTCCGCGGCGCTCGCCGCCTCCGGTGCGCCCGCCGGAGGCGCGTACGCCTTCGGCCTGCGCGATCCCGAGGACGGCGAGGGCGGGGCGACCGCCGCCGCTCCCGCCGCTCCCGTCACCGCCGACCCGGCGCCCGTGCTCGCCGCCGTCGCGGCCGACGGACGGGCGGGCGTGCCCACGGCGGTGATCGCCCACCGCTTCCACGCCTCCGTGGCCGCCCTCGTCGGCGAGGTCTGCGGGCTCGCCCGCGAGCGGCACGGCCTGGACACCGTCGCCCTCAGCGGCGGCGTCTTCGCCAACACCCTGCTCTCCTCGGCGTGCGCCCGCACCCTGCGCGAGCAGGGCTTCACCGTCCTGCGGCACACCCGCGTCCCGCCGAACGACGGCGGACTGTCCCTCGGCCAGCTCATGGTGGCGGCAGCGGTCCACCCCACGGAACACCACCCCTAGCGAAGGAGAAGCCCATGTGCCTGGCGGTACCCGGCCGAGTGCTTGACATCGGGGAGAGGGACGGCACCCGCATGGCGACCGTCGACTTCGGCGGCGTGCAGAAGGAGGTCTGCCTGGAGTACCTGCCGGACCTCCAGGTCGGCGAGTACGCCATCGTCCACGTGGGGTTCGCCCTTCAGCGCCTCGACGAGGAGTCGGCCAAGCAGACCCTCGAACTCTTCGCCCAACTCGGCATGCTGCAGGAGGAGTTCGGCGATCCCTGGGAGGCGGCCGCAGCGGCCGGAGGTGCCCCCTGGCCCTTCGCCGACGAACCGGACGGCCTTGACGTTCCGGCCGGAGCGGCACCGCACGGCGAGGTCCGGCAGGAGGAGATCCGCAAGTGAAGTACATCGACGAGTTCCAGGACCCCGAGCTCGCCCGCCGGCTGCTCGACGACATCCACGCCACCGTGACCCGCCCCTGGGCCCTGATGGAGGTCTGCGGCGGCCAGACACACACCATCATCCGGCACGGCATCGACCAGCTGCTCCCGGAGCAGGTGGAACTGATCCACGGTCCGGGCTGCCCGGTGTGCGTCACCCCGCTGGAGGTCATCGACAAGGCTCTGGAGATCGCCTCCCGTCCGGACGTGATCTTCTGCTCCTTCGGCGACATGCTGCGCGTCCCCGGCACCGGCCGCGACCTCTTCCAGGTGAGGAGCGAGGGGGGCGACGTACGGGTCGTCTACTCCCCGCTCGACGCGCTTCGGATCGCGCAGGACAATCCGGGGCGCGAGGTGGTGTTCTTCGGCATCGGCTTCGAGACCACCGCACCGCCCAACGCCATGACGGTGTACCAGGCGAAGAAGCTGGGCATCCGCAACTTCAGCCTGCTGGTCTCGCACGTCCGCGTCCCCCCGGCCATCGAGGCGATCATGCGGTCGCCGAGCTGCCGGGTCCAGGGCTTCCTGGCGGCCGGCCACGTGTGCAGCGTGATGGGCGTGGGGGAGTACCCCGAGCTGGCGGCCCGCCACCGCGTTCCGATCGTCGTGACCGGTTTCGAGCCGCTGGACATCCTCGAAGGCGTCCGCCGGGCCGTACGGCAGCTGGAGCGCGGTGAGCACACCGTCGACAACGCCTACGCGCGCGCCGTGCGCCCGGAGGGGAACCCGGCGGCCCTGGCCATGCTGGAGGACGTCTTCGAGGTCACCGACCGCGCCTGGCGCGGCATCGGCGTCATCCCGGACAGCGGCTGGCGGCTGTCGGCCCGCTACCGGGAGTACGACGCCGAGCACCGCTTCTCGGTGACCGGGATCAACACCCTGGAGCCGGCCGAGTGCCGCAGCGGCGAAGTGCTCCAGGGGCTGCTCAAGCCGCACGAGTGCGAGGCCTTCGGCACGCTGTGCACCCCGCGCAGCCCGCTCGGCGCCACGATGGTCTCCAGCGAGGGCGCGTGCGCCGCGTACTACCTGTACCGACGGCTGGAGCTCACTCCCGCCACGACCGCCGTATCGCCGGAGGCGAGCCCCGTTGCCTGAGACTGCACTGCCCGCGAGCGCACGGCCCGAGACCGTACGGTCCAAGGCCCCGCTCGACATCACCGGCTGGACCTGCCCGGCCCCCCTGCGCGACCGGCCCCGCGTGGTGATGGGCCACGGCGGCGGCGGCGCGCTCTCGGCCGAACTCGTCGAGCACCTCTTCGCCCCCGCGTTCGGAGGTGAGGTACTGGCCCAGCTAGGGGACTCCGCCGCCCTTTCGCTCGGCGGGCTCCGGCTGGCCTTCTCCACCGACTCCTACGTCGTGCGGCCGCTGTTCTTCCCCGGCGGCAGCATCGGCGATCTGGCGGTCAACGGCACGGTCAACGACCTGGCCATGAGCGGAGCCGGGGCCGCCTACCTGTCCTGCGGGTTCATCCTCGAAGAGGGCGTCGAGGTCTCCGTCGTTGCGCGGGTGGCCGAAGCCCTGGGAGCCGCCGCGCGCGCGGCCGGGGTGGAGGTGGCGACCGGCGACACCAAGGTCGTCGAGTCGGGCCACGGCGACGGGGTGTACATCAACACGGCGGGCATCGGGCTGATCCCCGACGGGGTGGACCTGCGGCCCCAGCGCGTCGTCCCCGGCGACGTCGTGATCGTCAGCGGCGAGATCGGCCTCCACGGGGTGGCGATCATGAGCGTCCGGGAGGGCCTGGAGTTCGGCGTGGACGTCGAGAGCGACTGCGCGGCCCTGGGCGGTCTCGTCCGGACGATGCTCGCCGTCACTGCGGACCTGCACGTCCTGCGCGACCCCACCCGCGGCGGTCTGGCGGCCTCCCTCAACGAGATCGCCGCCGCCTCCGGCACTGGTGTCGTCATCCACGAGGGCCGTGTCCCGATCCCCGCCGCCGTCGCCAACGCCTGCGCGATCCTCGGCCTCGACCCGCTGTACGTGGCCAACGAGGGCAAGCTGGTGGCCTTCGTCCCGCGCGAGCACGCCGAAGCGGTCCTCGACGCCATGCGCGCCCACCCGCTGGGCCGTCACGCGGCGGTGATCGGCGAGGCGGTCAGCGCACACCCCGGCCTCGTCGTGGCCCGCACGGGCCTCGGCGGCACCCGGGTGGTCGACCTGCCGATCGGGGAGCAGCTGCCGCGCATCTGCTGAGCCGGCCGGGGCAGGAGCGGGGAATACCGGAAACCGGTCGGCCGGGCCGTGGGGCGCGGCGCGGGTGATGATGGAAGCGGAGGGCCGCTTCGGTGAGGGCCGACCCGAGCGCGGAGGAGGTGTGCGTGCCATGACGGAGCACGACGGCGGTCCGTCGGCGCGGAAACTGGAGGAAGGCCGACTGCTCAAGGAGCTGGAGGCCATCCACCGCACGCGCCACGAGACCCTGCTGCACGGGTCGGACGACGCTCTGGTCACCCACACGCAGCGGATGAACGAGCTGGAGCGCGAGTACGTACGCCGCCACCCGCAGCGGGCCCAGACCGCCGGGCGTACCCGCTCGGGCGCGCGGGCCCGCACCACCGGCGACTAGGACCGGCCGACCAGGGACGGGCCGAGGACCGGGCGCCGACCAGGACCGGGCGGAGAGCGGGGCCGGGCGTCAGTGCTCGCTGGTGTAGCGGCTGCGCGCCCACAGCGGCAGGACGAACCAGCACAGCAGGTACCAGGCCAGCACACCGGCGACCAGCCACGGCACGACCGTGTTGTCCGTGGCCACCCGAAGGATCAGGAAGAGCGCGGTCGTGAGGGTGGCCAGCAGCAGGACGAGGCCAGTGAAGGTGAGCCGTGAGGCCCAGACGACGGCCTGGGGCTTGATGCGGCGGCCCGAGACGATGCGGTGGAAGGCGACCGGCCCGATGAGCGCGCCGGTCGCCAGGGACCCGAGGACGACGGTGACGATGTAGATCGTCTTCTCGGTCTGGGCCAGGCCTTGGAACTGCGGGGTGAACGCCACCGTCAGGAGGAAGCCGAAGAGGATCTGCACGCCGGTCTGGGCGACCCGGATCTCCTGCACCAACTCCTGCCACTGCCGGTCCGCCCGTTCCTGTTCGGTCTCGTTCCTGCCGTCGCCCCGTTCGACGTCCTTGCCGTCGTCGCGCATGCGGTCTCCCGATGGGTGTGCCCGTGGGGTCGCCTACCCGGGCGCTGTGCAGCCATGCCGTTCGCCCGAAGTGGGTCACGTTTGCCTCGCGTGAGACAATTTTGTATCGTTCGAGGCGAAGGAGGCTCACTATCGTGCATGAGAACGAACTGCTGGACGGCGCGGCGCGCGTCCTCGCCGGAGATCACAGCGCCTCGATGGTGCAGATCGCCGCCGGGATCGGGACCAGCCGCGCCACGCTCAGCCGGCGCTACGCGACCCGCGAGGCCCTGCTGAAGGCGGTAGCGGTGCGGGCGATCCAGGTGGTCGACGAGTGTCTGACCCCCGCAGACCTGCCGGAGACCGCCGACGACGCCGCCTTCGACGCGGCACTGGAGGAGCTGGTCATCGCCCTGATGCCCGCGGCGCACCTGTACGGCTTCACCTCGCGGGACGCCACCGTGCTCGCCGACCCCGAGTTCCGTGCCGGTGTCGACCGGCAGGACCGGCGGGCGCTGGCCTTCCTCGCCCTCGGCCAGCGGCTCGGGCGGCTGCGCACCGACCTGCCGCCGTACTGGATCTGGTACTCGCTCTGGGGTCTGCTCGACGCGGCCGCCGAGGGCGTTCGCGACGGGCACCTCGCCCCCCGGCAGATCGGCCACCTGGTCCTGACGTCCTTCCTCAGCGGGACGCGGTTCACCGCGCCCCCGCACACCGCGCAACCCTGATCGGAACCCCATGCACACCCCCTCGCAGGACCCCCGCCGGTGGATCGTCCTGGCGATCCTCTCCGGCAGTCTCCTGCTCATCTCCATGGACACCACGATCCTCAACGTGGCCTTCCCCTCGCTCGTCGGCGACCTCCGGCCGTCCGCCGTACAGCAGCTGTGGATCATCGACGTCTACGCCCTCGCCCTGTCCGGCATGCTGGTCACCGCCGGTGCGCTCGGTGACCGCTGGGGCCGCAAGCGGCTGCTCATGGCCGGCTTCGGCATCTTCTCGCTCGCCTCGCTCATAGCCGTCCTGTCCACCGAGGCCTGGCACGTCATCGCGGCCCGCGCCCTCCTCGGAGTCGGCGGCGCGGCGATCATGCCCGCCACCCTGTCGATCCTGCGCAGCGTCTTCACCGACGCCAGGGAACGCGCCTTCGCCCTCGCCGTCTGGGCGGCCGTCTTCGGTGGCGGCATGGCCTTCGGTCCGGTCATCGGCGGACTGCTGGTCCAGGACTACGGCTGGCACTCCGCCTTCCTCCTCAACCTCCCCGTCGCCGCCGTGATCATGGCGGCCGGTATGCGCTACCTCCCCGAATCGCGCGCCCCGCGCAGCACCGGCGCGTGGGACTGGTGGGGCGTCGGCCAGTCCATCGTCGGCATGCTCGCCCTCGCCGGAGGCATCAAGCAGCTCGGCAAGAGCGGCGTCGGTGACCCGCTTCCCTGGGCGCTGCTCCTGCTCGCCGCCGTCGCGCTCACCGTGTTCGTACGCCGCCAGCTGCGCGTGGACAACCCGCTGCTCCAGGTGCGGCTCTTCGCCAAGCCCGCCTTCAGCGTCGCGGCCACCGCGATCTTCCTGCCCATGGTGGGCATGGGCGCGATCCTGTTCCTGGTCACCCAGTGGTTCCAGTACGGCCAGGGCTACACCCCGCTGGAGGCCGGTCTTCGGCTGCTGCCCGCGCCGCTCGCCCTGATCTGTGCCTCGATGGTGGCCCCCGCCCTGATGCAGCGCTTCGCGATCCGGCACGTGCTGGGCGCCGGTCTGGTCGTCCTGGCCGCGGGCATGGCCATGCCCTGGACCCTGCAGCAGTTCACCGAACTCGACTACCCCGCCTTCGCGGCAGCCCTGACCGTCATGGGCCTCGGCGCCGGCACGGCGACCACGGTCGCCTCGGTCACGCTGATCTCCGCGGCGCCCGCGGACGAGGTCTCCAGCGCCGCCGCCATCGAGGAGACCTGCTACGAGCTGGGCTCGGCCATGGGCGTCGCCATCCTCGGCTCGACCGCGGCCGCCCTCTACCGGGGCAACCTGCCCGCCCTCGACCTGGACGGCCCGAGCGCCGCCGCTGTCCGGGACTCCGTCGGCGAGGCCGCCCACACCGCCGAACGGCTGGGCGGCGCCCTCGGCCAGGCACTGCTCGACACCGCCTCGCACGCCTACACCCTCGCGATCACCCCGGCGTTCCTCATGGCCGGCGGCCTCGCGGTCGCCGCCGCGGTGACGACCTGGTCGCTCATTCCGCGTGATCTCCGGCCCACCGAGAACCACTGACCCGGGCCGCTCGGAACGCGGGCGCCACGGGCGCCGGGCCCAAGGTGGTCGTGCCCGGCGCCGCCCGGTGGCCCAGGCCCGTGCGGTACGCGTCCAGGGCGGCCTCCGTCCGGCCGGTCCGGCGCAGCAGGTCGCCCAGCATCCGGCACAGATCGGCCAGGTCGCCCGTGGCCCCGCTGCGTTCCAGCAGCGCCAGCGCCTGCACGTAGTGCTCCTCCGCGGATTCGGCCTCGCCTCGCTCCTCGGCCATCAGGCCGAGGAGCCGGTGCGCGCCGCCCGCGTGCACGGCGCCGTGACTGTCCCCCAGCTCCAGCAGCGCCGACAGCAGCTCGGCGGCTTCCTCGTACCGGCCGAGCCGGCGCAGTACGTCGGCCAGCTCCACCTCCACCTGCGCCGTGTACAGGGCGGCCCGCCGGGCTGACAGCATCTCCCGGGCCGTACGCAACTCCCTCTCGGCCGAATCGAGTTCACCGTTCTGGGCCTGTACGTAGCCGCGCATCCAGTGGCAGTGCGCCATGTCGGTCCGCAGCCGCAGCTGCCCGTAGATCGCCTGGGCCTTGGCCAGTGAGGCGTCGGCGTCGGCCACCCGCCCCTCCGCGAGGAACGTCCGAGCCACCTGCCGGTGCATCCCCGCCACCAGCGCCGGATCGCTGACCTGCGGGGCCAGCGCGAGGGCGAGCTCGGCCGCATGGGCGGCGCGGGCGTGGGCGCCCATGTCGATGTACGGCCCGATCGCCGCCGCGTAGAGCAGGACCAGGGCCTCGGGGTCGGCCAGTCCGCTCGTGCTCAGCTCGTCGATGGTGGACTCCAGCAGGTAGCAGGCGTAGCGCAGCTCCCCGGCGAGCAGGTGCGCGACGGCGCGGCCGCGGATGGGGCGGGCGCGGCGGGGCAGCGGCTCATCGGCCAGCAGTCGCTCGGCCGCCTCGAAGTGGCGGATCGCGGCCTGGAGCTCGCCGGATTCCAGGGCGCAGTCGCCCAGTCCGAGGAGCGCCTCCGCCTGCTCGGGGGCCAGCGCGAGTTCCTCCGCTTCGCCGAGCAGCTGCCGGTAGCGGACGGCGGCCTCGTCGGCGGCGCCGGTCGCGAGCGTCTGCTGGGCCTCGGCGAGGGCGAGCCGCACCTCGGTGGCCAGATGCGGGGGGCGGCCGGTGGTGAGTTCCTCGTACGTGGTGCCCAGGCGTCCGGCGAGGAAGCGCAGCGCGGTCTCCGAGGGGCGGACCCTGCCCGACTCCAGCGTGGAGATGTAGGCAGGGGTGTAGTTGGGTTCCGCCAACTGTCTTTGGGTCAGACCGAGTTCACCGCGCATGCGCTGAACCCTGAGTCCGATACGGGCCGGTTCGTCCATGGATTCCCCCTGGTTGCTCGAACTCCCAAGTATTCAGCGGGAACAGGCCATTGCGCACGCCCCCCGCGCGACCTAATTTAAGCAACCGATTCAACAGGCTTATCCAGTTGCTTAATTTCCTTTCCAGGGGGATGACTTCATGCGTCCAGCCAGACATCCGTCCGGCCGTCCGGCCGTCCGCGCCGCTCTGCGCGGAGCCGTCGCGGCGGCCTGCGCCACCGCCGTACTCTTGGCTGCCGGCCCCGCGCGCGGGGCCGACGCGCCGCCCAAGCCCGGGGTGGGGACGGGGGTGGAGGTCGAGATACCGGGGCCGGAGCACGGCGGCGACGCCGGATCCGGTCACACCCGTGTCCCGGCCGCCGGTGCCGCGGCGAAGAGCGCGGGCGGGCTCTCGGCCGCCGAGCGGGAGGCCGACGGCGAGGTCACCAAGATGATCGACAACGGCTCCACCGCCGACCGCCTCGACGTCGTCGTCATCGGCGACGGTTACACCGCCGCCGAACTGGAGCGCTTCCACGCCGACGCGCGGCAGAAATGGGACGAGGTGACGGCCGTCGAGCCGTACACCACCTACCGGAACCTCTTCAACGTGTGGACCGTCGACGCCGTTTCCCGCGAATCCGGTGTCTCCGGCGACCCGGACCCGGCCACCGTCCGCGACACCGCCCTCGGCTCGTACTTCTGGTGCGAGGAGATCGAGCGGCTGCTCTGCATCGACCAGCCCAAGGTCGACGCGTACGTGGCCAAGGCGCCGGCCGCCGACCTGGTCATCGTGCTGGCCAACAGCACCAAGTACGGCGGAGCGGGCTACAACGAGCGCAGCGCCACCCTCGGCTACGAGGGGATCTCGACCGCCTCGGCCGGCCACGCGAAGTCCGGCCAGGTCGCGATCCACGAGACCGGCCACTCGCTCGGCAAGCTCGCCGACGAGTACTTCTACGTGGGCGTACCGGGCTACGAGAAGTACACCGGCCCCGAGCCCGGCGACTCCAACACCTCCACCCTGGCCGCAGACCCGATGGCCGGACAGCGGGCCAAGTGGTACCGCTGGCTCGGCGAGCCGTCCCCGGACGGCGGCACGGTCGGCACGTACGAGGGCGGCGGCTACTACGTCTCCGGCCTGTACCGGCCCACGGACAACTCGATCATGCGGGTCCTCGGCAAGCCCTTCAACCTCCCCGGTGTCGAGGCGATGATCGGCGGCTTCTACCAGCACGCCAAGACCGTCGCGCCGCTCACCCCGACCGACCGCACCCTGCGGGCGCGCCACACCGCGAGGGCGGCCGTGCCGAAGCTGGCCGGCGCGGACGGGCGCCAGCTCGTGGTCAAGTGGTACCTGGACGGCAGGGAGCTGAAGAGGTTCGAGGGCCGGACCGAGGTGGCGGTGGCCGACCTGTGGCTGTTCGATTTCCGCACGCACCGGCTGTCGGTGACCGCGGAGGACCGCACACCCTCGGTGCGCGACCCCAGGATCGCCCGCACCCTGCGCTCCACCGCGCAGTGGACGGTCCGCCTCTAGGTCCTGTCGTCGAAGTGGGGGAGTCCGACTCCCTCAGACCCGACTCCCTCAGACCCGGCACCAGACGGCCATCGCCCAGGAGAACAGCCCGAACAGCATCAGCCCGGCGGCGACCAGCACGAGGAGCCACGGTCCCGCCGGGGTCTGGGTGAAAGCGCGAAGGGTGTCGTCGATGCCCTTCGCCTTCGCCGGGTCGTAGCGCACCGCGGCGTACACGACGAAGGCGCCGGCCGCGGCGAAGACGGCGCCGCGGGCCACGCCGCCGGTGACGCCGAGGAACTCGACCGAGTCGCGGACCGCCTCGGGCGTCCGGTCCATCGCCAGCTGTTCGCGGAACGTGCGCAGGGCCGCCTGTACGACGATCACCACGCCCCCGACCGCGACCGCCGCACCGGCCGCGCCGACCCACCACGGGCCGCCCGGCAGCTCCATCGCCCTGGCCGTCACGTCGCGCGACTGCTCGTCACTGGACCGCTGACCGCCGGACCCGGCCGCGAAGGACAGCACCGAGAACGCGGCGGCCCCGTAGAAGACGGTCCGCGCCGCCGACGCCAGCCGCTTGGTGGCCTTGTCGCCGTCGGGGCCCGCCGCGCCGAACACCGCCTCCGACAGCCGCCACAGCATCATGCACACCAGGCCGATTCCGACGGCCCACACCAGGACGCCGCCCAAGGGCTGCTCCGTGAGCTCTTCGAGCGCGCCCTTGCGGTCCGCCTCCCGACCGCCGTCACCGAACGCCACGCGCAGGGCGAGCACACCGACGAGCACGTACAGCACACCGCGCGTCACCAGTCCGCACCGGGCCACGACCTCTCGGCCCATGCCGCCCTGGGCGGCGGTGCGTACGCCCTGGCGCCCCGCACCCTCGCGCCGTACACCTTCGCGTGTCTGTTCGCCGCCCGTCATGACACGCGGCTACCCGGGGTGGGCCGCTCCATGCCCGTGGGCTCGCCGCGCGTACAGCTCGAATCCGTGGTCGCCCGGCCCGGCCGGGCCGGCTCCGGTCGCGGCGCGGGTGAATCCCGCCGTGAAGGTCTTCAGGGCGGAGCCGAGGACCAGGTGGTCGATGGCACCGGCGGCCTCGGCCGCGCGCCGAGCCGGCGCCTCCGGAGCTGCCTGGAGCTGTCCGGGGGGGTCGACCGCGACTGGACCGTGCCGACGGGAGCCTGAGGCCGCACCGGCCGGTGGCCGCGGCGATGGGGGATCGCGGCGGCCACCGGCCGGTCTGCCTGCAGGCACGGGCTACATGGGGTCCATGCCCCGGTCCTCCATCCCGCTCTCCTGCTGGCTCTGCTCCATGAGGCGGCGGGCCTTGTCCCGAAGGCGCTGCCGCTCCTCCGCGTCCTTCGAACGGTCGGCCGCCTCGTTCAGCTCCTGGGCCTTCGCGCGCATCTGCTGGGACCGGCCGCGGGACTCGCCTGAAACGCTCATTGATCGCTCCTTGGATCTGTGGGGGAGAGCGGGCGGATTCAGCGAACCAGCAGTGCTCTGCGCCCGCATCTCGAAGCGTCACCGAGCGTGACCCGTACGGACGGCCAGACGCGCCCCGGCCCGCCGACTGGCTTAGGCTCGGACCAGGCTCAAAAGGGGATGGTGTCCATGTGTCGCTGGCTCGCCTACTCGGGTTCGCCCCTGACGCTCGACGCGGTGCTCTACCGTCCGGAGCACTCGCTCATCAATCAGAGCCTCAACGCGCGGATGGGCGTCGAGTCGACCAACGGTGACGGCTTCGGCATCGGCTGGTACAGCGCGGACGGCAGCGGTGACGGCACACCCGCCGTCTTCAAGGACATCGCGCCGGCCTGGAACAACCGCAACCTGCGGGAGCTGGCCGGGCACGTCCGCTCGCCGCTGTTCTTCGCCCATGTCCGCGCCTCCACCGGATCCGCGATCCAACAGACCAACTGCCACCCCTTCCGGCACGGACGGTGGCTGTGGATGCACAACGGGGCGATCGCCGACTTCCACCGCCTGCAACGGGACCTCTGCATGGCCGTGGACCCGGCCCTCTTCCCGTGCATCGAGGGCTCCACCGACTCCGAGGTGATGTTCTACCTGGCGGTCACCTACGGCCTCGACCAGGACGTTCCAGGGGCCGTCGCCCAGGTGGTCGGCCTGGTGGAGCGGCTAGGCAAGGAACACGGTGTGATCGACCCCCTCCAGATGACGGTCGCGGTGAGCGACGGCGAGCGGCTGTGGGCGTTCCGCTATTCCAGCCAGGGGAAGTCGAGATCGCTGTTCTACAGCAGCAGGGCCGATACGGTCCGTCACCTCCACCCCGAGCTGGACTTCCTCAGCGAGGTCTCCGACGCGACGCGGCTCGTGGTCTCCGAGCCCCTGGGCAATCTCCCCGGGATGTGGAACGAGCTGCCAGAGGCCAGCTACACCGTGATCCCCGCCGCCAACGGAGAGGACTACCTCCCCTTCGTCCCTGAGCTCCCCTGAGATTCCTGCGCCCCCCTGACGCCACCGTGACCCTGACGCCACCGTGACCCGCGGCGGGGTCAGCCGGGGTCAGCCGGGGTCCGCCGCGAGGGACGTCGTCAGGGTGAAGAGGGCTCCGTCGGGGTCACGGAGCGCCACCCAGCGCTCCGTGGCGTCCGACGTGATGTCCGAGACGGCCCGCCCGCCCAATGCCTCGGCGGCCTCGATGGCGGGGCGGAGCGCGGGGACACGGAAGTGCACGTGCCAGCGCGGCCTGGTGTGCGGGGAGTAGGAGGCGAGCTCGACCGGTCCGCTGTTGAGGCGGGCGACGGGCTCCCCGCCCTGCCGCAGCACGACCTGGTCCTCCTCGTAGGAGACCTCGCAGCAGCCGGAGCGGCCGGTGGCCCACTCCAGCACCGCACCGTAGAAGATCGCCGCGTCGAAGGCGTTCCTGGTCCGCAGCTCCAGCCAGGCCGGCGCGGGGCCCTTGCCCACCCGCCAGTGGGCGGAGACGGAGCCCTGCCAGATGCCGAAGACCGCGCCGTCGGGGTCGGCGGCGAGCGCCGCGCGGCCGCCGGAGACGAAGGAGACCGGGCCGACCGCGATGGTGCCGGTGCGCTCCCGGATCCGGTCCACCGCGGTGTCGGCGTCGTCGACGGCGAAGTACGGGGTCCACGCCACGGCGACCCCCAGGTCGGAGGCGAGCGCTCCGATGCCCGCCACCGGAACGCCGTCCAGCTCGGCGACGGAGAAGGCGTCGCCGAGTCGGGCGCGCCGGAACTTCCAGCCCGCGACCGCGGCGTAGAAGCGCTGCGCCGCCTCTAGGTCGCGCGCCATCAGGCTCACCCAGCACGGAGCTCCGAAGACCTCCTTCGTCGAAATCTCCACGACTCGCTCCGTCCCTCATGAGCTCCGGCCCTACGGTCCCCGTCCCATTCTGGTCCTTTTCGGGATGTTCTACGTGGTCACCGCCGCGGGTGTCGGCCGTCACCACCGGTAAGCGTGATGATCCGGCGTCCTCGCGACGGAGGGGCCGCCCGGGCGATAGCCTCTGATCCGGACGCCCCCGCAGGCTCGGAAGGCAGGTCTCCCGTGGCGCAATCCCAGGTTCCCGTGATCGATCTCGGGCCGTGGCGGTCCGGCGGACCCGACGACCGCGCGCGTACGGCGGCCCGCGTCGACGAGGCGCTGCGGGCGGCGGGCTTCCTGCTGGTGACCGGCCACGGGGTGGACCCCGCGCTGCCCGCCCGCATCCGGGAGGCGGCGCGCGGCTTGTTCCGGCTGCCCGCCCCGGTGAAGGCGCCGTACGCGGTCGCCGTCGGCGGGCGGGGCTGGCTCGGCCCGGGCGCCGAGGCCAACAGCTATGCGGAAGGAACGGCATCGCCGCCCGACCTGAAGGAGTCCTGGTCCTGGGCCGCGGAGGAACCCACCGGTGTGCCCGACGTGGACGCCGAATGGTTCCGCCCCAACACCTGGCCGGCACAGGTTCCCGCGCTGCGGCCGCTGGTGACCGAGTACCTGAGCCTGATGCGGGCCCTCTCCGACGAGCTGCTGGAACTGCTCGCCACCGCCCTCGGCCTCGACGAGGATCACTTCACACGCCACACCTCCCACCCCACCTGGGGTTTCAACCTCAACTGGTACCCGGGCACCGAGGTCGTCGGCCGGCCGCTGCCGGGCCAGTTCCGCATCGGGGCACACACCGACTTCGGCACGGTCACGATCCTCGACCGCCAGCAGGGCGCGGGCGGGCTGCAGATCCACACCGACGCCGACGGCTGGCAGGACGCCCCGTACGACCCGGCCGCACTCACGGTCAACATCGGTGACCTGATGGCCCGTTGGACGGGGGACCGATGGCGAGCGGGCCGCCACCGCGTACTGCCGCCGCCCGCCGACGCGCCGGCCGAGGA
The DNA here is from genome assembly GCF_042870715.1 of Streptomyces sp. NPDC006463. NCBI lineage: Bacteria > Bacillati > Actinomycetota > Actinomycetes > Kitasatosporales > Streptomycetaceae > Streptomyces > Streptomyces sp. NPDC006463. The sequence continues at coordinate 479,880 of NZ_JBIAHP010000001.1, read as the reverse complement.
GCTGATCTCGCTCGTCTACTTCTACGAGTGCGATCCGCACACCCGCGTGGAGTCGCTGCCCGCCCCCGTAGGGCGCGTGGTGCACGACCCGGTCGACTCCCACGCCTACCTGCGGGAGAAGCTCCGCGCCATCAGCGTCACCGAGGGGACTACTACTTCAGGGTGAGCCGCGCCCTTCCCAGGTGGGAGGTGATCGTCCTCCTGCGAGTTGACGATCCGACAGGTCCGGCTCAGTAGGTTCGATGAATGAACCGACGCCGAGCGGCATCCGCCGCCGTCTTACTCGCCCTTCTTATGCCGCTCCCGCTCGCCGCAGCGGGCACCTCGGCGGCCGCCGATGCCCCGTCCGCGGCCGAGAGCCGCCGTACCACGCTGGAACTCCCGCGCCCCACCGGCCGTTTCTCCGTGGGACAGGAGACGCTCCACCTCGTGGACCGCAGCCGGACCGACCCCTGGTCGCAGTCCGGCCCGCGCGAGCTGATGGTGACGATGCGCTATCCGGCGCAGCGCGGCACCGGCGGTCCCGTGCGCTACCTCACCCGCGAGGAGGCCCGGCTGCTGCTGGTCGACCGGGAGCTGGACAAGGCGATCCCGGTCGAGACCCTGGCCGGTACGGCGGCCCACTCCCGGTCCCACGCCCGTCCCGTCGCGGGCCGCTATCCGCTGATCGTGCTCTCACCCGGCTTCACCGTCCCGCGCGCCACCCTCACCGCGCTGGCCGAGGACCTGGCCTCGCGAGGCTACGTCGTCGCCGCGGTCGACCACGCGTACGAGAGCGCGGGGACCGCCTTCCCCGGCGGGCGCGTGCTGGAATGCCTGGCCTGCGAGAAGGTGGAGGCGGCGGGCGGCATGCGGGCGGTCAGCGACACCCGTGCCCGCGACGTTTCCTTCCTCCTGGACCGGCTCACCGGACGCGACCCGGCCTGGCGCCACGCCGGCCTCATCGACGCGAGCCGCATCGCGATGGCGGGCCACTCCATCGGCGGCGCCTCGGCGGCCGCCGCGATGGCGACCGATCCGAGGGTCCGCGCCGGCGTCAACATGGACGGCGGATTCGCGACGCCGGTCCCCGAGACCGGGCTCGGCGGGCGCCCCTTCATGCTGCTCGGCACGCAGAACCGGGGCCCCGGCGGCAACCAGAACTGGGACCTCCAATGGCCGAAGCTCGACGGCTGGAAGCGCTGGATCACCTTCGCGGACTCCGGCCACTTCACCTTCAGCGACTTCCCGGTCTTCGGCGACCAGCTGGGCCTCCCCGACCCCCAGGCCCCGCTGTCCGGCGCCCGCTCCGTCGAGCTGACCCGGCGCTACGTCGGAGCCTTCTTCGACCAGCACCTGAGAGGCGTGCCCCAGCCCGTCCTGGACGGCCCGTCCGCCAACGCACCGGAGGTCCGCGTCCACACGCCGTGAGCCGCCCCCCGCTCAGACCACCGTCACCGGGTGCCGCACGACCGCGTCGAAGAGGTAGCCCTGCGTGTTGGGGGCGGCCGTCGCGGGCTGCGTGCGCCCGGTGGCATCGGTCGCCCGGGCCAGCAGCGCCGTGGCGCCCGTGGCCCGCGGCGTCCACGGCAGCGACCAGCGCACCCAACTGCCCCGGCGCGGCGCGTCGTGCAACCGGGCCCGCTGCCAGCGGAGCCCGCCGTCGGTGCTGACCTCCACGCGCTGCACGGGGGCCGCGCCCGACCAGGAGCGGCCGGTCAGCAGCCGCGTCCGGTGCACGGGAACGGTCGCTCCCAGCTCCAGCTCGAAGGCGCTCTTGAGGGTCTGCCGGGTGAACGGCGCGCCCTCCGCCGGATACCCGGGCCCGAACAGCCGGTAGGTGTCGGTGTTCCACGGCGAGTACAGCGCCCGGCCGCTCACCTCGATGTCACCGACCCACTTGACCGACGAGATCCCGGTCCACTCCGGCACCACGAGGCGGACCGGGCCGCCGTGGTCGGGCGGCAGCGGCCGCCCGTTCATCTCGTAGGCGAGCAGTACGTCGTCCAGAGCCTTCGAGACCGGCATCGGGCGCCGCACCCGCCCGAGGTTCACCCCGTTCGTGACCACCTCGTCGTCCAGCCCGCGCGGCAGTACGTCGACCGCCCCGCGCGTGACCCCCGCCAGCCGCAGTACGTCCGACAACCGCGCCCCGCGCCAGTGGCCGACACCGATTCCGCCGAGGGTCCAGGCGGTGCCGCTGACCGGCTGGCCCTGCTGGGTGGCGTAGAAGCTGCGGCCGTTGCCCGCGCACTCGATGAACAGCGTCCGCTCGACCGCCGGCAGCGCGCGCAGCCGGTCGTACGAGAACTCGACCGGGCCGCCCGCCAGCCCGTCACCCCACACCTTCAGCCTCCATCCGCCGGCCTCGATCAGCGGGGTGGAGGTGTGGTTCCGTACGAAGAACCGGTCGACGGGAGTGAGCGGGCCGGTGCCGCGCAGGGCGGCGAAGTTCGTCTCCGCGTTGGTGCCGCGGATGGTGAACAGCTCGGGCGGCAGCGGCTTGACGATCCCGGGCGACGCGGCCGCATCGGCAGCGGCGGTGGCGCCGGCGGCGTCGGTCGCGGCCGAGGCCGAGCCGGCCGCGCCCAGCCCCAGGGATCCGGCGGCGGTCCCCGCCGCGAACAGCCTGAGCAGGTCCCGGCGGTCCACTCCGGCGGAGCGGGCGTGGCCGCGCGCCCACTGCCGCAGGCGCGTGCGGTCGTACCGGCTCTCGTCCGACGGGTCGAAGGGCATGGCGGGGGCACTCCTCGGTCGCGGTTTCCCCACGGACCGCGGGGGCCCGGGGCGAGCTGCGAAAGACATTCCCACCGTGATCGCCACGAATCCGCACCGCGGCGCCAATGGCCGATTACCGCTGGTCCGCCGACTTTCGGCAGGATGTGGGGCATGACCGAGATCCGCACCCCCCGACTCCTCCTCCGCCGCTGGACCGACGACGACCTCGTCCCCCTCTCGGAGATCAACGCCGACCCGGAGGTGATGCGCTGGATCGGTGACGGCTCCACCCGCGACCTGGACCAGACCGCCGAGGACATCGAGCGCTGGGAAGAGGAATGGGACGAGGAGGGCTTCGGGCTCTTCGCCGTGGAGCTCCTCGGATCCGGCGAGCTCATCGGCGTCGTCGGCCTCTCGGTGCCCGAGTACCTGCCCGAGGTGATGCCCGCGGTGGACATCAGCTGGCGGCTCGGCCGTCAGTACTGGGGCCAGGGCTACGCGTCCGAGGCCGCTCAGGCCACGCTGGAGTTCGCGCTCCAGGACCGCGGACTCGACCGGGTCATCGCGGTCAACCGGGCGGGCAACGACGATTCCGAGAACGTGATCCGCAAGCTCGGCATGGTGCTGGACCGCGACACGACCGAACCCGAGCACCACTACCTCCTGCAGGTCCACAGCATCGACCTGACCGAGTACGAGGCCTGATTCCCGTAGCACCGCCGCCGCCCGGCCGCCGAGCCGCGCCGCCGCTCAGGCGGGGGCGGTGCCCGGGGCCTGGGCACCGTGGCCCGCGCGGATCGCGGTGAGGGCCGCGGCGTGCAGGGCCGCGGGGGCGCCGTGGTGGGGGAGGGGGCTGCCGGTGAGCGTGTACCACTCGTCGGCGTCGGTGTACTGGACGTCGAACCGGGCCAGGCCGCCGGGCGCCGCCGTGGTGCGCAGGGTGAGCGGGCCGGTGATGACGCCGACCTCGTCGGTCATCGCGCCGCCCGGCCCGGCGAGCACCCGGTCCTGCCACTGCTGTCCGTCGGTCATGAGGTACAGGTGTCCAGCATGGTGGCGAGCATCTTCTTCTCCGGTTCGGTGACGGTCAGCGCGTAGGTGGATTTGACGGTGGTCCAGGCCCGCCCGTACGGGCACCAGGCGGCCTTGTCCGGCGGCTGCCACAGGTCCGGGCTCTGGTCGCCCTTTGAACGGTTCGAGGCCGCGGTCACGGCCAGCAGCTGGGGGTGGGTCAGGTCGTTGGCGAAGGCCTTGCGCCGGGCGGAGTCCCAGCCGGCCGCGCCCGAGCGCCAGCCCTCGGCGAGCGGCACCATGTGGTCGATGTCCATCTTCGCCGCGTCCGTGACGACCACCCCGTCGTAGAAGCTCTTCCAGGTGCCGGAGACGGCGCGGCACTCGGAGTCCCGTGCCACGTCCGTGCCGTCCCGCTGGAGGACCACCTCACGGGTGTCGCACCTGTCGCCCTGCTGCGCCCAGTGCGTGAACTTGTCGCGGCTGTACCCGGCCATGGTCCCGGCAGGCGCCACCTTCAGCGCGGCCAGCTGGGTCCGGGCCACCGCCGTCGTGACCATGCCCGGCAGCACGTCCCCGCCGACGGGCTTGCCGTCGGCCGGCACGGAGGCCTTGGGGGTGACGCGTGGAGCGGAGGGCTTCGCGTCCGGGCCAGTCCCCGACGGGGCCGAACCGGAGCAGCCGGCCACGGTCAGCAGCAGCGACGCCAGCAGGACCGCGGCAGGCACCCGTATCTGACGAACCATGAGCCCCACCCCGAACCGACCTCGCGTCAATGTCCTCTGAACACTACCCAGAACCGGACATGGAACCGACCCCCCACCCTCCGGCGGGCATTGTCAGTGCCGCTCGCTAGTCTCCCGGCATACCGCAGCTCAGGGGGCTTGGACCCCCGTGTCAGGGCTGCGCGGACATGGCCGGGACAGGCGGAGGGACGCGGGCTGATGGCATGGGTGGCGGCAGGCGAGGGGTACGAGATCGCCCTGGTGGAAGGGCGGGTGGCGGCACGGCCCACCACCGGCCGGTCGGCGGGGCGGCAGCTGAAGACCCTGCCCAAGGCACTGAAGGACCATCCCGAGGTGGACCGGCTGCGCAGGCTCGGCGAATGGCTCGACCGGCACGCGGCCGCCTGCGTCGCCCAGGTCGACACCTGGATGGTGTCCTCGCTGCCCGTGCCTACCGCACTGCTCGCCCGCGTGTGGCCGGACGAGGCCTGGCAGAGCGCCCTGCGCGACCTGGCCGTGGTCGGCGACGACCCCGACGAGGTGGGCTTCCTGCGGGACGCCACCGAGTCCGGTGAGCTGAAGGTGGTCAACCTCGACGGCGAGACCGTACGGCTGTCCCCGCGCACGGTGACCCTGCCGCACCCGGTGCTGCTGCCCGACCTGGAGGACGTACGGGACTTCGCGGCCGAACTGGGCATCGTGCAGCGGGTCGAGCAGATCCACCGCGCCACGTGGCGCAAGCCCGCCGGGCTCGCGCCCACCGCCACCGAGGTACGCGACTACGCGGGCGGGGTGTTCCCCACCCGCTTCGGCCTCGCCGCCCGGGCGACCGGCCTCGGCTACCGGGTCTCCGGCGGCTACGCCACCTGCAAGGTCCGCGACACCGGCCGGGGCACGGAGGCCGCCGTGTGGATCGGTGAGCCCTACTACGACGACGAGACCACCACCGGCGCACTGACCTGGCACGGCGAGGACGGCCGGGCGGTGCCCCTGGCCGAGGTCGGACCGGTCGCCTGGTCCGAGGGGATGCGGATGGCCGCGGCGCTGTACGCCGGGCGCAAGATCGAGGAGGGCGGGGACGCGTGAGCACCACCGACACCAGCACCGAAAACACCATGACCACCGACAGCACCACGATGGGGAAGGACGGCGTGTCCGTGAGCGAGGCCGAACTGCTGCTCAAGGCCGGGGCGGTACTGCCGCACGGCACCGAGGGCGCGGGCCCCACCGCCGTCGACCTGACCGCGCGTGCCTACCGCCACCCCGCCCTCGGCGACGACCGCGTCGTCGTCCGGCTCGCCGCCGCCGAACTGGGCCCGGCCGAGGACCTCGCCGCCGGCTTCCTGGGCCTGGTGCCCGACGAGGGCGAGCCGCCCGTCGTCGGCCTCGGCCACCGCCAGGCACTCGGCTTCCCCGAATGGGTCCTGGTCCACCACCCCGAGGACGGCCACCACGCCCTCGCCGTCGTGCCCGAACTCGACCGCATCGCCCGGCAGGCCAAGACGAAGCCCAAGGCGGCCCTCGACGCCTGCCACGAGCTGGCCGGGCGGCTCGCCGCCGCCGTCCCGCACTTCCTGCCGGTCTTCCACGAGCAGGCCGCCCGTATCTTCCTCGCCGTCGAGAACACCACGTACGCCGCCCAGCTGTTCGGCCGCGCCCGTACCGCGGAGGCCCAGCACGGGCTGAGCGTCGACGAGGACCGCCTGGACGCCGTCTTCCTCGAATTCGCGCTGGCCGGCGCCCTGCCGGTCAAGGTGCTCACCGGCTACGGCAAGGAACTGGCCGTCCGCGTCAGCCCCGCCGAGGCCCACGAGCGCTTCCGCCGCCTGTGCGTGCGCCGCACCGCGGGCGGGCTGCCGCCCTCCGCGCAGGCCGCCACCGAGCTGCGCCGGCTGGCCCGCGCCGCCGGCCTTACGGGGACCGAGCCCGAGCAGGACTACCTCGCCGAACTGCTGCCGCTGCCCGCCACCCTGCGCGCCGCGACCGGCTGGTGGAAGGCCCACCGCGGCGCGCTCGTCGCGCTCGCCCGGCGCGTTCCCTCCGTACGCGGCACGCTCCTGACCCTGACCCCGCCCGGCGGCGGCGACAGCGTCGAACTCACCCGCCTGTGGCTGGACATCCTTCAGGAGTCCGGCGCCACCGCCGGGCTGGAATCGCAGGACCTGCCCGCGGAGCAGCGGTGCGCCGACGGCACCGCCGGCTGGCTGGAGCGCTTCCACGCCGCCCGCCACGCGGGCTGGGGCACGCGCCCCACACCCCCCGCCCTGCTCGACGTCGTCACCCGCTGCGCGGCGCAGCTGCGCACCGAACTCGCCCGCCCCGGACGGGAGGCGGGCCTGCGGGTGGGCGTCGAGGACGCCGACCTCCTCGACCTGCTGCTCACACTGGAGGTCCCGGTCGCCGATCCGGACCCCGAGGACAAGCGGTACCAGCACAACCAGCTGAACCTGCGCGACTGGGCCATGGCCGACCAGCGCCGTGACCTGGCCGCGGTCGCCGCCGACACGCGCTTCCACCCCGCCTTCCACCGTGCCCTGAACGCCTTCGGCGACGCCGCCGGCGGGACCACCGCCGTCCGGCGCGTCGCCGCCTCGCCCGGCACCCGCCCGCTGCTGACCGAGTGGATGCGCGGGGTCGCCCGCGCCTCCACCGCGGCCGGCCTGCCCGGCGTCCCCGACGCCATCCAGCGGCTGACCTGGCTGCCCGCCGAAGCCCTGGAACTCGCTCCCGAAGAGGTCACCGCCGCGGCCGCCACCGATCTCGGCGAGACCCTCGCCCGCACCCTGCGCACCGGTCTCTTCGAGGAGCTGGTCTGGCCCGCCTGGGAGAGCGCGGTCGCCGATCTGACACCCGGCCAGGGGCGTCAGGGACTGACCGTCGTCGAGGCCTGGCCGTACCTGATCGTCGCCAACCAGACCCAGGTCCGCGTCATCGACGCCGACACCACCGTCCTCACGCACGACCTGCGCGTCCCCACCGGGTCCAACTACCGGTACGGATTCCACTACGTCGACGGCGACCTGCTGGTCTTCTGGTCCGCGTGGAGCGCCGACCGGACCGAGGGCTACTGGCACTCCTCGCCCGGCACCGTCTTCACCGTGGACACCGACCGCAACCACTGGGCGCTGCGGACCGAGCACGTCTCCCTGCCGCTCCCGGACGGCGGCCGCACCACCGGCGGCGGCGTCCTGCACCGCGGGGACACCGCCCTGCCGAGCGAGCTGCCGGTGCTGTCCGACGGCACCTCGTACTGGGTGTGGCAACGGCGCGACCAGTCCTCCGAAGGCGACGGGTCCGGCGAGAACACGGGAAGCGGATGGCGTGAGTACGACCCCGCCGGCAACGCGCTGGGCCGGTTCTCCCTGCCGGGATTCCTCTCCGACGCGCTGCGCGCCCACCCGGATGACGACGTCGCCACCGGCCACTCCGGCTGGCTGCGGCCCGCGCCCACAGTCGAGGGCTCGGTCCTCGGCGCGCCCGCCGACGGCCTGCTCGGCTGGCGCGCCGTCAAGATCCCCGGCCACGGCTGGCAGGGGACCGACACCGGGGGCCGCACCGTCACCGTGCCCGAAGGCGGCGACTACCCGATCGCCGCGCTCACCTTCCCCGGCGACGACCGTCCGCGCGCCCTGTCGCACCGCTGGCGCGAGCTGAGCATCAGCGACCCGGAGGGCGTGGTCACCGCCCAATCACGGGGCGACCACCGCAAGGCGGCCTTCGCCACCGGCAGCGTGGACCTCCCGCCGGTCTCGCACTGGTACGCCCTGCGCCCGCGCGACCCGGAGGGCTCCGCCGCGCTGCGCACGGCCGACCGGGAGACCATCGGCACCCTCCTGAAGGCCGCCGCGGCGGCGGACAAGGCCACCGACCTGCCCGACCTGGTGCGTGCGGCCCTGCCCCGGGTCACCGCCCCCAGGCTGGTCGGCGGCATCGTCGAGGTCCTGCGCTTCGCCCTCACCCAGCAGAAGTCCCTGGACGCGGTCGCCGCCCGGCTCCACCCGGAGGCAGGCCCCGCCGAGGAGACCGTGCAGGGCCCCACCGACCGGATCCTCGACGAGGCGCTGAGCGGACTCACGGGCACCTCGTACTACCGCAACGGCGCGGACTCCGATGTCGCCCACCGCCTCCTGCGCGAGCTCTCCGCCGCTCGCGCGCGGACCGACGCGGCCGAGGTGCCCGGCCGGCTCCACTTCGACGTGCCCGCGCTGCCGTACTCCAGCCTGCAGTGGACGCCGCTGCTCGACCAGCCGGCCGCCGTCGCCTACCGGGCCGTCGCCGTCGGCGCCACCGACGAGCAGCGCGAGGCCCTCCTCGGCCTGCTCGGCGCGGTCGACGCCCTCGGCCTGGCCTCGGCCGGAGCCTCCGCCGACCGCTGGCGCCGCGTCCTGCTCCACCTCGACCAGCGCCACCTGCGCACCCCCGACGGCATCGAACGCAGCCTCTACCACCGCAGCGTGCTCCCGCTCGGCGGCGGCGCCGTCATCGCCCTGACCGAGCACAGCGAATCCGTGCCCGACGGGCATGAGTTCGGCGCCCTGCTCCACGACCCCACCGGCCGCTTCACCGTCCCCGGGCCCTACTCCGTGCGCGGCGAGGCTCCGCTCGGTGACCCGTCGCGCGACGCGGGCTGGCTGGCCGCCTTCCTCCAGGAGGCCGCCCGCCGCGGGCCCGCGCCGTTCGTTCCCGAGGCCGCCGAGGAGTTCGCCCGTCTCACCGGAGTCCCCGGCGCCCTGGCCCGGCTGGTGATCGCCGGCCTGCCCCACGTCGACAGCTGGGAGAGCAACTTCCTGCCCGCCGACCTGCGGACCGCCCTCGGCGTCAAGGCCACCGAGGCCGCGCACGCCCGCAACGAGCTCAAGAGCCTCGACGGCGGGGTACGGCGGGCCGTGGTCGCGGCGCTCCTGCCCGCCGACCCGGCACGGCTGTGGACCGAGGGACCGGACGCGGCCGCCGCGGCCGAGGTGTGGAACCGGCGCGTGGGCCGCCGTACGCGAGTGCCCGACTGGCTCCTCGCCGAGGCCACACGGGCCGTGCGCGGCGGCTGGGCCGCCCAGCGTGCCCTGCCCGCCGTCCTCGACCCGGCGGCGTCGCGCGAGCTCTCCGCCGACGTGGAGTGGACGGTGCGGGGCGACCACGCGGAGCCCGTCCAGCCGGCCACCGAGCCCTTCAACTCGGCCGTGCTGACCGGGACCATGGCCATGGCGGCCTGGCTGGCCCACCGGCTGCCCGCGGGTGATCCCGTACGCGCCGCCCTGCCGCCCGCCCTGACCGCCGTGCGGCAGCGGCTCGCCGCGCCCGGACTGCTGCTCTGCGTCGGGCACTTCACCAGCCTGTCCGACTTCCGGAAGGCGGCGGGCACGCCCACCGAGACCGGCGAGGACTACGAGCGGTACGGCGCCGTCGTCATGGCCACCCACGACGGGCAGCCCAAGCCCGCGCTGCGCCCGGCGCTGCTGGACTCCACCGGCTCCGACCCCTACCTGCCGCTGCTGCGCGGCGACGACCAGCGGATCTCGGGAGTCGAGGCCGCGCTGCGAGCCGCGCACGACCCGCGCTTCGCCGCCCTGCTCGCCGACCCGGGCGCCCCGGCGGCCGGCGACGTCGACAAGGACGGCACGTGGTGGCCGCAGGACCCGAGCCGGTCGGTCCCCGACCTGGTCGCCGAGGTCGCCGCCGAGCACGGGCTGGGCGCGGACGCGGCCGCCCTGTACCTCGCGCTGCTCGCCATGCCCGACCCCACCGACCGCAACACCGCCCGCTGGACCGGCTGGAAGCCGGCCCGCCTCAAGGCCGCCCGCGCCGAGCTGGCCGCCACCGACCTCGTGGTGTCGGCCGGCCGGAGCCGGGCCGGGCGCTCGCTGTTCCTGCCCGGTGGGTGGGCGGACATGGCATCCCCGGCGCTGCCCGTGGAGCGGTGGAAGCTCCCGATGTACGGCCACCCCCTGCCGGGCATGCTGCTGCCCGCCGAACCGGCCTCGGAGCTCTACCGCCGGGCCTGGCAGCGGGTCCGCGAAGGCGACGTACCGCGCTTCGAGGAACTCAAGGTGAAGCGCACCCGCGCCCGCCGCCGCTGACACCCCTCGCACGACTTCCCCAGAACAAGGACTCCGTATGACCGTCACCGAACAGCCCGTACCCGCCCGGCAGGCGCTGCCCGCCGAGGAGCGGTACGCCGCCGAACTCGCCTTCCTCGCCGCCCAGGACCCCGGCCCCCGCCCGCCCGGCTGGGCGCTGACCCCGCGCGCCGTCGTCACCTTCGTCTGCGGCAGCGACGGCGGCGAGCTCACCCTGCCCAAGGGCGGCGGCAAGCTCGCCATCGCCCCCAAGTTCGTCGGCGAACGGGCCCTGGTGGAGCGGTGCGTGGTCACCCTCGCCGGAGAACGCGGGCTGCTGCTCACCGGCGAGCCCGGCACCGCCAAATCGATGCTCAGCGAGCTGCTGGCCGCCGCCGTCTGCGGCACCAGCGCCCTCACGGTGCAGGGAACGGCCGGAACCACGGAGGACGCCTTCCGCTACGGCTGGAACTACGCGCTGCTGCTGGCCGGCGGGCCGAGCGCGGGAGCCCTCGTCGACTCGCCGGTGCTCTCCGCGATGCGGACGGGGCGGGTGGTCCGCGTCGAGGAGATCACCCGCTGCCTGCCCGAGGTGCAGGACGCGCTGGTGTCCATCCTGTCCGACCGGCGGGTCAGCGTGCCCGAACTGACCGCCACCGAGGACGCGGTGGTCTCCGCGGCGCCCGGCTTCACGGTCATCGCGACCGCCAACCTGCGCGACCGCGGCGTCTCCGAGATGTCCGCCGCCCTCAAGCGGCGCTTCAACTTCGAGACCGTCGCCCCGATCGCCGACGCGGACGCCGAGGCCACGCTGATCCGCCGCCAGGCGGTCGCCGCCGTCAAGCGGGCCGGCGCCGCCTTCGCCGTCGACGACGCGGTGCTCGACGCGCTCGTCACCGTCTTCCGGGACCTGCGTTCCGGGCGTTCCGCCGAGGGCTGGGACGTGGAGCGCCCCGGTACGGTCATGTCCACCGCCGAAGCCGTGCAGGTGGCGGCCTCGCTGGGGGTCTCGGCCGCGTACCTGCCGGGCGGGGACGTGCTGGACCTGCTGCCGGGGCACCTGCTGGGCGTCGTGCGCAAGGACGACCCGGCCGACCACGGGCGGCTGCTGGGGTACTGGGACGGCCCGGTGCGCCGCCGGGCCGAGGACGGCTCGGCGATGTGGCGCCGCCTCTGGGACCTGCGCGGGAGCCTGCGGTGACGAAGACCGATCCGCGGGCCGCGGTGGACGCCCTCGCCGCGTCCGGCGAGCCGTACCTGATCGGGGTACGCCACCACAGCCCCGCGCTGGCCGCGATGGTCCCCGCCCTGCTGGACGCGTCGGGCGCGGACGTGGTCTGCGTCGAACTGCCGACGGACTTCCAGCCGTGGCTGGAGCACCTCGCGGACCCGGAGACGGTCGCCCCGGTCGCCCTCGCGGGCACGGGCGGGGACGGGCGCCTGGCCTTCTACCCCTTCGCGGACTTCTCCCCGGAACTGGCCGCGATCCGCTGGGCCCGCGGGTCCGGCGCGGCCGTCGTCTGCTGCGACCTCCCGCTGTCCGACCGCGGCTGGACCGCGCCGGACGCCGCCCCGGGCCGTGACACGGCCCTGCTCCCGGGCCCGGCCGCGACCCCGCCCGCGGGCCCGGCGACGGGCCCGGCCGCGACCCCGCCCGCGGGTCCGGCCGCGGGGTCCGGCCGTACCTTCGGTGACGGCCTCACCGCCGCCGGGACGGGCCGGGACGGTGACGACCTGTGGGACCGCGCCGTCGAGGTCCTGGCACCCGGCTGCTCCCCGGAGGCCGTCCGGCGGGCGGCCCTCGGCGTCGGATGGGCCCTGCGCCAGGACGCGCCTGCCGTACCGGAGACGGACCTGGCCCGCGAGGCCCACATGCGGGACGTCATCGGTTCCGCCACCGCCGCGGGCCACCGGGTGGCGGCGGTGATCGGCGCCTTCCACGCCCCGGCCCTCCTGGGCCCCGGCACCGTGCCCCGTCCCCGCTCCGGCGAGACCGGGACCGGCGCCGACGCGTGCGCGGACCCGGCCGTCACCTCGTTCGTGCCGTACTCCTTCGACCTGCTCGACTCCCGCTCCGGATATCCCGCCGGAATCCGGGATCCCCTCTGGCAGCAGGCCGTTCTGGAGGCCGCAGGCGACCCCGGGCGCCTGCGGGACGCGGCCTCCGTCGCCGTCACCGGGCTCTGCCGGGAACTGCGCCGCGCCGGGCACACCGCCGGGACGGGCGAGGCCGCCGAGACCCTGCGGCTCGCCTGCGACCTGGCCGCCCTGCGCGGACTCCCCGCGCCCGGGCGCGGGGAGCTCCTGGAGGCCGTCACCACCGTCCTCGGCCAGGGCGAACCCCTCGGCCGCGGCCGGGCGCTGGCCCGCGCGCTGGAGGCGGTACTCGTCGGCACCGCCCGCGGGCGGATCACCCCGCACGCGCCCCGCTCCGGCCTCGGCCCCTCCGTCGAGGCCGAGCTGGCACGGCTGCGGCTGCCCGCACCGGACGATCCGGCCCCCCGTGAGGTCCGCCTCGACCCGCTGCGCTCCGCCCTCGACGGCCGCCGCGAGGTCCTCCTCCAGCGGCTCCTGGTCTGCGGCGCCTCCTACGGCGAACCCCTCACGGTCGCCGCCACCGGCGACGGGTCCGCCCTCGGTACCAAGTGGCGGCTGTCCTGGACGCCTTCCGTCCCGGCCCGCCTCGATCTCGCCGGAGTCCGCGGCGTCACCGCGGCCCAGGCGGCCGCCGGAACCCTGCGTGACACGGCGCGCCGCGCCGCCGCCGACGGCGGGCCGACCCCGGCGCAGATCCTCGCCGGACTGGCCGCCGCCGCGCGGTGCGACCTGCCCGAGCTGGTCGACGTACGGCTCCAGGAGGCGGCCACCGTCCTGCCGCAGACCGCGGCCCTGCCCGAACTCCTCGACGCCCTCGACCTCCTGGAGTCCCTCCGACGCGGCCATCTGCCCGGCACCCGCGCGGAGTCCCGTACCGTCGCCGCCGCGCTCGGCGGCGACCTGCTCGAAGCGGCGGTCCGGTCCCTGCCCGGCCTCGCCGGAAGCGACGACGCCGCCGACGCGGCCGCGCTCGTGGCCCTCGCCGACCGCGCCGCCGCGCACCACCTCGGGCTGCGCACCGACGCGGCCCTCGCCGCACTCGCCGCCTCCGCGTCCCCGCTGATCCAGGGTGCGGCCATGGCCGTACGGGTCCTCCTCGACCTCGATCCGGCCGCCCGGCTCGGCGACCGCGCCGCCGGCTGGATCGACGGCGCCGCCACCGCCGACGGCCGCCGCGCCCTGACCCGCCGCCTCGCGGGACTCCTCACGGCCGCCGGACCACTGCTCCAGTCCTCCCCGGCCGCCCTCGCCCCGCTCCTCGACCGCGTCGAGCACCTCACCGACCGCCTCTTCCTCGACCGCCTGCCCGCCCTGCGCGGCGGCTTCGACGCCCTTTCCCCCGCCGCCCGCGACCGGCTGCTGGACACGGTGGCCGAGCGGCTCGGCGACCGGATCGACCTCGCGCTCGACGCGCCGCCCGCGCTGCTCGCCCTGTGGGCCGCCGCCGACGCCGCCGGACTCGCCGCTCTGGGGGAACTCCCGCTGCCCGCCGCGGACGCGCCGCCGCTCCCGGTGCCGCAGACCGCCACGGCCGCCGACGCCGCCGTCGCCCTCGAAGCTGTCGGAGCCGCCGAAGCTGTCGACGCCTCGCGCGCACCCGCCCCCACCGGCCTGCGGCTCACCCCCGCCGACCGCTGGCGGCTGCTGCTCGGCCGCGAACGCGACCGGCTCTCCGCGGGCGCCCGCCGCTACGCCCACGCCCTCGACGAGCTGTACGGCGCCGGCCGCGGCGAAGGCGCCTCCGGCATCGAAGGCGGCCCCGGTGGCGGGGGCGGCCAGGAGGCCTCGTTCCCCACCGCCCGCGAGTGGTCGCAGGAGCTGGAGGCGCTGTTCGGCGCCGACGTACGGGAGGAGGTGCTGGGCGAAGCGGCCGGAGCGGGCCGCACCGACGTACTGGCCCAGCTCGACCCGGCGACCGTACGCCCCTCCGTGGAACTGCTCAGCTCCGTCCTGTCTCTCGCCGGCGGGCTGCCCGAAGCCCAACTGGCCCGGCTGCGCCCCCTGGTCAGGCGCCTGGTCGACGAACTCGCCAAGGAGCTGGCCACCCGGCTGCGCCCGACCCTCTCCGGCCTCGCCACCCCGCGCCCCACCCGCCGCCCCGGCGGCAGGCTCGACCTGGCCCGCACCCTGCGCGCCAACCTCGCGCACACCCGGCGGCGGCCCGACGGAAGCGTGGTCGTGGTCCCGGAACGGCCGGTCTTCAGCACCCGGGCGAACCGCGAGACCGACTGGCGGCTCATCCTCGTCGTCGACGTCTCCGGCTCGATGGAGGCGTCGGTCATCTGGTCGGCGCTCACCGCGGCCGTACTGGGCGGCGTACCGACCCTTTCCACCCACTTCCTCGCCTTCTCCACCCAGGTCGTGGACCTCACCGACAGGGTCGAGGACCCGCTGTCGCTCCTGCTGGAGGTCCGTGTCGGCGGTGGCACGCACATCGCCGCCGGACTCGCGCACGCCCGCTCGCTGATCACCGTTCCGAGCCGCACCCTCGTCGTCGTGGTCAGCGACTTCGAGGAGGGCGCCCCGATCGGCGGGCTCCTCGGAGAGGTCCGCGCGCTCGCCGCCTCCGGCGCCCAACTGCTGGGCTGCGCCGCGCTCGACGACACCGGTACGCCCCGGTACTCGGTCCCGGTCGCCCGGCAACTCGTCGCGGCCGGCATGCCGGTGGCCGCCCTCAGTCCGCTCGCCCTCGCCCGCTGGGTCGGCGACCGCCTCCGTGGAGAATCCCGTTGACCAGCACCGACACCCAACTGCCGCCCGTCGCACCCGAGGTGCTCGCCGAGGCCGTGGAGCAGCTCAGCGCCCGGCTGCGCAAGAAGCTGGACGCCGCCACCGAGGGCTGCGCCGCCCTCGCCGAGCGGACGGCGGACGGCGGGGTCGTCCTCGGCTTCGGGGAGGACGCCGTGGTCACGCTGCGCCCCGGTCCCACGGGCGCGGTCACCCTCGCCGAACAGGCCGTGTGCACCTGCCTGCTGGCCCCGCGCTGCCTCCACCGGGCAGCCGCCCTGGGCGCCGCCCCGCTGGCGGACGTACAACCGTCGGCGGACGCCGTCCCGCCGCCGCCCGAACCGGAGGGGTCGACGGCGACATCCGAGCCCGCTGCCGCGTCCGTGTCCGTCTCCGTGCCCGAGGGCGAGCCCGAGCCCCGGCCCGAGGCCACGCTCCCCGACGCGCAACTGCACGCGGCGGCCGCCCTCTGGCAGGCCGCCGCCGAGGCCCTCGCAGCCGGCGTCACCGCCGGGGGAGCCGTCGTCCAGGCCGAGCTGCTGCGCGCCGCGCACACCGCCCGCCTCGCGGGGCTGCCGCGCGCCGAGGCGGCCGCCCTGCGCGTCGTACGCGGCTTGCGCGCCGCCCGGGAACGCCGGGCCGCCCAGCGGCTCGGCGACCTCACCGCGGCCTTCCGCGAACTCCTGCGCACCGCCGCCCTGCTCGCCGCCGGATCCGCCGCCCCCGCCCTGACCGGCACCTCCCGCCGCGCCTACGCGCCGGGTGGCAGCCTCCAGGTGTACGGCCTGTGCCGGGAGCCCGTCCTGTCCGCCACCGGGTACGGGGGAGTGGTCACCCACCTGCTTGCCCCCGACGGCGCCGGTTACTCGATCTCCGACGTGCGCCCGGGCGGCCTGGCCCGGGCCCGCGGCGCGGGTTCGGCCTCCGTCGCCCTCGGCGGCGCCGCCCTCGACCACGCAGGGCTGGCCCGCGGCGGCCTGCGCATCACCGGCGCGACCGTCTCCCCCGAGGGCAGGCTCGGCGCCGGACGCGGGGTCCAGGCGACCCCGCTGCGCGGAACGCCTTGGAGCGAAGGGCCCGCCGCGGCGCTCTTCGTCCGGCCGGCGGCCGAGGCGGTCGCCCGCGCGCTGGCCGAAGCGGACGTGGCCGAGCCCGCCCTGCTCGGCTGCGACGTCACGGTCGTCGGCGCGGCGGGCGAAGACCTACTCGTCCGCGAGGTACGTCCCGGCGGACCGCTGATCCGGCTGCGGCCCGCCCACCCCCACCCGGAACTGCCGCACACGGAGAACCTGCGCCGCCTCGCCTCGTATCCCGGCCTGTACTTGCGGATCCTGGGCCGCCCCGACCTGGACCGGGCCGCGACCCTGCGGCCCCTCGCCGTCGGCCCGGTGCCCGGCGCCGAGCACACGCTGCGGCTGCCCGAGGAATGGCTGGGCCGCGCGGACCTCGGCTACGACCGGCTCCAGGGCGGCCACTTCCCGCCGCGGACCGCCTGCCCGGCCCCGGAGCCGGCTCCCATCGGACCGGACCCCCTGACCGACTCCCCGCTGTGGCGCGTGCGCCGCCTCCTGGAGACCGGGGTCGCGGGCGGCCGCCGCGCCGTGGCCGAGGCAGCGCGGGGCACCGAACCCCTCGCCGCGTACGGTCCGCTGCGCCGGGCCGGGCTCACCGCGGCGGCGGAGCTGGCCACCGCCCTCGCCGCCGAGGCGGACCGCCGCCCACGCGACGTGTTCGGCCGGCTCGCCGACTCCTCGGCCGAGGCCTACGCCCGCGCCTGGCTGGCGGCCGCCGCCTATCTGGCCGCGGCGGAGCGCTCCCTGGTCTCCGCGTCCTGGACCTGACGGGCTCCGGCTTCGGCCGGGGCGCTCATCTGCTTCCGGCGTCTCTCGCGTCAGTCGTGAGGCAGCGGGCCTGCGCTACGGGACGTTCCAGGCGGAGACGAACGGCTGCCCGTCCTCGGTGGCCAGGAAGCTGAGAGTGCCCGGATGTGGGTGTCCGAGCAGTCGACTCGTGGACGCGTCGAGGCCGAGCCAGCGCACGGTGAGAACGCGGGCGAGATGGCCATGCGCAACGACGGCGACATCGCCGCCGCTCAGCAGCGGACGGATGCGGTCCAGCACCGCGTCCGTGCGCGCGGCCACCTGCTGGAGCTGCTCGCCGGGATGTTCGGCGTCGCCTGGAACGACGCCGTCCCGCCACAGGTCCCAGCCCGGCTTCAACTCTCTGATCTGCTCGGTGGTCAGGCCCTCGTAGCCGCCGTAATCCCATTCCAACAGGTCGGGATCGGGCTTGGCACTGGTCAGGCCGGCCAGCTCTGCCGTACGCATGGCGCGGCTCAGCGGACTGCTGAAGACGGCAACCAGAGGACGGCTGGCCAGCCTGGGGGCAAGAGCCCTGGCCGCCGCCTCACCCGCGTCGGTCAGCTGCACGTCGGTCCGGCCGGCATGCCGGCCCGACAGGCTCCACTCGGTCTGGCCGTGCCTGATCACTATCAGCTCACCCATGGCCGCGCAGACTATCTGATCTTGTGGTGGAACGGCAGGCGGGGACGGGCGCCCGTCCGCCGAGGATCGAGGCATGCGAGCCGGATCTCGCTGAAGCGGTGGATCGCGTAGAGGGCGGTGCCCTCGTCCGCGCGACGAGCAACCCGGCGAACGTTCCCGGTCACGACGCTAGCGGCCGCCCCTGCGCTCCTGGGTCGCCGCCCGGATCTCCTCCGTCGCCTCACGGAACGCGGGGGCCGCGCGCGTGAAGTAGTCGAAGAGCAGGTCCAGTTGCTCCGGCGTGTACCCGGCCAGCACGTCGGCGATCCGTCTCCGGGCCGGGCCCACGGCCGCCTCGACTTCCGCCAGCGTGCCGGGTACGGCCTCGACCACGACCTTGCGCCGGTCCGCCGGGTCGGCGGTACGGCGTACGTAACCCGCGCGCTCCAGCCGGTCGATCAGCCGCGTCGTGGCCCCCGTCGTGAGCCCCGTCCCGGCCGCGAGCTCGCCCGAAGTGAGCCCGCCCGCCAGGGTGATGCGGCTGAGGGCGTACCACTCGGACGCCTGGAGCCCGGCCGCCTCCGCGCCCGCCATGCCGTGCAGCCCCACGGCATCGATGTAGTCCCGAAAGACCGCACGCCGGTCGTCCTGCTCCGCCATCGCGACACCACTCCCCTTGCCATTTATCTGCACGTGTGCAGATACTGCATCTGTGCAGTTGCTGCCTCAGTGTAATCAATATGGCGGCGGCCGTCATCCATCCGCACGCGCCGATCGAGAGGCATCCCGTGAACACCAGGACCGTCAAGACCGTCAAGCGGGCCACGCTCGCCACCGCCGCCGTCCTCACGCTCGGCGCCGCCGGGGCGTATCTCTACCTCGACACCACCTCCGAGGTGCGGCGCCCCGGAACGGAAGCCTGCGCCGACGTCATCCCGGCGGGCGCGAACCGCGCGGACGGCGAGGCCGTCTGCGCCACTCTCGGCGCCCTCACCGCCGCCTGGGGCCGGGGTGACGCGGACGCGTACGGCCGCCAGTTCACCGAGAACGCCACGTACACCACCTACGTCGGCAGCCACTACGAGGGCCGCTCCGACATCACCGAGGGCCACCGGGCGCTCTTCGAGGACTTCGTCAAGGGCACCAAACTGGCCGCCTCCTACCTCGACCTGCGCTTCCTCGGGAAGGACGCCGCCGTCCTGACGGGCCGGGGCGACGACTACAGCGGCAGCAAGCCCAGCCCCGCCGAGCTGTCCAAGGTCCAGACGTACACCCTGGTCCGCGACACCGACGGCACCTGGCGCATCGCGGCCTTCCACAACACCCAGCGGCACAACGTCATGGAGCGGTTCTCGTTCCTCTACTCCCCGGCCACGGCCCCGAAGGCGGAGAAATGACCACCTCGGTCCGCCTCCGTGTCCGGTATCCCGGTGTCCAGCCAGCCACGCAGCACGGCGAGGTCGGCGGCGGTCAGACCCCGGCCCGCGTCCACCCGGTGGAGCAGGGCCCGGCCGGGGTGGTGGGAGGCCACCCAGGCCCGGTCCGCGTCGGTGATCTCGTCGTCGACCCAGATGAAGGGGCGGCCCGCCGCGTGGTCGAGGAGCGCGGGGGTCTTCCAGTGGATCCCGGCCCGCACGTCGTCATCGCCGGACTCCGGCCACGCCACCACGGGCAGCTTCGGCAGGCCGAGCCGGGGCGCGACGCAGTCGTTCGCGTCCGCCATCCAGGTCGTGGCCCACACCAGCTCGCACGGCAGGGCCGTCAACTGCGGCCCGAGCGCGGGGTCGATCCTCGCGAGCAGGGGATGGGCGTCGTCCGCCTGCGGATACGGGCCCGCGCCGAAGGGGATGAGCGGCCCGTCGACGTCCAGGAAGAGCAGAGGGCGGGCCTCGGAGCCGGTCATGACAGCACGCTAGCCCGCGATCCGGCGCCAAGGGAACCTCCGCCGGTGGATTCGCCTCTTGAGGTGCGAGGGGGACGATGACGATGACGATGACGACGAAGACGGCCGGCCGGGTGCTGGCGGCGGGACTGCTGTGTGCCGTACTGGCGGCCTGTGGGACCAAGGGGGCGGGCCAGGCCGCGGGACCCGCGCCCGTACCCAGCCTCACGCCGCAGAAGTGCGCGCTCGACGTGCCGACGGAGGAGCAGACCGGCGGTTACGCAGGGCCGCCGACGGACCAGGAGACGGGCGGCTACGCCGGTCCGCCGACCGATCAGGAGACGGGCGCTTACGCGGGTCCGCCGACCGATCAGGAGACCGGCGGTTACGCGGGTCCGCCGACCGATCAGGAGACGGGCGCCTACGCCGGTCCGCCCACGGACCAGGAGACCGGCGGCTATGCAGGGCCGCCGACCGATCAGCAGACCGGCAGCGCCGCGCCCTCGGGCGACGCGGCGATGACCAACGGCGGCGGCCCGTGCGGCCCGGCGGACTGGTTCGACATGACCCGGGACTTCACCGCCTACTGGGCCGGCCACCGCGCCGACTACGAGGACGTCGTCATCAAGGAGACCCGCGTCCGCAAGGTCCGCACCGTCGGCGAGGCGAGGATCACCTTCAGCACCGGATCCGTGGGCAAGGGCCGCGGGGACGACGCCCGCCAGATCGCCAAGGTGTTCGCCGACTGGCGGCGCGAGGTCTACGGCGACAGCGGCGACCTCGTGGTCCGCACCGCCGACGGGGTCGTCGTCACCGAGAAGTGGTGACCGGGGGCCACCGCGCGTCCCACAGCGCGCAGTGGTGTCCGGCCCGGGCGTCCACCGTACGGATCCCGCCCGCACCCGGAGCCAGGGACAGTACCGAGGCCGGTGAGCGGTAGCGTGGCCAGTGCGGCGCTCCCGCGGCCGCCGGCACGCCGGTGCGGGCGAAGCGCGTCCAGTAGCCGCTCATCCGGTCGGCCAGCTCCTGCTGCGGGCCCGCCAGCGGCACCACCGGGAACAGGTAGGGCAGTTCGAAGCCGTGCGAGGCCCCGTACGGCAGCCCCGGCACCTCCGGCAGGCCCGTGAAGTTCGGCGCGTCGCCGTCGCTGAACCGGTAGCCGTACGTCGGCACGCGGCGGGCCAGCGCACCGCTGTCCCGCAGGGCCGGGCAGGTGAACGACGCGTCGGACAGCAGGGTGGCCCACGCCACCGCCGGCGTCGGGTAGGCCGATACCGGATAGCTCGCCTCGACCGCGCGGGCCGCCCCGGCCCCGAACGACCGCTCCAGCCGGGCCCGGTACGTGGCTTCGTCGCCGACCGGGTACACCGCCAGGGACTGCGCCACGAAGACCCGCATCTCGTCCCGCGTCGTTCCCTGCATCACCGGCACCCGGTGGAACCGCCCGGCCTCCAGGGCCCGACGGGGTTCCACGGGCAGTTGGGAGCCGCCGTACGAGACCCTGGAGAAGGTCTGCGTCAGTTCCGGCGTCACGAGCGTGCCGGTGTCCAGCCGGCGCAGGCAGTCCAGCGCCGCCGCCGAACCGCCGCAGCCGAGCCGGGCCGCCGCCAGCACGCCGTCCGCGACCGTGCGCCGTTCGGGCACGAAGGGTTCGTACGCACCGAGCGTGGGCAGCAGGGACCACGGCGGCATCGTGGTCGAGCACGATCCGCTCTGCACGATCGCCTTGTGGAACAGGCCCGTCGACGCCGGTGAGGTGAGGTGCGCGCAGACGCTGAGGGCGCCCGCCGATTCGCCGAACACGGTGACATTGCGTGGATCCGCGCCGAAGCGCTCCGCGTTCCCCCGTACCCAGCGCAGCGCCGCCCGCTGGTCGGCCAGGGCGAAGCCGGGGGCCCCGCCGAGCTCCGGGTGGCCGAACATGCCGAAGACACCCAGCCGGTAGTTGACCGTCACGACCACGACGTCACCCCGGACGGCGAGCCGTTCGGCCGGGTACAGGTCGCCCGCGCCGTTGACGAAGCCCCCGCCGTGGAACCAGACCATGACGGGCCGCCGCGCGCCCCGGGCGGCGGCCCCGGCGGGCGCGGCGGGCGCGGTGACGTTCAGGTACAGGCAGTCCTCCGAGCCGCTCGGGCCGCCGGGCCCGATTGCCGGTAACTGCACGCAGCGGGAGCCGGGGGCGCCCGCGTCGCGGACCCCCTCCCACCGGGGCGCCGGCTCCGGAAGCCGCCAGCGCAGCGGGCCGGTCGGGGCGGCGGCGTACGGGATGCCCTCGAAGGTGGTGTACGCCCCGTGGGACCGGCCGCGTACCTGCCCCCGGTCGGTGTCCACCACGGGTCGCTCCGAACCCTCCGCCGCGGCCACCGGGATCAGTAGGAGGGGCACCGTCAGCGCCAGCGGCAGCACGCGCCGGCGCCAGAACTTCCGCACGTCGAGCACGCTCTACGCCCCTTCTCCGTGGGCCGGGTGGGCCCCCGTCTGCCCGCCCCGAACGGCGCAATGAGCGGAATTACCAGTAAATATAACAAAGGTGCGTTTTACGTGACCGTCTGTGGCCCTCACCCGGGGCAGTGGGCGGGTCAGCCTGGGCCGGTGGGGAGGACGAGCGGCACCCCGTGCCCGGCGCGGGGTGCCGCTTCCACGCGTGACCGCGCGCGCTCACGCCAGGAGGTTCACCGCCCCCGTGAACACGCGCGGGAGCCGGGCCGCCAGTGGGACGATCTGCCGGGCGAGCCGCGGCCGGTGGCGCGCCCAGAGCAGGGACTCGGTGAGGGTGCGGTAGCTGCGCGACAGCTCCCGCCAGGCCTGCTCGTACGCCTGCGGCCGCCCCGCCCGTACGCAGCGGACCAGCTCGCCGGCCGCCGTCACGGCCAGTGTCAAGCCCTCGCCGGTCAGCGCGTCCACGTACCCCGCCGCGTCACCGACGAACAGCACGCGCCCCGCCACCCGTACGCGGGCCGCTTGGCGCAGCGGCCCCGCCCCGCGCACCGCCGCGCCGGGGGACGCGGGCAACCGCGCCGCCAGCAGCGGGAAACGGGCGAGCTGTACGTCGAACGGGGCCTGCTCCGCGGTCAGCAGGGCCACCCCGATCCGGTCGGGCGCGAGCGGGGTGACGTACGCCTCGCACCGGGCCGACCAGTGGACCTCGACGAGGTCGCTCCACGGCTCGGCGGTGTAGTGGCGGCGCAGCCCGTAGCGCGCCGGCCGGGCGGCCACCGGTGGCGCGCACAGACCGAGGCGGCGCCGGACGGGGGAGTGCAGGCCGTCCGCCGCGACGAGGTAACGGGCCGTGAAGCCCGCCGCGTTGACGCTGTCGCCGTCCTGGCCGATCCCCTCGACGCGCCGGCGGACCACGCGCACGCCCAGCTGGGCGGCGCGTTCGGCCAGCGCGGCCTGGAGCGAGGTGCGCCGGATGCCGAGGCCGGGTCCGGAGCGGAACAGCCCCTCGGCGTGCCGCCCGGTCACCGCGTCGACGTACCGGATGCCCCGGAAGGGCTGCCCGGTCGCGGGCACACCCAGCTCAAGCAGCCGGCGCACCGCCCCCGGCATCAGCCCCTCTCCGCAGGCCTTGTCGATCGGGGTGGGCCGCGGCTCCACGACCACGACTTCCATTCCGGCCAGTGCGCCGTGGATGGCCGTCGCCAGGCCCGCCGGGCCGCCGCCCGCGATCAGCAGGTCGATCACGAGCGGGAGCCCGACGTGGGAACGGAGGCGGGGGCGCGCAGGCGTCCGCCGTCCGTCAGTGCGGCCTCCTCGCAGCCGATCCGCACGCGCAGCAGCAGCAGGTTGAGCGCGGTGAAGCCGAGTGCGGTCAGCCAGGCGGTGTGCACCAGCGGCAGCGCGAAGCCCTCCACCACGACGGCCACGTAGTTGGGGTGGCGCAGCAGCCGGTACGGGCCGGCCGCCACCAGTGGCAGTCCGGGGACCACCACCACCCGGGTGTTCCAGCGCGGTCCCAGAGTGGCGATGCAGCACCAGCGCAGGACCTGCGCCGCCAGGACGAGGGCGAGGGCGGACCAGCCGAGTACGGGGATGAACGGGCGGTCGGCGGCCAGGGGTTCCACCGCGCAGCCCACCAGCAGCGCGGTGTGCAGGGCGACCATGGCCGGGTAATGGCCGCGGCCGTACTCGCGGCCGCCCCGGGCCAGGCTCCACGCCGTGTGGCGACGGGCCGTGACCAGCTCGACGAGGCGTTCGGCCGCGATCAGGCCGATGAGCAGCAGGTACAGGGTCATGGACGGGGCCATGGACGAGGACATGGGCATGGAGTCACCAATCAGCGGTCACCAGCGGAGCAGGACGAGTTCGGAGGCGAAGCCCGGCCCGAAGGCCAGCATCAGACCGACCGATCCGGGGGGCGGCGGCCCCGCGGTCTGGAAGCCGCCCAGGATGTGCAGGACCGAGGCGGAGGAGAGGTTCCCGGCGGCCGCCAGTGAACGGCGGCTCGCCGCGAACGCCGACTCGGGCAGGCCCAGCGCGTCCGCGAGCGTGTCGAGGATCTTCGGGCCGCCCGGGTGGCAGATCCACGAGTCGACGTCGGCGGGTTTGAGGTCGTGCGCGGCGAGGAAGGTCTCGACCTCCTCGGCCACGTGCAGCCTGACCAGGTCCGGGATTTCACGGCCGAGGACCATGCGCAGGCCCCAGTGGCCGATGTCCCAGCCGAGCAGGTGCTCGGTGCCCGGGTAGAGGCGGCTGCGCGCGGCCACCACCGCGGGTCCGGCGCCGGTGGCGTGCAGGGGATGGCCGCGGCCCACCGCGACGAGTGCGCCCGCCCCGTCGCCGAAGAGGGCTCCGGCCACCAGGTTCGCCATGGAGGTGTCCGTGGGCTGCAGGGTGAGCGAACAGAGCTCGGTGGACAGCAGCAGGGCCGCGTGGCCGGGCCGGCCCGTCAGGTAGTCGTGGACATGGCCGACTCCGGCGGCGCCGGCCGCGCAGCCGAGGCCGAACAGCGGTACCCGCTTCACGTCGGGCCGCAGCGCGGTGTGCGAGGCGAGGCGGGCCTCCAGCGAGGGTGTCGCGAGCCCGGTCACCGTGGTCGACATGACGAAGTCGATCTCCGGCGCCGTGAGACCGGCGTCGGCGAGGGCGCCTTCGACGGCCCGGCCGGCCAGCTCCAGGGCCGCTTCCAGGAAGAGGGCGTTCGTCGTGCCGAAGTCGTTCGACGGCCCGTACCGCTCCAGCGGGAGCGCGAGATGGCGGGTCTCCACGCGCACCGAGGCGTGGACCCGGCGCAGCAGCGCCGCATCGGAGCCGGACGGCAGGAAACGGGCCAGCGCTGCCGTGATCTCGGCCTGCGGATGGCGATGCGGCGGGAACACGCTGCTCACTGCCAGGACACGTGTCATTGATTCACCATAGGAAACAACTGACACATCGTTATGAATCAGGCGAACCGGGCGCGGCGCGGCATAGCGTGGCGGTGTGCCCGCGCGAACCGCAGAAACCGGACGGCAGCCCAGGCCCGCCGTCGCCCACGCCGTCGCCGTACGGTGGCGCACCGCGGCCGTGGGACTGCTGGCGGCCTGTCATCCCCTGCCGGCGGCGGCCGTGACCGTCTTCACCGCGGCGCTCGCGGCCGCCGCGGGGCGGAGCCTCCCGGGCGCGGCGGCCGCGGTGGGCGCGGTGGCCGCCGGGCAGCTCTCGGTCGGCTGGTGCAACGACCGGGCCGACCTGCGGCGGGACCTGGCCGCGGGGCGGCGGGACAAACCCCTGGTGGCCGGTACGGTGCGGCCCGCGGCCGTGACCCGTGCGGCGGCCCTGGCGCTGCTGGTGTGCGTCCCGCTCTCGCTGGCCGGCGGGCTGCTCGCGGGCGCGGTCCACCTCGTGTGTGTGGCGGCCGCCTGGGTGTACAACCTCAAGCTGAAGGGGACGGCGGTCTCATGGCTCCCGTACGCCCTGGCCTTCGGCCTGCTTCCCGCGTTCGTCACACTCGGCCTGCCCGGAGGGCCGTGGCCGCCGCCGTGGCTCACGGCCGCCGCGGCCCTGCTGGGCGCGGGCGCGCACTTCGCCAACGTCCTGCCCGACATCGCCGACGACCTGGCCACCGGGGTCCTGGGGCTGCCCCAGCGGCTCGGGGCGCGGACCTCGGCCGTGCTCGCCGGGCTCCTCGTGCTCGCCTCGGCCGCCGTGCTGGTCGTGGGGCCGCCGGGCCGGGTGACGGCGTACGGCTGGGGCCTGCTGGCCGCCACGACGGCGACGGTGCTCCTGGCGGGTCGGCGCCCGGCGGGCCGGCTCCCGTTCCGCGCGGTGATGGCCGTCGCCGGAGCCGACGTCCTGCTGCTGGTGGTCCAGCTCAGACGGTCCTAGTACGGGTCCACGCGAGGAGCCGCTCCGCGGGCCAGGTGTTGACGACGCGCCCGGCCGGGACCGCGCACTCGACGGCCCGTTCGCAGCCGAGGATCTGCCAGTCCAACTGGCCCGGCGCGTGCGCGTCCGTGTCGATCGCGAACAGGGTCCCGGCGTCGACGGCGAGGCGCAGCAGCCGTCGGGGCGGGTCCAGCCGCTCGGGCCGGCTGTTGATCTCCACCGCGGTACCGGAGTCGGCGCAGGCCGCGAAGACGGCCTCGGCGTCGAACCGCGACTCGGGCCGGGTCCGTCCGGTCACCAGCCGTCCCGTGCAGTGGCCCAGTACGTCCAGCAGGGGATTGCGCACGGCAGCCAGCAGCCGCCGGGTCATCGCGGGGGCCTCCATCCGCAGCTTCGAATGGACGGAGCCGACGACCAGGTCGAGCTGCTCCAGCAGCTCCGGTTCCTGGTCCAGCGAACCGTCGTCGAGGATGTCGCACTCGATGCCCGTCAGGAGCCTGAACGGCGCCCAGGTCTCGTTGAGCTCCGCCACCACCCGCAGCTGTTCCCGCAGCCGCTCCGGGGAGAGGCCGCGGGCGACGGTGAGCCGCGGCGAGTGGTCGGTGAGCACGGCGTACTCGTGCCCCAGCGAGGCCGCCGCCCGGCCCATCTCCTCGATCGGGCTGCCCCCGTCGGACCAGTCCGAGTGCACGTGGCAGTCCCCGCGCAGCGCCGCCCGCAGGGCGGTGGCGGCCGCGGTGGTCGGCGGGCCCTCGGGAAGCGCGGCGGCCTCGTCCTCCAGTGTCTGCAGGTACACCGGCACCGACCCGTCGAGGGCCTCGCGCACCACCTGGGCCGTCTTGGGGCCGATGCCCTTCACGGCTTCCAGGGAACCGGCCGTCACGCGTGCGGCGGTCTCGTCCTCGCCCATCCGCCGGAGGGCCGCCGCGGCCGTCCGGAAGGCCCGCACCCGGTAGGTGGGCGCCTGGGCGCGCTCCAGCAGGAAGGCGATCCGGTCCAGCGCGGCCACCGGGTCCATCGCGTACCTCCTGGACCCAGTGTGGCAACGCGGCGGGGATCGCGCCGGACGGGCGTCACGCCTCCTGCGGGACCGCGGCGTCGAGGGCGGCGGTGAGGCGGTTCAGACGGGCCTGGAGATCGAGGATCTCGGCCAGCTCGAAGCCGGTCGCGGTCGCGATCCGCCGCGGTACCTCCGCCGCGCGGGCGCGCAGCGCGGCGCCCTCCTCGGTGAGGTGGGCGTGCACGGAGCGCTCGTCCTCGGCGCTGCGCTCGCGGCGGACCAGACCGGCCGCCTCCAGCCGCTTGAGCAGCGGCGACAGCGTCCCGGAATCGAGCCGGAGGTGCTGCCCGATCTCCTTGACCGGCAGCTCGCCGTGCTCCCACAGCACCAGCATGACCAGGTACTGAGGGTAGGTCAGGCCCAGGTCCTTGAGGACCACCCGGTAGAGGCCGCCGAAGGCGCGGCTCGCCGCGTTCAGCGCGAAGCAGATCTGGCCGTCCAGGCGCAGGAAGTCCTGGTCGGCGTGGGTTGCGGTCGGCTTCTCGGTCATGAGGGCCAGTGTACCCGGGTGGACTTGCGAGGCATTGAATTGTGCACAACTCAATTGCGTGCTCTAATGGTGGAGCGAGGTCGACCGCCGGCCCCGCAACGATTCACTTCTGCGAGAGGAACTCCGATGGACGCGCTGTACACCGCTGTCGCCACCGCCAACGGCCGCGAGGGCCGCACCGTCAGCTCCGACGGCCAGCTCGACCTCGCCCTCGCCATGCCCCCGGCGCTCGGCGGCAACGGGCAGGGCACCAACCCCGAGCAGCTGTTCGCGGCCGGCTACGCGGCCTGCTTCGCCAGCGCGCTCGGCCTGGTCGGCCGCCAGGCCAAGGTCGACACCAGCGAGGTGTCGGTCACGGCGGAGGTCTCCATCGGCAAGGACGGCGCCGGCTTCGGCCTGGGCGTGGTCCTGCGCGTCGAGCTCCCCGAGTCCCTGGCGGGCGAGACGGGCACCCTGCTGGTCAAGCAGGCGCACGAGGTCTGCCCGTACTCCCGTGCCACGCGCGGCAACATCGACGTGGACCTCGTGATCGAGTAAAGATGCCGGACGCCGGGCGGGCGGCCACGATGGACGTACACCGACTCGTACGGGGCCGCTCGCCAGGAGGCGTCGATGGCGCACACGTACGCAACCGATGTGCTCGTCGCCGGCGCCGGCCCGGTCGGGCTGACCGCGGCGCTGGAGCTCCGCAGACGCGGAGTCTCCTGTCGGATCGTCGACCGGCTGCCCGCCCGCCTCCCGTTCGCGAAGGCCGTGGGCATCCAGCCGCGCACCCTGGAGCTCTGGGACCGCATGGGACTGGTCCGCACCGTACTGGACGCGGCCGTCCCGATGCGCGGCCAGCTCGCGTACGTCAACGGCGCCGAGCAGGCGCGCATC
This sequence comes from Streptomyces sp. NPDC006463, assembly GCF_042870715.1. NCBI lineage: Bacteria > Bacillati > Actinomycetota > Actinomycetes > Kitasatosporales > Streptomycetaceae > Streptomyces > Streptomyces sp. NPDC006463. The sequence continues at coordinate 451,467 of NZ_JBIAHP010000001.1, read as the reverse complement.
GAGCTCGCCCTGCCGCCCGAGGTTCCGTACGGGTTCGCCGCGCTGCCGCAGTACGAGACCGAGCGCATCCTCGACGAGTTCCTGGCCCGGTTCGCCACCGCGGTCGAGCGCGGCACCGAGCTGGTCTCGTTCACCCAGGACGCCGACGGGGTGACCAGCCGACTGCGCACCCCTTCCGGCGCGGAGGATGAAGTACGGACCCGCTTCCTGATCGGCTGCGACGGTGCGCACAGCATCGTCCGCAAGGGGCTGGGGCTCAGCTACGAGGGCGGAGCCTTCCCCGAGGAGTTCATGCTCGGCGACGTCGAACTCGACTGGGACCTGCCGCACGAGTACGGCGTGCGCTCCATGCACCGGGGTGAGGACGGCACGATCGACGACGCGCTGGTGTGCATCCCGCTGCCCGGCCCCGGCAGGTACCGGGTGTCGATGACGGTGCCGCCCGAGTTCTCGGCCGCGCGGCAGGAAGAGGCCGACTCCGACGGTGTCGCCCATGGCCTGGAGAGGGGCCGGGCCCCCGGACTCGCCGACATCCAGACCGTCCTGGACCGGCTCTCGCCGCGCCCCACCACGGCCTCCAACCTGCGCTGGACCTCGGCGTTCCGCATCAGCCACCGGATCGTGGACCGCTACGGCGACGGCCGGGTCTTCGTCGCCGGGGACGCGGCGCACATCCACCCGCCGACCGGCGCCCAGGGCATGAACACCGGTATCCAGGACGCCTGGAACCTGGCCTGGAAGCTTGCCCTGGCCATCGACGGCGGCGCCCGTCCCGACCTGCTCGCGAGCTACGACGCCGAACGCCGGCCCGTGGGCGAGGAGGTCGTCAGCCGCACCGTGCGGCACGCCGCCGAGGGAGTGCAGGCCGACCCGGAGGACAAGGCGACGCTGTTGATGCGCGAGGCCCAACTGCTCGTCGGCTACCGTGGCAGCCCGCTCGTAGACCCGCCCGGCGAGGGCCCCGGACCCCGGCCGGGCGACCGGGCCCCGGACTGCGCCGGCCTCACCGCACCGATCGCGGCCTACCCGCTGCGCCTGTACGACGTCCTGCGCGACCGCGGACACCTGCTCGTGCTGTACGGGGGCGGGAACGGGTCCGCGGGCGGGACCGAGGACGGCCGGTGGACCGACGAACTCGCTCGGACGGCACGGGAGTCGTCCGGGGGCCGGGTGGAGACCTGCGTGGTGCTCGAACCCGACGCCCCGGCCGCCGCCGCCGGCCGGGCCGGCCCACCCGCCTACCGCGACACCGGCGGCGAGTTCGCCCGCCTCTACGCGGCCGACCGGCCGACGGCCTTCCTGATCCGCCCGGACGGCTACCTCGGCGCCCGCCTCTCCCCACCCACCGCACAGGCACTGCGCACACACCTCGCGGGCACCTTCGCCGCCACGGATCAGGGGCAGACCCACTGACCGGTCAAGACCGGCCGTCCCTGCGGGCGGCCTCCCGGCGCCCGCGCTTGCCCAGCGGGGCCAGCGAGAGGTCCTGGGCCGTGGACCTGAGCCGCTTGAACCCGTACCCGCGCTCGGTCAGCCAGGTCTCCGCCGCGAGTTCGGCCCGGGCCGTCGCGTCGAGGATGTCCTGCTCCGCCTCGCCCGAGTCCAGGAAGCGGAAGGTGAAGGAGGGGCGGACGGCGACGTCGTCGTACGAGAGGTGCCCCTCGGCGGTGAAGGCCGAGTGCAGCACGTCGTGTTCGGGAGCGGCGGCCGTCAGCTCGGCCCGCTGGTCGGCCGTGAGGCCGTCGAAGGAGCCACGGACGGTGATGCGGAAAGTGCGGGAGCTCATCCCCGCACCCTAGAACGCACCTTTCGTCCCCCGCACCGGGATATTCCGCGCGGCGAAGGCCGACGCGCCCACCCCGGCGCCCGGGGATCGGCCGAAGGCCGGGACCGGCAGCACATTTTGGATTGACGGACGATCCTCAATACGATCCGGCGATGATCACAACAAAACGGCTGGCGGCCGGGGCGTGCGGCCTGCTCGCCGCCCTGGCCGTCGGGCTCTTCCCGGCGAGCGCCACCGCCGCCGACGGACCGACGGCGAAGGAACCCCCGAAGGTCGACCTCGTCCTCGACGTCAGCGGCTCCATGCGGGCCACCGACATCGACGGCCAGTCCCGGATGGTCGCCGCGAAGCAGGCCTTCAACGAGGTCATCGACGCGGTCCCCGGCGAAGTCCGGCTCGGCATACGGACCCTGGGCGCCACTTACCCGGGTGAGGACAAGGCGCTCGGCTGCAAGGACACCAAGCAGCTGTACCCGGTCGGACCGCTCGACCGGACGGAGGCGAAGACCGCCGTCGCGACGCTCGCCCCCACCGGCTGGACGCCGATCGGCCCCGCCCTGCTCGCCGCGGCCCAGGACCTGGACGGCGGCGACGCCACCAAGCGGATCGTGCTCATCACCGACGGCGAGGACACCTGCGCCCCGCTCGACCCGTGCGAAGTGGCGCGCGACATCGCCGCCAAGGGCATCCACCTGGTCATCGACACCCTCGGCCTGGTCCCGGACGCCAAGACCCGGGCCCAGCTCACCTGCATCGCCGAGGCCACGGGCGGTACGTACACCTCGGTGCAGCACACCGCCGAACTCTCCGGCAGGGTCAAACAGTTGGTAGACCGGGCCGCCGACCCGGTCGTCAACCCCGTGGCCACCGAGGGTGCGAAGCAGTGCGCAGGCGCCCCCCAGCTGAAGCCCGGCCTCTACAGCGACCGCGAGACCTTCGGCGAACACCGCTGGTACCGCGTCGACGTCCGTCCCGGCCAGGAGCTGCGCGCCTCGGTGAGCATCGCCGCCGACCGCGCCGTCAACAACGACTACGGCGTCCTGCTGCGCGCCACCACCGTGCACGGCCGCGAGATCGTCCGGGGCTCGGAGGCGGGTGACGGGCGTACCGACGTCCTCTCCACCGGCCTGCGCTACCCGAAGGCGGAGATCGACGGCGTGGACGAGGAGGCCGCGGAGGCGACGGAGACCGTCTGCATCCAGGTCAGCAACTCCTTCGCCGCCCCCGCCTCCGTCAAGACCACCCCGGGCATGCCCGTCGAGCTGACCATCGACGTGGTCGACGGACCCGACCAGGCGTCCGACGCCGCCTCCTTCGGCCTCGGCCGCGGCTGGTGGCTGCTGGCCGTCCTGGTGCTCATCGGGCTGGTGGCCGGTGTGGTGTGGGGATGGATCTCACGCTGGCGCATCTCCGTCTGGAGGACCAACTGATGCGTACCGTACGCACACTGACCGCCGCCCTGCTGACCGCGGCCGCCGCCCTCACGGTGGCGGGGACGGCCGCGGGAACGGCCGCGGCGGACACCGCGACGGCCAGTCCCAGCCCCGCTACCGGCTCGAAGTCAGGACAGGGCGAGGCCGCCGCCCCGACCGAGGCCGGTACGAGCTTCCGTACCGCCACGGCGATGCGTCCGGGCCAGCGGGCCACGGCCGGCGCGTCCACCGGCGACTACCTCTACTGGGTCCTCCCCGTCGACGCGCAACAGCGCGCGACCGTGAAGGCAACGGTCACGCTGCCCGAATCCGCGAGCCGGCACGGCGCCGCGACCTGGCAGCTCGACGTGTACGACGGGCTGCGCCGCAGGCAGGCGTGCACCTACGGCACGCAGACCAGGGCCGCCGCCAAGGACGCGGCCTCGGTCGAGCTGTCCTGCACCCTGCGTACGGTCCGCGCTTCGGCCGAGCAGTGGGCCAACGACCCGCTGCCGGGCAGCTACTACGTGCGCCTGACCGTCGTCGACCTGCCGGAGGAGGACCTCGGCCTGCCGGTACGCGCGGCAGTCGAGGCCTCCGTACAGGAGACGGGCGGCGCCCACGCCGTGGACGGCGCCCTCGCCACGCCGCTGGTTCCGGCCACCGTGACCGGGTCGCTGCGGGAGCCCGAGGACGGCTGGTCCGGCGGCTGGTGGTCGGACCGCTGGCTCTGGACGGCGGCAGGAGGGGTCCTGGGCGCCCTGGCGGGCATCTTCGGCTACTCCCTGACGCGCGGCGCCGGCCGCCCGTCCCGGGTGCCGCCCCGCGCCTGACAGCAGGCTGCGGCGGACGGCCGCGGCAGGCGGCCGCGGTCCCGGGGGACTCCTCCCGGGGCTGCGGCCGTCCGCGTGGATTGATGTGCTTGACGGGTATGCCCCGGCCTCGCCGGGGCAGACGCCGAGCATGAGCTTCCAGCATCCCGCGGAGAAGGGGAAGAAGGACGACGGCGGGATCGGCCGCTTCGAGAGGCTGGCCGAGCTCGCCTCCAACTTCACGAGTTCCGCTCTCTTCTCGATGCTGTGCGTGGCCCTCGTCGCGGGTTTCGTCGCCGTGCACGTGGCCCGCATGCCGATGGAATGGCAGCACCTCGCGGGCGACGCGATGGGAGCCGTCGCCCTCCTCCTGCTGGCCCTGCTCAAGAACTCCGAGCGCCGGGCCGAGCACGCCATCCAGCGCAAGCTGGACGCCATCGCGGCCGCCCTCCTTGAGCTGCAGCAGGGCGAGCCGGGCCAGGCCCACGAGGACCTGGAGAAGGCGATCCGGATGGAGGAGCGCCAGTAGCGACGGCCGACGGAGGACGGCCGAGGGACGAGGGAGGCGGTGCCCGGGCCCTATGCGCCGGCCGCTTCGCCTCCCAGGAGTTCCGCGCCGAGCGGAGTGATGGTGTGCACGACCGACTTGCCACGCCGGCTCGTGGTGATCAGATTGGCGTTGCGCAACACCGTCGCGTGCTGGCTCGCCGCCGCCACCGAGACGTTCAGGCGCCGCGCGAGCTCCGTGGTGCTGCACCCCTCCGTGGCCACCCTCAGCGCGGCGGCCCGCGTGCGCCCAAGCAGTGCGCCCAGCGACTGGTCCGCGGCTTCCCCGGCACCCCACAGCGCCGCGCCGGCCTCGGCGTCACCGATGGTGGGGATGGCGAGCGTGGGCGCCGAGTCGCCGTCCAACGGGTCCCACAGCAGCGCCGCGTCCCGCCACAGGAAGACCGTCGGAGCGATGACGAGCCCCCGTCCCCCGAGGCGGACCTCGACGTTCCGGTGGTAGCGCATCTCCAGAACGGGCGCCCGCCACCGCACCAGCGGAACGCACATCCCCTCCAGCAGCCGTTCGACCCCGCCGTCGAGCAGCGTCCGCGCGAAGGTATTGCGTACCCCCTCCATATGGGTCCTCGCCCGGCTCCAGTAGGGAGCGATGATCGCCTCGTTGCAGGCGGCGAGCCCCGCGGCGAAGTGGCGGCGGGCTTCGAGGTCGCCCTCCGCCAGGGTCCGTGCCCACGACAGCTGTGAAGGGTGGAAATCGATGTGCTCGAGCTCGGTCCGTATCCGGTCGGGCGATGCGCGCAGCAGGTTGTCGATCCCCTCCTCGATGGACGGCGTGTCACCCATCAGCATCGTCAGATCGATGTCCGGGCCGTCCACGGCCAGCAGGCTCGTCACCGGGCGGGTCCCCGTACCCAGCCGTCCGCGCACCATCGAGTGCCAGGGGCGGAAGGGCAGGGCGTTGACGGCGCAGTCGCGCAGCAGTTTCAGGCCCAGCATGGTTTCCGTGGCCGCGCCGAGCGTCGCGGCCACCCGGGTGAGCAGCCCCTCGGCCATGCCGAAGACCTGCTGCAGGCGACAGCCCAGTGCGGGGCCCATCCGTTCGGCGGTCGTCCGGTGCAGGAGGGCGCCGCCGATCTGCACGAGACGCAGACTGCTCGGCCCGGCCCGGACCGTGGGGAGTGCGTCGAGCCAGAGCCGGGCGACGGCGGGCACCACCGAGGTGATGGTGACCCGCTCCCGTTCGATGGCCGGAAGGCATTCGGCGGGTCCCGGGTTCTCGACCAGGACGACGGTGCCTCCGACGGAGAGGGTGCCGACGATGCCGGGGCAGCCGAAGGCGAAGTTGGACTCGGCGGGCTGCGCGGCGAGATACACGTCGTTCTCGGTGAGCGACACCAGCTCGGCGGCGGCCCGCGCCTGGTAGGCGTAGTCGTTGTGGGTGCGCGGAACGAGGTTGGGCGCCGCGCCGGTACCGCCGGAGAGCAGGAAGAAGGCCACCTGGTCGGCGCTCTGCGCGAGCGCCGGCTCGGGCGGGGCGTCGATCGAGCCCAGCGGGCTGTACTGGCAACCTGACGGGTCGGTCGTGAGGCCGCCGTACGGGGACGGGACGCCCGGCGCCTCAAGGGTGAACACCCGCCGCAGGAAAGGCTCTCGGGCCGCGATGTCCGCGGCCATCACCGTGTGGTCGAAGCCCTGGTACGTCGAGGGGCCGACGTAGCCGACGGCCTGCGCGACCCGCACGAGGTGGGACACCTCGGACGCGCGGTACGAGACCGGGCAGAACACGGGGACCGCGCCGGCGCGCATCAGCGCGAACACGGTGACGACGAACTCGGGAACGTTGGGCAGCTGGACGACGACCCGCTGCCCTGGCCGGAGGCCGCGCAGCCGGAATCCGGCGGCCATGCGGCTCACGCGCCGGTTGAGGGCCGCGTACGGGATGCGGGTGCCGGCGTGCACGAGCGCGGTCCGTGGCCCGTACTGCAGGGCCCAGCCACGCAACAGGTTGTCCAACGCATTGCCGCGCCAGTGCCCGGCCGCCCAGTAACGGTCGACGAACTCCTCGGGCCAGGGCGTGCAGCCGTTGAGCATGTACGTCACTCGCTTCCTTCTTCACCGGTCACACCCCCCCGCCCTGACCTTGGCATCCAATCCGTCAACACCCCTGTACACAATGGGCTTTCACGACCACGGACACTGAACTCCATCGGCGGAAGGCCCAATGGACGCCGCTGACCAGGAGGAAGGGCGGGAGCTGAGGGCGGGCAGTGCGGCTGTTCCCGTTGTTTGGGGAGTGTCGTTGCCGCCACCATCCACCTCGCCGCCCTACGGGTCGCAAGGTGACCCGGGAGAGGGCTCTGGGACCTCAGATGTGGAGCTCCTGCGGAAAACCTGTCCAGCGGAGCTCGGCGGGGAGGTGGCCGGTGTCGTTGAAGAGGAGAACTGCGGGGGGCCGGCCGGGCGCGTAGCGGATGACAGTCAGCGCCGCATTGGCGTGGTTGATGCCCATCCAGCGCCAGTTCGGGGCGTCGAGGGCGGCACGGACGAGCCAGCCGACGAGGAAGTTGTGGGTGACGACGAGTTCGTGGCGCGGCTCGTCGCCGACGACGGGGCCGGTGAACTCCGCGAGCGCCGCCGCCGCGAGCGCGGGCCCTTGCTCACGTTCCTCGGCCGGGAACTGGTTCAAGAAGCCCAGCATGGCGTCCGCCGCCTCCGACGGCAGTTCCTCGCGCACCGGAAGGTACGGGATGTAGTCGCCGGCCGTGGCATTGAGCTGCAGGGGGACGTCGTCGAGCTGTTCACCGACCAGCCGTGCGGTCCGTTCGGCCCGGGCGAGTGGCCCGTGATGGACTGCGGTCAGCGGGACCCCCCGGAGCCGCTCACCGAGCAGGGCGGCCTGGCGGCGGCCTGCCTCCGTCAGTTCGCTCTCGTCAGACGAGGCCTCGCCGTGCCGGGTGAGGTACAGGTAGCGGGCGGCCGTGCCAGTCATGCGCGGGTCCTCCGATGGAGTCGATCTTGCGGACTCCTCGAGTGACGCCTACCGGCGCAGGCCGGTTCCCGGGCCGGGATCTGTCTTGAGCCCGCTCAACAGGTCACAGGCCCCGCTAGTCGTCCGAGCCGCTTGCCGACGGCGGAACCTCGACGACGAAGAACAGGAAGGTGGTCTTGCTCGAAAGGTCATGGAACTCGTCGGGGAACAGGTCACGGGCGGCCGGGTCGGGCTGCGGCTCGCTGATGACGGAAAGGCGGAAACCTGCGGTGGTGAAGGCATCGGTCATCGCGTGCAGTGGCTTGCGCCAGAACCTCATCGGGACGGACCGCCCGTTGAACGTCCAATCGAAGCCATAGCTGGTGGTCGCGAAGTAGTCGGGCCGCGGTTCCTGGATCGTGTAGGCCACGAAAGGGTGGTCCACCGACGCGATCAGCCGGCCGCCGGGCCTGAGTACCCGCCGCAACTCGGCCAGCGCCGGCCCCCAGTCCTCCAGATAGTGCAGCACCAGCGACGCGACCACGTCGTCGAACGCACCGTCGGGGAACGGCAGGCGGTCGCTCAGGTCGACCACGTGCAGGTCTACGTCGTCACCGAGCCGCCGCCTTGCCAATGCCAGCATCCCGGCGCTGATGTCGATTCCGGTGACGACGGCACCGCGGTCGCGTAGTGCAGCGGACAGGGGGCCCGAGCCGCAGCCGGCGTCCAGGATCCGACGGCCGGCCACATCTCCGGCGAGGGCCAACATCGCAGGCCGCTCGTAGTACGCGTTCACCAGGTTGTTCTCGTTCTCCGCCGAGTACGCCTCGGCGAAACTGTCGTAGTCATTCACCTGGTCCCGACCTGCAGACCCGGCGAAGTTCTCAGGCTCATCGGTTACGTGTTCCATCGTCGCAGCCTAGTAAGCACATGATCCGCCGGACAGGCGCTACCAGGCCGTTCCTTCGGATCACCTGGCTGACCAGGCGAAGATGGCGGCGAGGGCCAGGCAGTGTCCGCGGGGACGCCGATACCGGCCCTGAGCGCGTACCAGAGCAGTGGCGCGGTCCGGTCATTTGATACGACTGGACCGCCGCCACATGGTCCGATGGGAACGGCCTAGCCGAGCCGGGTGAGTCGGGTGCCGAACGAGGGCTCGGCCAGGGCACCCTGGACCGCGACCGGCACGCTCTTCGCCCCGTCTCCTTCGCCCGCCGTCAGCACGCCGATCTCCGCCCCGGCCTTCGCGGTGTGCGGGACCGGCGTCGCCCCGGATTCGAGGGTGAGCTTCAGTCGCTGGCCCGGTACGCCGATCACGTTGAGGTCCTTCGTGGCGACCAGCGGGGTGCGGCCGCCGAGCCCGTCGTCCACGTACCCCACCTGCTGGCCCTTGCGGACGACCGGGGCCGACGCGAGTGCCTCCCGTACCGCTTCGATGATCTTCTTGCTGTTCGCCTGCACCAGGACCAGGCTGTTCGAGCCGTCCGGGTCCGGACCGTCCACGTGCTGGTCCATCAGCGTGCCCAGGATCAGCGGGGTTTCGTCGCCGACCGACTTGTACGCCGCCCACATCAGGGTTCCGCCGGCGGGGGTGCTGGATCCGGTCTTGATACCCCTGATGCTCAGGCCCTGGGCCGTGAGGAGGGTGTTGTTGTTGAGGAGGGGCTTTGACAGCCCCTTGATGGTGGCGTTGGGCAGGGCGACGATCGCTCGGAACGCCTCGTCCTTCATGACGGCCTCGGCCAGTTTGAGCTGATCGGCGGCGGTGCTGACGGTCCCCGCGTCCAGGCCGCTGGGGTCGGTGTACGTGGTGCTCCGCATGCCGAGTTCCCTGGCGGCGGCGTTCATCTTCTCGACGAACGCCGTCTCCGAGTCGCTGCCGGAGTCCCAGCGCGCCAGCAGGCGGGCGACGTTGTTGGCCGAGGGGATCATGAGCATCTTGAGCATGTCCTGCTGGCTGAACTTCGAACCGGCGGTGAGTCCTTCGATGCGGGACTCGTGCTCGGAGGTGCCGTCCCCCACGGCCTTCGCGTCGACCTCGATGGAGGGGCCGGGGTCGGTCTTGCGCAGCGGGTGGTTCTTGAGGATGACGTAGGCCGTCATCACCTTGGCGACGCTGGCGGTCGGGACGGGCTTCTGCTCGCCGAAGGTCCCGATGTCACCGGACCCGGGGACGCGGACGGCCCCTTGCCCCTTGGCGGGCCAGGGGATGGAGAACTGCCCGTCGAGGGCGCGGTCCGGCTCGGCCGCGACGATCGCCGGGGCGGGCAGTGGGCGCAGCAACTGGGCGCCGGTGAACGCGCCTGCGAGGAGCAGCAGGATCGGGGTCCACACCTTGACGCGCCGGACCACGGTCCGGCGGGGGGTCTCCGGCGGGGGAGCGGTGTTGGTGAGCTCGGCCAGCAGGTCCAGCGGGGCCAGCGGGGCCGCGACGGTCGGCGCCTTGGCCTCGGGCCACGGGTAGGGCTCGCTCTTGGTCGGGGACGGGGTGGGCGCCGGGGTATCCAGCGGCTTGAGCGCGACGAACTGACTGGTCTTCTCGGAGTCGCCCTCGGCCCCCCGCGCCCAGGAGGGCACCCGCGCGGGCGGGCCCGCAGCCTCGGCGTCGTCCTTCTCCTCGGGCCCGGCTTCGGTCTCGGTCTCGGTCTCGACCTCCGGAGCGTCGGTCTCGGCCTCGTCGTCGACCTCGTCGGGAGCCCCGGCGGTCTTTGGGGCCTCGTCGGCCGTGTCGTCAGCGTCGTCGGGTACGTCCGCCTCGTCGGGCACGACGGCGTCCTCGGGGACCGCGCTGTCGGCCGCCGGTGCGGTGTCCTCGGCCTCGTCCGGACCGGCGGGTGCGACCTCGACGGACTCGAGGTCCGCCTCGGGTTGGGGCTCGGGCTTGGCCTCGGGCTCGGCGTCCGCCTTGGGTTGGGGCTCGGGGTCCGCCTCGGGCTCTGCCTCTGCCTCTACCTCGGGTTCGGTGTCTTCCTCAGGCTCGGCCTTCGCCTCGGGCTTGGCCTCGGACACGACCTCCGTCTCCGTCTCTGCCTTGGGTTCGGCCTCGGGCTCAGCGTCCGTCTCCGGCCCAGCCTCGGGCTCGGCGTCCGCCTTGGGTTGGGGCTCGGGCTCGGCCTCGGGGTCCGCCTCGGCCTTCGCCTCGGGGTCCGCCTCGGCCTTCGCCTCGGGGTCCGCCTCGGCCTTCGCCTCGGGGTCCGCCTCGGCCTTCGCCTCGGGGTCCGCCTCGGCCTTCGC
>NZ_JBIAHP010000001.1:169434-440653 GCF_042870715.1 Streptomyces sp. NPDC006463 | reverse complement strand
TACGCCTCGGCCTTCGCCTCGGGCTTGGCCTGGGACTCGACCTCCGCCTCCGGCTCGGCCTCGGGCTCGGCGTCCGCCTCGGGCTTGGCCTCGGACTCGACCTCCGCCTCCGGCTCGGCCGCGGGCTCGACGTCCGCCTCGGGCATGGCCTCGGACACGACCTCCGTCTCCGTCTCTGCCTTGGGTTCGGCCTCCGCCTCGGTTTCGGTGGCTGCCTCAGGCTCGGGCTTAGCCTCGGGCTTGGCCTCGGAGTCGGCCTCCGTCTCCGGCTCGGCCTCGGGCTCGGCGTCCGCCTCGGCCTCTGCCTCGGTTTCGGTGGCTGCCTCAGGATCAGCCTTCGCTTTGGATTCGACCTTCGTCTCCGGCTCAGCGTCCGTCTCCGGCCCGGCCTCGGGCTCGGCGTCCGCCTTGGGTTGGGGCTCGGGCTCGGCCTCGGGGTCCGCCTCGGCCTCTGCCTCTGCCTCCGCCTCGGGTTCGGTGTCTGCCTCAGGCTCGGCCTTCGCCTCGGGCTTGGCCTCGGAGTCGGCCTCCGGCTCCGGCTCGGCCTCGACGTCCGCCGCGGGTTCGGCCCCCGCGGCCTCCGCCCCCGCGGCATCCGCCCCCGCCGGTTCCTCGACGACCGTGTCGGGTTCCGCCTCCCGGGCCGTCTTCTCCTCGGTCTCCGACTTCTCCGAGGAACCGCCCGCCACCGTTTCCGCCTTCATCCCAGCCCCGCCTTGCCGCTCACACCCGACGGCCGCCCGCCACCGCCCACGCGGTGACGGGCGGCCCGCCGGTCTTGCCGATACGTCGGGCGAGGCCCTCCACGGAGCCTCGCCGATCACCTAGATGCCCGCGGCGACCCACCCGTTCCTCCCTGTGGATCCTGTGACCGTTCGGTCATATTCGCTGTCTGGGCGGAGTGCGCATCCGGGGCACGTCGCTTTGCCCAGGGACGGTGAGTAGGGCTACTCATGACCGCTGCGCGGCCCCGGCCGACCATGGACGACACCACCACCGCGCCACCCGAACGGGGACGTCCATGCTCAGCCGAATCGCCGCCGCCGTCGTACCCGCCTGCGGGACCCTGACGGTCACCGCCGACCCCGGAGCGCGGCCCGCCGCCGGCAGCATCCTCGTCGCCAACCACACCTCGCTCGCCGACCCCGCCGTGGTGGTCGCCGCGCTGCGCCGGTACGGGATCGAGCCGGTCATCCTGGCCACCAGCGGGCTGTGGCGGGTGCCGTTGCTCGGGTCCGCCCTGCGGCGCGAAGGGCACATCGCCGTCCACCGCGGAACCCACCGGGCCGCCGACTCCCTCGATGCCGCGGCCGTCGCCCTCGCCTCGGGCCGCAGCGTGCTGCTCTACGGAGAGGGCCGGCTGCCTGGCCGCCGCGACGCGGGGGAGTCCGCCCCGGGCCCCTTCCGCAGCGGCCTGGCCCGGCTCGCCGCCGCGACCGGCGCCCCCGTCGTACCCGTGGGCCAGGCCGGCGCCCGCCGCCTGTGCTCCGGCAGCAGCGCCAAGCAGATCGCCGGAGCCCTCACGGCCCCGCTGCGCAGGCCCTGCCTCCACGTGCACATCGGCTCGCCGCTCCGCCTCCCCGACCGGGTCCCGGAGGCGACGGAGCGGGCCCGCGAGGCCGTCACCGCCGCCTGGCGCACCGCGGCCCTGTCGCTCGGTGAACTCGCCGGGCCGGGTCAGGAGCCGCCGCGGCGTGACGGCTCCTAGCGGGTGGTGTGGGGCAGGACCACGTGGGCCGCGGCCTCCCCGCCGGCGTCCGTGTCGATGACGGACACCACCAGCGGGCTGCTGCCCGTCGGCCCGCCGGCCGTAGCGCGCAGCCGGTAGCGCTCCACGCGCACGCCCTCGCGGGCGAGCGGACCGCCGCCGGTGTACATCGACTCCGGCATGCGGTCGTTGGCGAGGCGCAGCGCCGCCGCGCGCCAGGTACCCGAGGCCTGGTCGAAGCGCTCCAGCAGGAAGCCCGGTCCGCTGCCCGGCCGGTCGCCCGGTTCGCCGACGAGGATCTCCATCTGGAAGGCGACCAGCAGGTGCCGGTACTCGGCGGAGTTCCCGTTCCGCAGGGTGACGGTGAACTCCTGCGCCGCGCCTGCGCGTACGAGGGCGAGTGCGCCGCCCCGGGTGTCGACCGCGACCTTCAGCCGGGTCAAGGCGGCGGGCGGCGCGGCCGGGGTCGTGGCGGAGGCCGACGGCCCGGAGGAAGCGGCGGCAGGAGTCGCGGCCGGGGACGCGGAGGCGGACACGGGCGGCGAGGCGGCGGACTCGGCGGACGTGGCCGACGGGGACGCCGATCCGGAAGCGGAGGCCGACGGGGACGCGCCCCCAGGCCCCCCGCCGTCCTTCTCCCCGCATCCCGTCAGGCCGGTCAGGCCCGTCAGCAGCAAGGCGGCCGCGGTCGCGGCGGTCAGGACCCGGCGGGGTCCGGCGGAGGCGGGCATGAGATCGGTTCCCCTACAGGTCGGCTGAGGCAGGAACCTAACAAGCGGGCACCGCGCCGACGAGCCCGGGCGGGCATCGAAGCGGCGACGGTTGGGTCACGGCGCCGGCCGCGAAGCGTCAGCCCAGAGGCTTCTCGAAGTTGAACGCGGTCACTGCCATCCGCTCACGGAAGTAGAACCGGTGGGCGTCGGTCCGCTGGGTTCCGGAGTCCAGGGTGAGCGAGGTGCAGCCGGCTGCCCGGGCGTGTTCCTCCAAGTGCCCGAGGAGCGCGTGGCCCACACCGGTGGAGCGGGCGGCCGACGTGGTGACCAGGTCGTCGACGTAGAGCTTGCGGACCTGGTAGGTGTTCGCGACGATCCGCCAGCCGGCCGCGCCCACGCACGCGCCGTCGGCGTCGTAGGCGGCGGTGAAGCGCAGCCCCTGGCTCTGCCCCTCGGCGAGGATGGAGAGGAAGAGGTCCTCGGTGAGGTGGGGGCGCAGTTCGAGCAGTACGGGGAGCAGGTCCTCGGTCAGTCGCGAGTCGCCGGGCTCAAGGTCGATGATCTTCATGGAGTCAGCGTAATCGGCTCCTGAGGGTGCGCAGTCGGGTGGGCGGGGCGTCCGCCAATCGGCTTGGACTTGGCCGTGCCCGGCCGGGTGCCGGGACACCGCGCCGACTCCTTCTTTAGGTTCTTGGGTGTCCCCAGCCTCCTAGAAAAGGTGGATCCATGCGTTCCGTGCGCACCGTGCTCTCCGTCCTCGCCGCCGGCGCGATCGTCCTCGGCGGCGCGTCCGCGGCCGCCGCCGACGTGAACGTCTACGCCCCGTTCGAGAACTCGTACACGATCGTCTTCGGCGACTGGTTCCAGATCGCCGGCGACGACGTGTTCAACGCGGGCCACGACAACACGGTCGGCTCCAACAACTGACGAGGCGGCGAGGCGGCCCCGTCCCACGTGGGGCGGGGCCGCCTCGCGCGGCCGCGCCCGGCATGTCGCAAGGGGAGGGGACCGGGAGAGCAAGGGGAGGGACCGTTACCAGCGGCAGGAGTGGCACCTCATGAAGTACATGCTGATGGTCCTGGGCAAGCAGGCCGACTACGAAGCCATGAGCGGCAAGGCGAGCGGTGACAGGCCGGCCTGGTCCGCGGCGGAACTCAAGGCGATGTTCGACCACATGGGCGCGCTGAACGACGAACTGGACGCGGCGGGCGAGCTGGTCGACGCGCAGGGACTGGCTGAACCCCGCCAGGCCCGTCTGGTGACCGCCGACGCCGACGGCGCCCCGGTGGTTTCCGACGTGCCGTACGGCGAGAAGAGCGCGGTCATCGCCGGGTACTGGGTCGTCGACGTCCCCGATTTCGGCCGGGCCGCCGAGATCGCCGCCCGCGCCCAGGCCTGCCCGGTCCCCGAGGGCGCGCCCACCTACCCGGTCGTCGTCCACCCCGTGGGCGACGCCCCGGAAACCGACAAGTGACGACCCGCCCGATCCGCGATCCGGAAGGCGGCGTCCGCATGCCGGACGCCGGCCACGGTTGTCAGACCTCCCGCCTACTCTTGATCACGTGAGTCCGACCCCTGACAACCTCGCCCCCGAGCGTCCCCTCGCCGAGATCAACGCCGACATCCGCGGCCTCTTCGCCCGAGCCGACGGCCGCCTGTCCGACGCCGAGCGCGTGCGGCACGCGATGCTGCTGGCGGAGTGGGCCTCCGCGATACGGGCGTCGGTCGTCCCCGCGGCGTAGCGGGGCCCCTTCCGTCGCCCCGCACGTACGAGGAGAAGGTGGACGATGAGCGGTCTGCGCAGGCTCCTTGGGGCCCACGTCGGTGACGGCCGACTGCCCGGCGCGGTGGGTCTGGTGGCCCGGGGCGATGACATCGAGGTGGCGGCCGTCGGCTCCCTCGACACCTCCGGCGGCGCCCCGATGGCACGCGACTCACTCTTCCGGGTCGCCTCGCTCACCAAGCCGGTGACCGCCGCGGCCACGATGACGATGATCGAGGACGGCCTGCTCGCCCTTGACATGCCGGTCACCCGCTGGCTGCCGGAACTCGCGGCGCCGATGGTCGTCCGTACGCCGTCCTCATCCGTCGACGACGTGGTCCCCGCCGAGCGCCCGATCACCGTCGAAGACCTCCTCACCTCCCGGGCCGGCTACGGCTTCCCCGCGGACTTCTCGCTGCCCGCCGTCCGGCTGCTGTTCAGCGAGTTGGGGCAGGGACCACCGGAGCCCCAGCGGATCGCTCCGCCGGACGAGTGGATGGCGGCCCTCGCGCGGATCCCGCTCCTCCACCAGCCGGGCCGGGCATGGCTCTACAACACCTGCTCCGACATCCTCGGAGTGCTCATGGCCCGCGCGGCCGGACAGTCCCTCCCCGACCTCCTGGCGGAGCGCGTCTTCGAGCCGCTCGGCATGCGTGACACGGCATTCGCGGTACCGCACGACCGGCTCCACCGGTTCACCGGCTACTACCGCGCCGCGCCGGACGGCGGCCCGCTGCAGCCCGTCGACCCCGCCGACGGGCAATGGAGCACCCTGCCCGCCTTCCCCTCCGGGGCGGGAGGGCTGGTCTCCACCGTCGACGACTGGCTCGCCTTCGGCCGGATGCTGCTCGCGGAAGGCGCGTACGGGGGCGGGCGCCTGCTCTCGCCGGAGTCCGTACGGCAGATGACCACCGACCACCTCACGGCGGAGCAGCGCGAGGGCGGCGCCCTCTTCCTGGAGGGCCAGGGCTGGGGATTCGGCGGCTCGGTCGACGTGGCTCCCCTCGACCCGTGGAACGTGCCCGGCCGCTACGGCTGGATCGGCGGCACCGGCACCGCCGCCCACGTGGTCCCCGCCACCGGCGCGGTCACCATCCTCCTCACCCAGCGCGAACTGAGCGGCCCGGCCTCGCCCCCGCTGATGCAGGAGTTCTGGACCTACGCCGCGAGGGGTTAGCGCCCTTCACCGGCCGCGCGGTCCCGCAGGCGGCGTTTGTTCGGCTTCCCCCGCGCGGTCAGCGGGATCGCGTCCTCCCAGAACACCGTGGTCGGCCGGTGTGCCGGAGACAGCTCCCGCCCGACCAGGGCGCAGGCCTCGGCCGCCACCTCGGCGCCGGGCGCGCACCCGGGCGCCGCGACCAGGAAGGCGCAGACCTCCTCGCCGGTCAGGTCGCTGTGCCGGCCGACCACCACCGCCTCGGCCACGGCCGGATGCCGGGCCAGCACGGCCTCCACGGGCACGCAGTACACGTTGTCCCCGTCGACCATCACCACGTCCTTGACCCGGTCGTCGAGGTACAGGTAGCCGTCCTCGCCGAGGTGCCCGAGGTCTCCCGTCCGCAGCCACCCGTCGCGCAGGACCGACGCGGTCAGACCGGGCCGGCCCCAGTACCCGGCCATCATCGCCGCCGACCGCATCCACACCTCCCCGGTGCGCCCGGCGCCCACCGCGGTCCCGTCCCGGTCGCGCACCTCGACCTCCACCCCCGCCACGGGCCGCCCCACGGAGGCCAGCAGCTCAGGCCGGTCCGCCACCGCCGCCTCGTGGTCCGCTGGCGTGAGGCGGCAGATCACCGCCGCCTCGTTCATGCCGTAGCCCTGCTGCCACCGCCCGCCCCAGCGGGTCACCGCCTCGCGCAGCCGGGAGGGCAGGACGGGCGAGTCGCCGTACGAGACCACCTCCAGCCCCGGCACACCCGCGGCGGTCCCGGGGTCGTCCAGCAGCCGGTACACCATCGACGTCGTCAGGTACGTCGACACCCGCCCCAGGCGCCGGCAGGCCGCGGCGAACTCCCGCGGCGAGAACGGGTCGAGTACCTCCACCCTGCCGCCGGCCAGCAGCTGTTCCAGGGTGCGCCCGCCGGACCTCTGGGCCAGTGAGGTGACCGACAGGTAGACCGGCTCCGCCCACCCGGCCGCGCGAACGGTGTTGCGCGCCGCCATGGCGCCGAAGGTGGAGGCCACCCCCTTGGGCAGCCCCGTCGTCCCGCCGGTGTAGGTCACCCGGGCCACGTCGTCCTCCCGTGCCCGTACGGCCACTTCCGCCGCCTCACGCCCCGCCGCCCGCCGCAGCACCTCGTCCAGGCCCAGCCGGGGCGCGCCCGTGTCGGGCACCGGGACGTCGTGCAGGACCAGGTCCGGCCGGCAGTCCCGCAGGATGAACTCCAGCCCGTACAGGGCCGGTCCGGCCAGGACCTGGGTCAGCCGCGCCCCCAGGAGGTGCGCGGCGAGCCGTACCAGCAGCACCGCGGGCCGGTTCCCGCCCGCCACACAGGCCAGCCCCGATCCGCGTCCGACCCCCGCCTCCACGAGGGCGCCCGCAAGCCGCCAGGTGTCCTCCCGTACGTCCGAGTACGTCATGACGGCGGGCCCCACACCGATGGCGGGCCGGTCGGCGTACCGCTCCAGCGCCTCTGCCAGTTCCGTGACGTACCGTGCCCGCGCCATGCGCAACCCGCCTCTCCGTGTCCCGCCGACGTACCGTACAAGCCTCCCCCACTGCCCGGACCCCCGATCCCCCGGCATCATGGACGGTATGACGACCGAATCCCGTGCTCGTTCGTTCAGTGCCGCGGCCGCCCGTTACGCCGACCACCGCCCCTCGTACCCGCCCGCGCTCCTCACCGCTCTGGCCGAGCTGGCCGGTTTCCCGCCGGCCGGGGCGCGGGTCGCCGACGTCGGGGCGGGCACCGGCATCGCCACCGCCCTGCTGGAGGCGGGCGGGGCCCGCGTGATCGCGGTGGAGCCGGGGGAGGGCATGGCCGCCGAGTTCCGGCGCCGTAATCCGCGGACGCCGATCGTACGCGGCGACGGCAACCAACTGCCCCTCGCCACCAGCTCGGTGGACCTGTTGACCTATGCGCAGTCCTGGCACTGGACCGACCCCGAACGCTCGGTCCCCGAGGCACTGCGCGTACTGCGCCCCGGCGGGGCACTGGCGGTCTGGTCGAACGATCCGGACGTCTCCGTCGGATGGATCTCCGAGCAGCAGGACCGCATCGAGAAGCGGTTCGGCCCGGGCTGGTACATCAACGAGCGGGCCCGCTCGCAGGGTGGACTGCGCTTCACCACCCGCCTTCTGCCGTGGTCGCGCCGTGTTCCGGTCGACACGCATCTGGCGAAGCTGTCCACGCACTCCCTGTTCCTCGTCGGCGAGCCCGGCACGGACGCCTTCCTCGCCGACGAACGGGCCCTGCTCATGGGCCGGTTCCCGGACGGCATGGTCGAGGAGCACTACGTGGTCGATCTGAGCGTGGCCGTCCGCGACGGTGCGTGACCGCGAAGGACCCGGGTCAGGGGCTGTTCGGGTGAACCGGCGGAACCTGTGGCGGGTCCGGCCGTTGATCAAAGCGCTCACCACCATGCACTCGTGCACACAGAAAGACCCATGATGATCAAGAAGATTATGGCCACCGCCGCCGCCACCGCTTCCATCGTCGGCGCGGGCGCCGCCGTGGCCGCCCCGGCAATGGCCATCGGCAACGACAACGGGGTCAACACCGTCAACGGCAACGGTTCCCAGCAGATCTACGGCAACCAGAAGACCCACGGTGACCTGAGCCCGCAGCTCGGCCTGGTCCAGGGCACGCTGAACAAGCCCTGCATCGGTCTGCCGGCCAAGGTCAACGCCCAGTCGATCCTTGCCCTCGTCAACATCGGTGTCCAGGACATCAACGTCCTGTCGAACCCGCAGAACCAGCAGTGCACCGAGAACTCCACCCAGGCCAAGGGCGACGAGCCGCTCTCGCACATCCTGGACAACATCCCGGTCCTCTCGGGCAACCTTTCGCAGGGCAGCTGACGCAGTCCCCTCTGCGAGCCGGGGCCTCAGACGCCTGCGCGAGTGCCCACGGGGCCCCGGCTTGTTCCACCCGGATCCTCGGATCCGCCCCTTCCGCAGGCGTGCGGCGGCCGAGAGGTCGTCGAGATGGGCACCCGTCCTCACGTCGGAGAGCCTCCTGTCCTGTCGGACGGGAGGCTTTTTGGCGTTCCGCCGATGTTCCGGTCCGTCAGAAGGGCTTGGTCGGGAGGTACTTGCCGTCCAGGGTGATGACCGCACGCTCGCCGCCCTCGGGGTCGGTGACCTTCCGGACGTCCAGCCTGAAGTTGATCGCGCTGATGATGCCGTCCCCGAACTGCTCGTGGACCAGGGCCTTCAGAGTGGTCCCGTAGACCTGGAGCATCTCGTGGAAGCGGTAGATCGTCGGGTCGGTCGGGACGCCGCCGGGGACAGAGCCGCGGGTCGGGATCGTCTGCAGGAGCGCGACCGCGTCCTCGTCCAGGCCCAGCAGCTCGGCGACCGGCCTCGCCGCGGACTCGGGCAGGGGGTGCTGGCCCAGCAGCGCGGCGGTCACGAAGGCGACCGACAGGCCGGCGGAGTCGGCGAGCTGCTGCCAGGAGAGGTCCTTGCGGGTCTTGGCCTCGACGACTGCGACGGCGAGGGCCTGGCGGGCGGTGGGGTCGAACTGGGCGTGCGGCATGGGGAGATGTCCTTTCGGGAGCGGGGAGCGGGGAGCGGGGAAGCGGAACGGAGAGCGGGGGTCGGGAACCGGGGCGGGGCGGGTCAGAGCGCGACGGCGGCCGTGGGCGCCGATACCTCCGCGACACCGCCGGTGGGGATGTCGTAGACCCAGCCCCGCAGGGTGAGCCGCCCCTCGGCCGTGGCGCGGGCGACCGACGGATGTGTGGCCAGGTTCGCCAGCTGGGCACGTACGTTCTCGCGCACCAGAGCGGCGACCCGGCCGGGACCGACGCCCGCCGTGCGGGCCACCGAGGCGTCCGCGTGCCGCAGCCAGCGGGCGACCGACGAAGCGGCGCTCAGATCCGTGCCCTCCGCGAGCGCGGTCATCGCCCCGCAGGCGGAGTGCCCGCACACGACGATCCCGGTGACGCCGAGGACGGCGACGGCGTACTCGATGCTGGCCGTCACCCCGTCCGGCCCCGGCGCGTAGGCGGGCACCAGATTTCCGGCGGTGCGGATGACGAACAGTTCGCCCGGCTCGCTCTGGGTGATCAGCTCCGGCACCACGCGGGCGTCCGAGCAACCGATGAACAGGGTCGCCGGCCGGTGGGCCTCTGCCAGCTCGGCGAAGAGCCGTGCCTTCGCCGGAAAAACCTCTTGCTGGAAGCGTGCGACGCCGTCCGAGAGGCCGTCCGAAAGATCGGGCATGGTCACTCCCTCTGGTGGGATGCGCCCCGCGGGGCTTGACGTGTTCCACCATGCATGAGCTGCATCTATTGTGTCCAAGACGCAATATTCATGCCTGCTATTGGTTTCATCTATAGTTGCTGTCATGGCTCTGGAACTGCGTCACCTGCGCTATCTGATCGCCGTCGCCGAACACGGCAGCTTCACCCGCGCCGCCGAAGAGCTGCGGATCTCCCAGCCCACCTTGTCCCAGCAGGTCCGGCAACTCGAACGCACCGTGGGTGCACAGCTGTTGGACCGCACCGGCCGCGCCGTGCGGCTCACCGACGCGGGCGCCACGTACGCCCACTACGCGCGCGGCGCCCTACGGGACCTGGCGGCGGCCGAACGGGCCGTGACGGACCTGGCCGACCTCTCCCGCGGCCACCTGCGCCTCGCGCTGACCCCCACCTTCACCGCGTACCTCGTCGGCCCGCTCACCGCCGGACTCCACGCCGCCCACCCCGGCATCACCGTCGAGGTCCGCGAGATGCCCCAGGACCGCATCGAGGCCGGGCTGCTCGCCGACGACCACGACCTCGGCCTCGCCTTCGACCGGCCGCACCTGCCCGGCATCGCCGCGGCCCCGCTGTTCACCGAGACCCTCGGCCTGGTCGTCGCCGACGACGGAGCCGTGGACCACCCGCCCGCCGGTGAAGCGCTCCCCGTACGGGCTCTCGCGGAGCGCCGACTGGCCCTGCTCAGCGGGGACTTCGCCACCCGCGGACACGTCGACGCCTACCTTTCCTCCCACGGGGTGCAACCGCATGTCGCCGTGGAGGCGAACTCCGTCCAGGCCCTCACCGAGATCGTCCGGCGCACCTCCCTGGCCACCGTCCTGCCGGACGCCGTCACCGACGACCACCCGCACCTGCGCCCGGTCCCGCTGGACCCGGCCATCCCGCCGCGGACGGTCGTCCTGCTGCGCCGGGAGAGCGCCTACGAGAGCGCGGCGGCGCGCGCCTTCACCGGACTGCTGCGGCGTCTGATCGGCGCGCGCGGATACCGCCCGGCCTAGTGTCAGACCGCCGGCCGGGCCAGGCGTCCGACGCGGGTCAGGAACTCCTTGGGGTGGAAGGGCTTCGCGAGGCAGTCGTCCACACCGGCCTCCAGCGCGAGGATCGGCACCCGCCCGTGACCGGGGGACCGGCGGATCTCCTCGAACAACGCGACCTCGTCCAGCCCCGGCCCGGTGCGCTCGCACACCACCAGGGCGATCGGACCCTCACTGTCCAGCAGGGCCACGGCGTCCGCCCCCGGTCCCGCCGTCGACCACCGCGAAGCCCCCGCCCGCGAGGAGGCGCTCCAGCAGCGTCCGGAGCGTACGGTCCTTCGCCACGAGAAGGATCTTGTCCGGGGAAGCGCTGCTCATGGTGTCCTCTTTCCCTCCGATGCCGGCCGGTCCACAGAGCCGACCTCGTGACTTTTGCCCGCCGTAGTCCTCGCAGAGCGTACGGGTTCTTGCATGCCCGGAGTGAGGGTGTCTAGCGTCGGGCCATGACCACCGAGCCGCAGCGCTTCGAGATCCTGTTGGTGCCCGAGCACGTCAAGAACCGGGCCGGTGCGCCCGCGCCCCAGGTGGACCATCCCCTGAGATCGGCCGTGGTCGAGGCGACCGGCGCCACGGGAGCTTCCGGCTACCCCCGCTACACCGGGGAGGGGATGGAGGCCGACATCGACCCGGTGTCGCGTACGGTCGAGGCCCTGCTCGTCGACGGTTTCGAGCTGGACCCCGGCATGACGGCCCTCATCGCCCCCGAACCCCGGAAGGGAACACGCCGGAAGCACTAGACCGCACCGCCCGTCCGCCGCCGAGATCGCGGCGCCGGCCGGTCGCAGCCGTACGGCGTGCGTCCGGCCCGGTCCCCGCAGTGCGGGACCGGGCCGGACTTCAGGCTGTCAGGCGGGCGTCAGCTCACCTGGACGGTGACGTCGTCCACGACGAAGGAGGTCTGCAGTGACTGGTCCTCCACGCCGTTGAACTTCAGGGTGACGGTCTTGCCGGCGAACGGCGAGAGGTCGTACGACTTCTGCACGTAGCCGGAGTTCGCGTCCAGGTTGGAGAGGGTCGCCAGGGTCTGGCCGCCCACCGAGACGGTGAACCGGTCGTAGACGACGCTCTCGTCCTCGTCCGTGTCGATGTGGAGGAAGAACGCGAGCTGGTACGAGGAGCAGCCCGACGGGATCGTCAGGGACTGCGAGGCGCTGTCCGTGTGGGTGGACCCGTACCCGTTCAGCCACGCCATGTAGCCGCCGCCGTGCGGGACCTGCCCGGACTGGTTGGTGATCACGCCCCCGGTCGCCGTCCACGGGCTGGCGCCGTTCTCGAAGCCGCCGTTGACCACGAGCTGGCGCGGGGTGCACGTGCCGCCTCCGCTGACGGTCAGCGTGTACGTGGTGGTGTGGCTGACGGTACCGGAGCCGGTGACCGTCAGGGTGTAGGTGCCGGGTACGGTGCTCGCGCCGACCTGGACGGACAGCGTCGAGGAGCTGCCGGACTGTACGGACGTCGGGCTGAGGGTGGCGCTCACCCCGGCCGGCGCGCCGGACACGGACAGGGCCACCGTCTGCGCGGCGCCGCTCACGGTCTGGGTGTTCACCGTGGCGGAGGTGGAGCCGCCGGGAGCCGCGGTGCCCGCGGACGGGCTGGTGCCGAGGGAGAAGTCCTGCGCGGGCGTCTCCCCGCCGACGGCCTGCTTCCAGACGGTGTACGCGACGCCGTCGGCGCTGCGGTCCAGGACCGTGGCGTTGATGTTGTTCGCGGTGTCGCAGGCGCTGTGGTAGCAGGAGTCGTAGGCGGCGTTCGCGGTGCCGCCCCACTTGGCCGCCTGTGCCGAGGTCTTGCGGGCGCTGGCCCCCGCCGCGTAGCCGGAGGTGGGGATGCCGGCCTGCTGGAAGGAGTAGTCGTCGCTGCGGCCCTGGCCCTCGGTGTTCTCCTCGGGCGCCAGGTTCAGCGAGGTCCAGTACGCCTTGAGCGGGGCGGCGGTGGTGGAGTTGACGTTGTTGATGAAGTAGCCGCCGTTGGGCGAGCCGACCATGTCGAAGTTGTAGTAGCCCTTGATGGTCGCGCGCTGGGCGCTGCTCAGCTGGCCCACGTAGAACTCGGAGCCGTTGAGGCCCTGTTCCTCATCGGTCCACCAGGCGAAGCGGACGTGCTTCGTCATGGTGGGGTTCTTCTGGGCGAGAACGAGCGCGTTCTCCAGCAGCGTCGCGGAGCCCGAGCCGTTGTCGTTGATGCCGGGACCGGCCGACACGCTGTCGAGGTGGGCGCCGAACATGACCGTCTGGTCGGCGGGGCCGCCCGGCCAGTCGGCGATCAGGTTGTTCGACGGGTAGGTGCAGGAGGTGCAGTTCTGCTCGGTCACCGTGTAACCGGCGGCCTGCAGCTTGCCCTTCACGTACGCCAGCGACTGGGTGTAACCGGCGCTGCCCGCCCGGCGGTTGCCGCCGTTCTGGGTCGCGATGGTGTTGAACTGGGTCAGGTGCGCCTGCACGTTGGCGACGCTGATGTCCGGCGGGTCGTTGGGAGGCTGCGTCCCGCCGACGTTGAGCGAGTAGTCGACGGTGTGGGAGAGGGTGCTCCCCTGTCCCTTGACGACGACGGTGGACGCGCCGGGCGCCGCGTTGGCGGTGGCGGTCAGGGTCAGCACCGAGGACTGGCCGGACTGCACGGTGGCCGGGTTGAAGGAGGCGCTCACCCCGGCCGGCAGGCCGGAGGCGGTCAGGGTCACCGACTGCGCGGTCCCGGTCGTCACGGTGGTGCCGACGGTGGTGGTGACCGTGCCGCCCTGCTGGACGGTGCCGGACGCCGGGTTCAGCGCCATCGAGAAGTCGTTGTTCTGACCGCTCGGGGTGCACGTCGGATCGGCGGACTGGGCGGGCACGCTGATCGCGTCCCAGGCGGCCTTGGTCTTGTTGAAGAGATCACAGGTGGTGTCGAGCGACTTGGCCGAACTGAGCGTCGCCGTCCGGTACTTCTTGTACGACATGCTGCTCGTCTTGAGCAGCATTCCGCCGTAGAAGATCTTTCCGGCGTTCTGGACGCCCACGCCGGTCACCGTGGACTGGTTGCAGGTGGGGCTGTTCGGCTTGCCGCCGCCCGGGTTGCTGCCCTCGGCGAGCAGGTAGAACCAGTGGTTCAGCGGGCCCGCCGCCGCGTGCACCTCGGTGCCGGGTATCGCCGAGCTGTAGCAGTTCGGGTCGTTGTCGATGGCCGACGGGTTGTACATGTTGCGGATCGGACCGCTGCCCACGAGGTTGATCATCTCGCCGACGGTGTAGTCCGGAGTGTCGTACGGAGAAGGCTCGCCCGCGAACGCCTCGGTCAGTGCGCCGAAGATGTCACCGGTGCCCTCGCCGAGCCCGGCCTCCTGACCGCTGGTGCCGCCGGGGGTGTTGGAGTCGATGGCGTGCCCGTACTCGTGGGCCACCACGTCCACGCCGGCGATCCACTCGTTGGCCTGGTTGTGCCCGATGGTGACCGAACTGCCGTCCCAGTAGGCGTTGAGATCACCGAGCCCGACCTTGCCCGGGAAGCTGCGCCCGTTGCCGCTGACGCCGTTGCGGCCCAGCCACTGGCCGAGCATGTCCCACTGCTTCTGCGCGGCGAACATGAGGTCCACGCAGCCGGTCTCTTTGCTGGTCGGGTTGCCGGTGCCCCAGGAGTCGGACGACTTCGTGAAGACCGTGCCGGTGCTGTAGTCCGCACAGCTCAGGCCGGTCCGGTTCGGGTCGCGCAGCGTGTACGTGGAACCCGAGTTGGTGGTGTCGACGGTGAGCGGGTTCGGCCCGTTCCACTTGCTGCTGCCGGAGCCGGCGACCACGTCGTCATAGCTGTCGACGAAGGCGCCGCTGCGGGCGTCCACGAACACGTGCAGTTTGCTGGGCGCCGTCCGCGTCCGCCCGGTCAGGACGGTCTCCCAGGCCAGCAACGGCTTGTCGTCCTTCAGCCGGACGACGAGCCGACTGCTCTCGACCTTGTCGACCGAGGCCAGTTTCGCCCGCGACGTGGCCTCGGCGTCCTTCGCGGTGACCGAAGGCCGGGTCGCCACGTCGATGCGTACGGAGGAGGCCGACTGGAGGGCGCGTACCTTGCCCGCGCCGTCCGCGAGCACGACCGCGTCGCCGCCGACGACCGGAAGGCCGCGGTAGCTGCGCTCGTACGCGACGGAATAGAGGTCCTTCACCCAGGGGGTGACCAGGCGTCGTTCGTACCGCTCCTGCGAGGAGTTGACCAGGGAGTCGAGACCGCTGTCGACGGCCTGGTCCGCGGCGGCGACCGCGCGTGCGGCCGGTGTGTCCTGCTGGGACGGTGCGGGCTGCGCGTGCTGCGCTGCCGATGCCGTCCCGGCCAGGGTTCCGGCGAGGCTTGCGGTCAGCGCCATCGCTGCCACGGCCGCCATCCATCTGGTGGGCTGCAACGTCCACTCCGATCGTGGGGGTGGGTGGGGGAGTGCGTGCACGTTCGCGGCCGAGTATGAGCGTGTACATGACGGGATTGGGACATCCCGGCGGACATAAGGTCCGCGTTATGGTGCGTTGGCGGCGCGCTGCGTACGCTGCCCGGATGCAGCTGGAGTTGAGGCATCTGCAAGCTGTCTGCCGGATCGCCGAGGCGGGCAGTCTGGGGGGAGCGGCGCGGCGCCTCGGGGTGTCCCAGCCTGCGCTCTCGGCCCAGCTGCGCCGCATCGAGCGGGTCACGGGCGGCGAGCTTTTCGTGAGGGGCCGCAGCGGGGTGGAGCCCACGGCGCTGGGCCAGTTCGTGTTGGCCAAGGCGCGCCGGGTGCTCAGCGAGATGGACGCGCTGGGCGCGGAGGCGCGGGCCGTCGACACCGGGACCCCGCTGAGGCTGGGCTGCATCCTGCTCGTGCTGATCGACGGTCTGCTGGCGCAGACCGACCTGTTCCTGTCCGGCCAGGAGATCACGGTCGACCTGGAGGACTCGGTGACCGCGCTGACCCGGATGCTCGGCGCCGGACGCTACGACGCCATCGTGTACGGCGAGGTCAACGACCACCGGGTGCCGCTCCCCGAGGGGGCCCTGGCGAGGACGCTCATCGCGAAGGAGCCGTTCTGCATCCGGCTGTCGGCGAACCACCGCCTCGCGGGCGCGGACCGCATCGAGCTCGCCGACCTTGCCGGCGAGTCGTGGATGACGCTGGTGGAGGACGACGACGGCGGCCCCGAAGCCCTGGTCGCCGCCTGTGCGAAGGCAGGGTTCAGCCCGTCACTGCGCTATCGGATCACCGACCGCAAGATGCACTACGACCTGATCGCCGCGGGCCGCGCGATCTCCCTCAGCCAGCCCACGGCCCCGGCGGCGGAGGGCACGGTGATGCGCCCGCTCGTCGGGGCCCCGGTCACCGGCCGGATCCGGCTGGCCTGGGGCCGCTCCGCGGTCTCGGCCGGCCAGGCGGAGCTGCTCTACCGCGCTGCGGCCCGCGCGTATGTGGCCAATGTCGGCAACAACGCGTTCCACAAGGAGTGGTGGGACGCCCATCCGGAGGTGCATCCGGCGGTGGAGTGACCGTACGGGCGTTGTGATCAGCCTCGCCGATGGGCGGTGAGCAGCAGGTACTCCCACTCCATGGCGCCGTCCCGCAGGTGCTCGCCGGCGAGGGCGTCGAGATCGGCGTCCAGGGCGGCGACACGCTCGGGGTCGTCGCCGAGGCTGCGGTAGACGGCGACGGTCGGCCCGTAGCAGGCCTTGAAGAACTCGCGGAAGTCGGCGGGCTGCGCGAACCGGTCCACGTGGACGGTCTCCCGGCGGGAGTCGACGTCGGTGACGCGATCGCCGAGGAGCTCGTGGACGTGTTCCTCGTCCCCCCATAGCGGTGGCGGCTGTGCCCCGGGCGGCGGCGGGGGCGCGTACGGCTTCATCGTGGCGAACATCCGGCCCACGAATCCCTGCGGAGTCCAGTTGACCAGCCCGACCGTGCCGCCGGAGCGGCAGACGCGCAGCATTTCGTCCGCGGCCGCCTGGTGGTGCGGGGCGAACATGACGCCGACGCACGACATCACGACATCGAACTCGCCGTCCGCGAAAGGCAGTGCCTCCGCGTCCGCCTCCCGCCACTCCAGCCGCACGCCCCGTACGGCGGCCAGGTGCCGTCCGATCTCCAGCAGTTCGGGGGTGAGGTCGGACGCCACCACGTCGGCCCCGGCCAGGGCGGCCGGAATGGCCGCGTTGCCGGAGCCCGCCGCGACGTCGAGGACGCTGTCGCCCGCCCGTACACCGCACTCGCGGACCAGCAGGGCGCCCAACTCCGGGATGACGTGGGAGACGACCGACGGGTAGTCGCCCATCGCCCACATCGTGCGGTGCTTGGCCTTCAGGGCGCGGTCGGCCTGGACCGCATCGCTCGGCTCGGTCATGACAGCCGCCCTTCAGGGGTCTGAGCAGCCCCTTTCTCCGAGCATAAGGAGCTTTCGCCGACCCAGCCTGTCGACCGGCGGCGGGGCCTGGCCCGGCGGCTCCATACGCTGCTCGCCTTCGACGGCGTGGTCCCGTCCTGCGACTGCTACCCGCCCGCCGCGGCCCGCACCGCCGAGCGGCTGGGCCTGCCCGGCCCCGCAGCCGAAGCCGTCGCGAACGCCTGCCGCAAGGACCTGACCCGCCGGGTACTGGCCCGGGCCGGAGTGGCCGGCCCGCGCTTCGCCGTATGCGCCGACACCGCCGAGGCCGTCACCGCCGCCCGCCGGACCGGCTACCCGCTCGTCGTCAAACCGGCCGACCTGTGCGCCGCAATGCTGGTCCGCGAGGTACGCGACGAACGCGAGCTGGACCGGGCCTGCCGGGCGCTCGCCGAATTCCCCGTCAACGCACGGGGACAGCACCGCGCTCCCGTCCTGCTCCTCGAAGAGCTGCTCACCGGCCCGAGGTCAGCGTCGAGACCGTGGCTCAGCCTGCGCCTCGCCGCGGCCGTCGGCTCCTGTGCCGTGGAACCGGGCGCCCTGCCCGCCGCCGCGCTCGACGTCTGCGTGGGCGCCACCGTCGCCGACCTGCTCGGGCATCCGCTGTTGCCCGTACGGATCGCCGCGCTGGACCTACCTCATGCACGTACGCCCGCACACCCCGGCAACGGCGCCCGCCCGTACGCGATCTCGGCCGAGAGCTCGCTGCACCGCTCCCGGGCGCGCCCGCGCCGTGGCCGACCTGCTCCCTCAGGCCGGCGTCGAGCGGGTCCTGGTGGTCGGCGTCGTCAACTCCCTGCTGGAACAGCTGCGCGAGCGCGGAGTCCGTACGCCCCGTGCGACCTCAAGGGCGGCGCCACCGAATGGGGCGAGCCCGTCCTGACCGGCACCTCACGCCGAGCTGGAGCGCTGCGCCGCCGTCCTCGACTCCGGCATGACCCTGGGCAACGGGAGGCGCCACGCCGATGACGGTCAGCGGCGGCTGTTGAGGAACCCGATGGCGACGGCGGCCCACCAGGCGACCTGCGAGACGGTCGCGGTCAGGGCGCCCCGGAGCAGGAGCGCGCGGGTGGCGGGCCGGCCGCCGAGGGCGGCCAGCCGGCGGTGCAGGACGCCCGCCTGCACGCCGTTCAGGGCCAGGAGCAGGACGAGGCCGAGTTTTACGCAGGTGAGGGGCGAGGAGAGGTCCGGGTGGAGGAAGGCCCCGCTGGCGATGAGCCCGGCGAGCCCGGCCCAGACCGGCACGTGCAGGGGGGTGGTGCACTCGACCACGTCACGCAGCGACTTGCGGCCGCTGAGCCAGAGGGCCCCGTAGTAGTCGATCACGAGGACCGCGCCGAAGCCGATGACGAGGGAGGCGAGGTGGACGAAAAGGGCCACGGTGTGGAGCACGGCGTCGGCCCGGAGGTGGATGGCCACCCAGGTGCTGGCTCCCCATCCGGCGCACACGGCGAGCGAGGCCAGGGCGGGTGCACACCACTGCGGAACCTGGAGGAGATCGGACGGCTGCCCGGATCTTCGTCGGATCGAGGCGGCATCTGCGGTGGACATGGTGCTCCGATGGCGGGGGAGGTGCAGGCGAGGGTGGGCCCGCGCCTTTGACGGCGCGAGCGAAGGTAAGGCTGCCCTAAGCGTTAAATTTCGTCAACGTGGAGTGACGTGGCGTGTTTCCGCCCCTCTGGGCCACACGCTGCGTGCACGTCTCGCGACGCACCGGCTGCACCTCGCGCCGTCGGCGTCCCTGGGCTTGACGGGAGCGCCTCACGCCACCCGGGGGCCGGAAGGTCCGGGGCCGAAGTCGTGCTCGAACCCCTCGCGGAACCCGGGCCGCGCGACCGCCTTCTCGAAGGCGCGGGCGGCGCGGGCGAGAGCGGCCTCGTTCTCCTGGGCGGCGGCCAGTTCGGCCAGGTACGCGGGCAGGCTCAGCCCACGGGCCGCGGCGAGTGCGGCGAGCCGGTCGTGGACATCGGTGTCGACCTCGACTGTGGTGGTGTCAGCCATGGTCCGAGTATGCGCGGTCCGCAGCGGCGGCGGGGTGGTTACGGCTCCGGTTACGGGGCAGGCGCGATGTGCGGCGGGAAGGACCCGCTGCCCGATCGACCGGAGGAGTTGTTTTCGCGTGACTGAGCACGTGTGGAGCTACCGGCCGACCGCGCGCCATCTTGCGGGCACCGACCTCAGCGGCTGGAAGGTCGAGGCCACGGACGGCGGCATCGGCAAGGTGGACAAGCACAACGACGAGGTCGGCGACGCCTACCTGGTGGTGGACACCGGTGTGTGGATCTTCGGGAAGGAAGTCCTCATCCCGGCCGGCGCCGTGACCGACGTCGACCTGGAGAACGAGACCGTCCACGTGGACGCCACCAAGGAACAGATCAAGGCAGCTCCGGAGTTCCACCGCGAGAAGCACCTCGGTGACGCCGGCTACCGGGAGGAGCTGACGACGCACTACGGCATCGGAGGCCCGTACGGCGGGCCGCTCGGCGGTCCGTTCGGCGGTTCCCACCGCGCCTGAGGCAGGCCCCGGCCGCACCGCCTTGGCGGGGCACGGCCGGGACGGGGATCAGCGGCCGGACCGACGCGTCACAGTGAGCACGTGTTGACGGTGTCGGTCCCGGCCGGGGCCCTGGGAACCGTGCGGCCCGGTGGCGGGGCGGCGCCCCGCGCCATCCACGCGGCCAGCGCGTCGAAGCCCGTCTTCAGGCACGGCGACATCGGCCGGACCAGGGACGGGAACGCCTTGTACAGGCCGTCGGAGTGGGTGCCGTCGGTGATCCGGTAGTAGCGGTGCAGGTCGCCCCGCCCGGAGTCCTCGACCATCCTCGCGTAGACGTCACCGCTCCTGGAGATCGGCAGCAGGGTGTCGAGCGTCCCCTGGAGGGTGATCAGCGGTTTGCCGATGCGGCCGGTCAGAGACAGCCGCTCCACCGCCTTGTGGACGCGCGCGGGCCGGTCCGCGTAGACGTAGTCGGTGTCGCAGCCCTGCCCGGCGCCCGCCGGACAGAAGGGGGTGCCGGCCTCCCGGTCGCCGTCGTAACCCGGATCGATCTCCTCGCGCATGATGCGCTGCAGCGAGTCCCACTGGTTCTTGTAGTGGAACTCCCACATCGGTTCGGACGCGGCCGGATATCCGGCGGCCACCATCTCCTCGAACAGGAACTCGTGCGCGAGGGGATCGCCTCCCTGCTCGGCATCCAGCCCGGAATCACCGTCACCGGGGCCGTCCCGGACGGACTCCAGGCCGTCGAGGCGGCGGTGTCCGACCGCCCCGACGTGATCCTCATGGACGTCCGGATGCCCGTCATGGACGGGGTCACCGCCGTGGGCGTACTGGCCGAGCGCGCCCCCGACTGCCGGGTGATCATGCTGACGACCTTCGACGACGACGAGTACGTGGTCCAGGCGCTCGCGGCGGGCGCCGTCGGCTACCTCCTCAAGAACCTGCCCTCGGCCGAACTGGCCGCGGCCGTACGCCTGGCACACGCCGGAGTCGCCCAGCTCGACGCGGCCGTGGCCGGCCGGCTGGCCGCCGGCCTCGCCCGCGCCCGCCCGGCGTCGGCGGAGCCCGCGCCACAGGTCCCGGAAGGTCCGGGCCCCGAGGTCCTGACCGCGCGGGAGACCGACGTACTGCGCCTGATCGCCACCGGATCGACCAACCGCGAGATCGCGGGCCGGCTCTACCTCAGCGAGGGCACGGTCAAGAACCACATCTCCCGGGTCCTGTCCCGCCTGGGCCTGCGCGACCGCACGCACGCCGCCATATACGCCCGCGACCACGGCCTCCTGTAGCGTCCGGTGGCCCGCCGAGCCGGGACCGTACGGCTCAGACCTATCGCGGAGCGGGTTCGAGCAGGTTCTCGCGCAGGGCGGCGACGAGGGTGTCGTCCACGCCGAGCAGGTCCGCCGCGTACTCCCGTACGGACCCGTGTTCGCGGGTCACGGCCGCGAGGAACAGGCTCATCACCTCGGCGGGCGCCCGGCCGTAGCCCGGCCAGAGAGGCTCCTGGCCGGGGTGGTCGGCCCGCCAGTCCGCGAGCAGCCGGG
The DNA here is from genome assembly GCF_042870715.1 of Streptomyces sp. NPDC006463. Classification (NCBI taxonomy): domain Bacteria; kingdom Bacillati; phylum Actinomycetota; class Actinomycetes; order Kitasatosporales; family Streptomycetaceae; genus Streptomyces; species Streptomyces sp. NPDC006463. Next base: position 419,606 of record NZ_JBIAHP010000001.1, on the reverse strand, counting down.
CGGTCGCGAGCCCGGTGAGGGCGAAGTCCTCGACGATGGCGTCCTCGGGGACCCCCAGCAGGGCCAGGACCAGCGCCGCCAGCAGACCGGTGCGGTCCTTGCCGGACGCGCAGTGGAAGGCCACGGGGCCGTCCTGGCCGGCGATCACCTCAAGGGCGGCGCGCAGTTCCACGACGCCGTCGTGGGCGACCTCCATGTACCGCTCGGCGAGGTACGGCCCGGTCTCGACGTCCGGGCCGAGGGAAGGCTGGTCGTAGGGCCGGTGCTCGATGCTGAGGTGGTGATAGGCGAGCGACGGATGCTCGGGCACCCTGCCCTTCGCGTCGATCTCCCAGGAGTACCGCAGGTCGATGACGGCCTCGACGCCGAGTTCCAGGAAGCGCTCCCAGTCCGGACCCCGCAGCTTGCCGAGGGAGTCGGCGCGGAACAGCCGGCCCCACCTCACCGCGTGCCCGCCGTCCGCGGTCGTATAGCCGCCCAGATCACGGAAGTTGTGCAACCGCTCGAACGATATGTGTCTGTCCACACGCGGACTCTATGCGGTGATCGCTCAGCCTGCCCAGCGCCCGCTGAGGAAGGTGACGGCGACCGTCGTGGCCAGCGGGGCTGCGACGCACAGGTAGGCGCTCTGCACCCGGGGGCGCCGCAGGCTCCAGGAGGCCAGGCCGATCCACAGCGGCCACCACAGCAGCGTCGAACGGGGAACGGACGTGTACCAGTAGGAGGTGCCCAGCGCCCACAGGGTGAGGCCGGTGTACAGGGCCTCGGGCCAGCGGCGGCGGCGTACGAGCAGGATCAGGAGCACGACGCCGACCAGCATGGCCAGGAGCTCGGCCTGCCACATCAGCGCGTAACCGGTGGGGTGGACGTGGTGGAAGGCGGCGTCCCAGGTGTTCGCCCAGGCTTCCCACGGCGAGTGGAACTCCCGGTACCAACCGCGTTCCTGGGCGTGCTTCCAGGCCATCCAGTCCCCGGTCCGCGCGTGCAGGTACCAGCTGAAGAGCGCGGGGGCGAGGGCGGGGAGGCACAGCCAGGGCGCCGCGCGCCAGGCGCGTCGCCCGCGCGCGGTGAGGGCGAACTGGAGGACGAGCGCGCCCACCAGGAAGAGCCCGGTGACCCGCACGGAGCAGGCGAGGCAGGCCAGGGCGGCGGCCGCCGGCCAGTTCCGGCGCAGGGCCGCCAGCCACGCGGGCAGGGCCAGGGCCAGGAACAGTGCCTCGGTGTAGCCGGCGGTGAGGAACACGGCACAGGGCGAGCACAGGAAGAACAGCACCGTCCGCCGCCCGGCGTCCAGGTCCGGCAACTGGAGGCGGGCGATGCGGGCCAGCGCAAGGACGGCGACCCCGCCCGCGACGAACGAGATCAGCGCTCCGGCCGCCGCCCAGTGGGGGACGACCGCGTGGACCGCGCGCAAGGTGAGGGGGAAACCGGGGAGGAAGGCCTCCCTGTTGTCCCAGCCGGCCGTCCAGGGACCGGCCCGGCCGGGGAAGTAGCCGTCCCTGGCGATGTGGAGGTAGTGCCACCAGTCCCACTGCTGCCAGGGGGACAGGAGCGAAGGCGGCCGCCGTGTCTCGCCGTCGGCGGGGAACAGCCAGCGGACGGATTCCGCCGTGGCCCACAGGCCCACGCGGGTCAGCAGGTAGAGCCACAACACCTCGCGGTCCGCACGACCGGGGCGCCACGGGAACGCCCGGCGCGTGGCGGGCCTGCCGGGCGTTTCGACGGGCCGGGGCGGGGCGGAAACGGACATGTCGGGATCTCCTGATCGGCAGAGGGCACGCGGAACCGCCGGCCGTGGTGGCGGGGCCGGTGTCCGCCGTCGACGGGGCGGGCGGGGCTACGGAGCGGGCTGCGTGGGGGTGGGGGACATCCCCGGATCCGCTGTCGCGGAGGGAGGGGCGGCCGGCGTCGTGGTCGTGCTCGGGGAGGTCGGCAGGGGGGTCGGCAGGGAGGTCTTCAGGGGGGACGGCGGTCCGGGAGAGGGGGTGGGAGTGGTCGCCGGGAGGGTCGGGCCCGCCTCGCGCGGCAGCACGCTGTCCAGGGCGACCCCGGACCCGCCGAGGACGAGGCAGCAGGCGACGGCGATGCCGGCGATCCGGCGACGCCGGGCCCGCTCGCCGCGCCGGGTGATGACGGAGACGGGCGGCAGGCCGGCCCCGGACCGCCCCGCGGAGGCCGCTTCCCGGAACAGGGACCGCAGCGGATCGTGGGAGTCAGGCATCGGGAGCCTCCTCAATGCGGGGGTCCTGCAGTTGGCGGGAGAGGGCGGCCCGGCCCCGGGTCAGGTGCGTCTTGACCGTGCTCGCGGACAGGGAGGTCTCCGCGGCGATCTGCTCGACCGTCAGATCGCACACGTAGTGCAGGGCCAGCGTCCGGCGCTGCTTGGCGGGCAGGTGCCGCAGCGCCTCGACGAGCGCGACAGCCTCCGGCCCCGGTCCCTCCACATGGCCCGCGGGGGCACTGCGCTGCCAGGCGTCGGCGGTACGGCGGCGTACGCGCCACCGGCTCACCGCGAGCCGCCACGCGACGGTGCGGATCCATGCCTCGGGCCTGCCGTCGTGGTCCAGCTGACGCCGGCGTCCCCACCCCCGGACGAACGCCTCCTGCACCACGTCCTGCGCCTCATGGTGATCGCCGAGCATCACGTACAACTGGCCTGTCAGCCGTCCCGCCGCCTGCGCGTAGAACTGTTCGAACTCCTCGACGGTCAAAAATCGCTCCCGGATCCATGTGTCCCTCTCACGGGGCATACGCCCGCCGCACCGGATCCGGTTGACACGGGACACCGGGAACTCGTGTGAGTGCCGTCACAGGCGGGCCGTGGCGGAACTCAGCGAGCGGTCCCGTGGAGCCGCTCCAGGAGGGACAGTTCCGTCTCGGAGAGGCGCAGTGCGCCCGCGGCCACATTGGCGGCCAGGTGATCCGGATTGCCGGTGCCGGGGATGGACAGCACGTGCGGTCCGCGGTGCAGCGTCCACGCGATGCGCACCTGCGCCGCGCTCGCCCCGTGCGCCCGCGCCACCGCGAGCACCTCCTCCCTCTCCGCGCCGGTCACGCCGGCCTGGCCTCCGGCGCCCGCGATCGAGTAGAAGGGGACGAACGCGATCCCCAGCTCACCGCAGGTACGCAGCAGCTCGTCCTGCTCGGGCCGCACGCCGAGGCCGTACGGATTCTGTACGCACACCACGGGCGCGATGGCCCGCGCCTCGGCGAGGTGTCCGGGAGTGACGTTGGAGATGCCCAGGTGGCGGATGAGCCCGGCCTCGCGCAGCCGGGCCAGCGCGCCGAAGCGTTCGGCGATCGAACCGGTCCCGACGACGCGCAGGTTCACCACGTCGAGGTGGTCGCGGCCGAGCTGGCGCAGGTTCTCCTCGACCTGGCCGCGCAGTTGCTCCGGGGTGGCGTGGGGCGCCCACTCGCCGGACGGGTCCCGGCCCGGCCCGACCTTGGTGGTGATGACGAGGTCGTCCGGGTAGGGGGCCAGTGCCCGGTTGATCAGTTCGTTGGCGGAGCGCAGGGGGGAGAAGTAGAAGGCCGCGGTGTCGATGTGGTTCACGCCGAGCTCGACGGCGCGGCGCAGTACGCCGATGGCCCGGCCGCGGTCGCTCGGCTCGGCGTCGGTCCTGAACGCCTCGCCGTTCTGCGGCAGGCGCATCGCGCCGAAGCCCATCCGGTTGATCTCCAGGTCGCCGAGCTTCCAGGTACCCGATGCCGCTGCGTTGATCGTCTCTGAGGTCATGCCGGAATGATCGCCACGAGATACGCTCGCCACCATTGATTCAGCTCCAACCGAATCCTACGAGGTGGTCTTCCTGCAGGAGTTGGTGTTCTCCGCGAGCGATCTGGCGCAGACGCGGTTCGCCGTCTCGCCGATGTGGGAGGTCGGGACCAGCTTCCGGCTGCTGAGCTCCGGCTCCGCCCATCCCGTGCACCGGACCTGGGCCGAGCAGGTCCGGCCCAGGGTGGCGGCCGCCGGCCTCGACCGGGGCTGGCTCGCCGAACTGATCCCGCCCTCCGGCTACGTCGCCGACTTCCTCAACCCGGCCCCGGCCGGACCGGCCCCCACGCTGGCGGGCGAGCTGGCCGCGATCCTGGCCGCTCCCGCCGCCCGGGTCCGCCACGACCTCGACCGCCTGGCCCGGGAGCAGGGGCGTCAGGGGTCCAGATCACGGAGCCTGTACGCGGATCCGGAGGCACGCCTGCCCCGGGTCGTGGAAGAGATCGAGACGTACTGGGAACTGGCCCTCGCCCCCTACTGGGCGCGGATCCGGTCGGTGCTCGACGCCGACGTCTTCCACCGGGCCCGGCAGGTCGCCGAGTACGGCGCGGCCGGCCTGTTCAAGGACCTGCACCCCTCGGTGAGCTGGGACGCCGACGAGCTGCTGCTGATCCGACGCCGGTGGGCCATGTCCCGTAAGACCGCGGGGGCGGGGCTGTTGCTCATCCCCTCGGCGTTCACCGGACCCGGGGTGCTCACCCGGGTGAGCCTGCCGGAGCCGCCGCAGCTCGCCTATCCGGCGCGCGGTGTCGGCGCCCTGTGGGAACCCCGGCCCGTCGCCAGGACCGCCGCGGTCGCCGCCGTACTCGGCCGCTCCAGGACCCTGCTCCTGACCGAACTGGAAAGCCCGGCCTCCACCACCGAACTGGCGCACCGTACGGGTCTTTCCCCGGCAGGGGTGTCCCAGCACCTCACGGCCCTGCGTGACGCGGGCCTGGTCACCGCCCACCGGGCCGGGCGCTCGGTGCTCTACGCCCGCACCTCGGTCGCGGAATCCCTTCTCGCGCCGGCCCCGCCGTAGTCGGGGCGAATCGGGGTCAGGCAGGCTCTTCGAGTACGGACAGCACGTTGCCCGCGGGGTCCTTGAACCAGGCGATCGACGGCATGCCTTCCCCCTGCTCCCTGACGATGCCCTTGGCGTCGTGGTCGAAGCCCGGATAGCGCTCGAAGCCCACGCCGAGCGCCGTGAGTTCGTCGACGGTCTTCTCGATGTCGGTCACCGGGAAGTTGAGCACGGTGAAGTCCGCCGCCCGGTGGTTGTCCTTGGGGTACAGCAGAACGGTCCCGCCGCCCCCGAGGTTCAGGAAGAGCATGCCGTTCTCCTCCGAGACCCGCAGGCCGAGCGTCCCGCCGTAGAACTCCTTGGCCTTCCCGACGTCGTCCACAGAGAACCCGCTGAATGCCTTGGTGTCCTGGAACATGATCACTCCCATGTGCCGCAGCGTCCCTTTCCCATCTTCCTCCCCGCGGTGTCAGCCCGCCTCGGGGCCGAGCGGGCCCAGCACGTCCTGAAGGCTCTGCCCCGTCCCGTTGTCCCGGACCGCCGGGTCCACTCCGGCGGCCAGCAGGGCGGCCACGCCCGGGGCGTCACCGTGCCGCGCGCGTTCGAAGAGTTCTCGCCGCAGCGGCCGCAGGGCGCGCGGGAGCCGGCCCCGCCCCGAGGCCCAGGCCTGCTGTACGGCGAAGCAGCCCGCGACGGCGCCGCCGAAGGCCCGCATGGCCTGCTCGCGCTGCTGTTCCCGCGCGCTGTGCGGGATCCGGAGTTCCCCGTCGCGGAAGGCGATCAGGTGCCACTCGCCGCCGCACCGGACCCGTACCGGCTCCAGGGCGGCGGGCGGTCCGGGTGGCCCGTACGCCGGACCCGCGGCCGGGAAGAGGGCGGCCGTCACCAGCGGATGGAGTTCCTCCGGTGCGACGCGCCCGGTGCGGACCAGCTGGAGGTCGGGCAGGCGCCGCCACGCGGTCCGCGGGACCGTGGGCGCGGAACTGTGCCGGTAGAGCTCACACGCGCGGGCGCGGAGCGGGACGTGAGCGCCGGGGCCGGCCGGCTCCAGCAGGACGTTGCCGCCGTACGCGCCGGGAATCCGGAACCGGTCGGCGACACCGGCCGAGAGCAGGCGCCGTACCTCACGGTCCATTCGGGGCAGGTCCAGGGGAAGCCCCGCGATGACGTCCGGAGCGCGCGGCAGGATCGTCAGATCCGCGTCGATGCCCACTGCGGCGAAGGCGCCGGCGATGTCCCCGCGGGCCTGGAGGACGGCGACCCACTCCTCCCGCGCGGCCGGATCGGTGGCGGCGGGGTCGGTGGCCGCGGGGTCGGTGTCGGGCAGCTCCCGTGGTCCGAGCGGGGTGCCGTCCGCGTGGAAGAAGGGGAGCCGTCCCGCGCCGCCGCACCGCTCGCGCAGCTCCGGGGCGTGCCGGGCGTCCCAGAGGTGGCGCGTCAGGGTCCAGTCCTCGACGACGCCACCGCTCCTCAATTCGGGGGCTTCGGCGGCGAGGAAGTCCAGGACCAGCCGCTGCGGACCGTCGTACCGCGCGGGGGTGATAACGGCCAGGTACGCCGCCTCCGCGTCGGCCGGGGAGCCGTGGCGGGCGAGGAGGATCACCCGGCGCGGAGCCAGCACGGTGCCGTACGCGAGCCGGGGCAGGTGCCAGCGCAGCAGGTCCGGGGCCAGGTGTGCGAGGTCGTCCGCGACGGAGTCCCACACAGCGGCGCCGTAGTGCTCCATGATCCGCACCGGGTCGAGGGCGACGTCCACGGCCGAGACCGCACAGGCGGACCGCCAGTCGCCGGCCGACCGGGCCTCGGTCGCGCCCTCGATCATCCATCGCGGTACCGCGTACCGCCGGGCCAGGTGCCACAGGGCGAGCTCCTCGACGGGCAGCCCGCCCACGAGCGGTTTTCTGCTCACAAGTTCATCGCCGATCGGGGGAGGAGCGGGAGGGAGACAGGGCCGGTCGGATTCGAACCGACGTCCTCCGGCTGTGCAGGCCAGGTGCGACGACCTCTGCGCTACGGCCCTGCCGCGGTGATCGTAACGAGCGACGACCGAGATCGACAGGTAGGAAATTTCCTACGGTTGACGCGTAGGGGATTACCTACCTATCGTGGAGCCATGAACATCACGCACGCCTCCTTCGTCACTCTCCCCGTCGCCGACCAGGACCGGGCCCTCGCCTTCTACACCGACGTTCTCGGCTTCGAGCTCCGCGCGGACCGCCAGGTCGGGCCCGTGCGCTGGCTCCAGGTCGCACCGCGGGGCGCGCAGACCGTCTTCACGCTTTCCGGCCCGGGGATGGGAGATTTCACGCCCGGCTCCGCCCGGGGGATCATGTTGGTGACGGCCGATGTCGATGCCGACTGCGCGCGGCTCGTGGCGGCCGGGGTCGAGGTGAGCGGTCCGGACGACGCCCCCTGGGGGCGGATGGCCGGTCTCAGTGACCCCGACGGCAACGGCCTGATGCTGCTCACGGAGAAGGAAGGCTTCTAGACCCATGATCACGACGGCTGCCGACGAGGACCGCGTGTTCGCCGCGCTCGCCAACGGCACCCGCCGTGAAGTCCTGCGACTGCTGCGCGAGCGAGGCCCGCAGCCGGTCCAGTCCCTCGCCGACCACTTCGACATGCGCCGCCCCAGCCTCTCGGAGCACCTGAAGGTGCTGCGGGAGGCCGGGCTCGTCTCGGAGGAGCGCGCCGGCCGCCAGCGCATCTATCGCCTGGAGGCCGCGCCGCTGGCCGACGTGCAGGACTGGCTGCATCCGTACGAGCGGTTCTGGCGGGACCGCTTCAAGGACCTCGGCGAGCTCCTGGACCGCCTGCCGGACGATGAGACATGACTCCAGCATCCGACCACGACCACGACCACGACCACGACCACGGCCGCGACCACGGGCGCGACGCTGGGCACGGCCTCGAAGCCGCCGGCCCCGACGACCTCACCACCGTCCGGGTCGACCAGTTCCTGCCGCACCCGCCGGCCAAGGTCTGGCGCGCCCTCACCGAACCCGAGCTGATCGCCCAGTGGCTCATGCCGTCGGACTTCCGCCTGGAGGTCGGCCACCGCTACACGATGACCTCGCTGCCGCGCCCGAACACGGGCTACTCCGGTACGACGGCGGCGGAGGTCCTCGCCTACGAGACGGGACGGATGCTCTCGGTCCGCTGGACCGACGCCTCCGCCGCGAACACGGCTGACTGGACCATCACGTGGACCCTCGAACCGGAGGGCCGCGGGACCAGGCTCTTCCTCGTCCACGAGGGCTTCGACCCGGACGACCCGGCGCAGATGGCGGCCCGCAAGATCATGGGCGGCGGCTGGCGCGGCCACGTCATGGACGCCCTGGGCGCCGTACTGGACCGGCTCTGAAAGAAATGACGAAGGCCCGGATCCGTGAGGATCCGGGCCTTCGCCGTTCAGTAGCGGGGACAGGATTTGAACCTGCGACCTCTGGGTTATGAGCCCAGCGAGCTACCGAGCTGCTCCACCCCGCGTCGGTAGACACCAGCCTACGGCACTGCGGGGCCGTCGCCGACCACCCCGGTACGAGGGCGGCCCAAATCGGATGGCAACGCCCGGCCGGGCCGCGACAATGCGTCCATGCGCATACGAGCAGCACGCCTCGACGAAATGCCCCTCCTCCAGGACATCGAGAGGGCGGCCGGGCTGTGCTTCCGGGACATCGGCATGCCCGAGATCGCCGACGACGAGCCGCTCCCGCTCGATGAACTCGCCCGCTACCAGCGGGACGGGCTGGCCTGGGTCGCCGTCGACGGGGCCGACGCCCCCGTCGCGTATCTGATCGCCGACCCCGTAGACGGCGGCCTCCACGTCGAGCAGGTGTCGGTGCACCCGGACAGCGCGCGCCGCGGTGTCGGCCGGTCCCTGCTGGACCACCTGGCGGACCGGGCCGCGCGCGACGGCGTGCCGGCGCTGACCCTCACCACCTTCACCGACGTCCCGTGGAACGCCCCGTACTACGAGCGCTGCGGGTTCCGGCCGCTGGCCGAGGGCGGGCTCACGCCCGGCCTGCGGGAGATCCGCGAACAGGAAGCGCGGCACGGCCTGGACCGGTGGCCGCGCGTCTGCATGCGCCGAGCCCTGTGATCAGGCCTCACGGCACCTGCCCGCGGTGGGCGAAGAGGTCCGCGGCGCGTCGGAGAAAAGCAGTTGCAGCCTTGGCGCCCGGCTGACAGCCTGCCGCGGTGAACCGCGAAATGATCTCTCTTCTGGCCCATACCCACCACCCCATCGCCGCACCCCTCTCGGACAGTTCGGTGCACGGTCTGCTGGAGCGCGGCCTGCCGCGCGGCGACGAACGGGTCCTCGACCTCGGCTGCGGCGGCGGTGAGTGGCTGCTGCGCTGCCTCGACATGCACGCGGGCGTCCGCGCCCACGGAGTCGACATATCGGAGCCGGCCCTCGACCGCGCCCGGTCCGCCGCGGACCGGCGCGCCGTCGGGGACCGCCTGACGCTCCACCACGGACCGGCCGAGGAGCACACCTCCGAGGAGCCCTACGACCTCGTCCTCAGCGTCGGCGCCGCCCACGCCTTCGGCGGCCTGCTGCCCACCCTGGAGGCCGCCCGGAAGCACCTCGCCCCCGGCGGGCACGTACTGATCGGCGACGGCTACTGGCAGCAGGAACCCTCCGCCGAAGTGGTGGAGATGATGGGCGACTTCGCCGATCTCGCGGGCACGCTGGAGAACGTCACCGCAGCCGGCTGGACGCCCGTGTTCGGCCACGTCAGCAGCCGCGAGGAGCTCGACAACTACGAGTGGTCCTGGACCGGCTCCCTGGCCGCCTGGGCGCTGGACCACCCCGAGGACCCCGCCGCCGCCGACGCCCTGGCCACCTCCGCGCTCCACCGGCGGGAGTGGCTGAGCTCCTACCGTGAGTCGTGGGGCTTCGTCACGCTGCTGCTCCGGGCGGACCAGCCCCGCTGACCGAGCCGGTCAGCGGCACAGGACGGGCACCTGCTGGACGAGGTTGTTGCCGAAGCCGCCCCGGTTCCAGGGCTGTTCCAGGGGCTGGGTGCGGCCTTCGGCGTCCGTGGCGCGGGCGAGGAGGGTGTGACTGCCGGGCGTGGCGGTCCAGGTGATGTGCCAGGCCTGCCAGGCCCAGCGGTGCGCACCCTGCGGCGCGAGATCGGCCTCGCTCCAGGAACCGCCGCCGTCGGAGCTCACCTCCACCCGGGCCACGGGCCCGTATCCCGACCAGGCGCGCCCCTCCAGCCGGACGGGCCCGGTGGACACGACGCGGACGCGCGACATGAAGTCCGGGAATCCCGGCGGGACCATCAGCGCGCGCGGCGCGATCCGTGTCACCGGCTCGCCGGGGTCGTCCGGATCCTGCCGGTAGCGGTAGGCCACCACCTGCTGGAAGCCCGTGAACGGGGCGTCGACCAGCGTGATCTCCCGCAGCCACTTCACGTGCGCCATCCCGTACCAGCCGGGGACGACCAGGCGCAGGGGGCAACCGTGCTGCGGCGGCAGCGGCAGGCCGTTCATGGCGTACGCGATCAGCACCTCCGGATCGTCCCCGGTGGCGACCGGCAGCGGCAGGCTGCGCCGGTAGTCCTGCTCGACCCCGCGCTCCACGCCGTGGTCGGCGCCCGTGAAGACGGCTTCGACGGCGTCCCGCTCCACACCGGCCTCGGCGAGGACGGCCCGTAGCGGGACGCCCGTCCAGTCGGCGGTGCCCACCGCCTCGACGAGCCAGGGCTGGCTGACCGGGCGCGGAGAAAGCCGGGCCCGGCCGTTGCCCGCGCACTCCATGGTGACCCGCCGGGTGACGGCGGGGAGCGCGCCGAGGGACTGCGGGGTCAAGGTCAGCGGCGTACGGACCCGGCCGCCGACGGTGAGGTGCCAGCCGTCGGCGTCCGCGGCCGGGATGTCGTAGTGGACCAGCACGTAGTGCAGGCCCGCCGGGGTGAGCTCGTAGCGCAGGGCCTCCAGGGGAAGGCCGTGGTTGCGGGCGGCGAGCGCCAGTTCCTCGTGGGTGAGGCCCTCACCGGGGTCCGCCACCCGCGCCGGTGTGCTGACATCGCTCAGGGACGCCTCCATGCCCCCATGGTCCCGCTCCTACAGGTTCCGTACAAAGCGGAGGCCCGGGCGGCCGTCCACCTCCGTCTCGCCGGCGGGGATGAACCCCGTACGAGCCAGTACGGCGCGTGAGCCGGCGTTGTCGAGCGTGGTGACGGCAGTCAGCGAGGTCAGTCCGTACTCCGCACCGGCCAGGCCGCAGATCTCGCGGACGGCCGATGTGGCCAGCCCCCGGCCGGCGGCCCGCTCGGCGATCCGGTAGCCGAGCTCGGCCGAACCGTCCGCCACGTCGACCAGGTTGACCCGCCCCATCACCTCTCCGCTGTCGCTCACGAGGAGGTGGAAGAGGCATGCCCCCGTGGCCTGCTCGGCCAGCAGCGCGCGGTGGCGGGCGTCGAAGTCGGTGAAGTAGCCGTCGCCGCGGTCGGGTAGCGACGCGGCGAAGTAGGCCCGGTTCTCCCGCTCGAACGCGAGCAGGGCGTCGGCGTGATCGGGGCGCAGGAGCTGGAGCCGGACCTGGTCGTGAGAAGAGGACATGCCCGGATGCTACGCAAGGCTCCCGGCCGTCGCGCTGACGGGCCCGGAGCCCGAAGTGTGCTCCGTACGAGTTCTCTTGGGGTGCAGTTCGGCCGCAGAGCCGAGTTCATGATCATCATTTTGGCTCCCGATCGTTTTGATACTGCCATCCGGCCGTGTGAGACCTGGGAGGGCTGTGTGGCTATGTCACCGACGCGAGGAAAGCGACCGACGAAGGCGTTGGGCGTGGTGGCCGCCGTGACGGGGGCCGTGCTGGTGGTAGCGGCGGCGCCGGGCCGCGGTCAGGGCGAGGACACCGTGGGGTCCACGGCGGGGAGCCGGCCGAAGGAGGCGGCGGTCACGCTGCTGGTCGGCCGGGCGGTGGACGAGGGCGCCGGGGCGTCCGCGGGACGGTGCGCCGTCCACACGTTCCGCCCGGGCCTGTGCGGCGGCTGGCGGGAACAGCGGGTCCGGGCCACCTCCCGCGGCACGGGATCCGTCCTGCGGATGCGGGCACTCGGCGACGCCTCGCGCGCCGCCCGAGCGGACGCGCTGCCCACCGACGCCGACGCGCCGCTGGAGATCGCGCTCGCGGACCGGGGACGGCTCACCGACGTGACCGTGACGGACGGGCACGGCCGCCACCTCGCCGGCGAACTCGGCGCGGGCAGCGGGTACTGGCTGAACACCGAACCGCTGCGGGCGGGGGAGACGTACACCGTGCAGGTCGGCGCCCAGGACGGGGCGGGCACTCCGGTCGGGGTGACCATGGCCTTCAGCACCGCCCCGCCCGCCGACGGGGGCCGCCTGACGGCCGAGTTCGGTCCCCGCCCCGGCACGTACGGCGCGGGGGAGATCGTCACGGCGGAGCTCAGCCGGCCGGTGCCCGCCGACGACCCGCTGGCCCGCGCCCGGGTGGAGCAGGCGCTGCAGGTGACCTCCGAGCCGCACGTCGAGGGCGCCTGGCACTGGGTCGACGGATCGACCCTCCACTACCGGCCGCGCACGTACTGGCCCGCACACACCGTGGTCCGCGTGAGCAGCGGTCTCGACGGGGTCGAGGTCGGCGACCTCGGCTACGGAGGCCCCTCCGAGCCGTTGGAGTTCACCGTCGGGGACCGGATCGAGGCCCTGACCGACTCCGCCACCCACGAGATGACGGTACGCCGCAACGGACGGGTGATCAGGACGATCCCGGTCACCACCGGGAAGGCGGGGTTCAGGACGCGCGCCGGCATCAAGGTGGTGCTGGGCAAGGAGCCCAAGGTGCGGATGCGCGGGGACACCGTCGGCATCAAACGCGGCACCACGGAGTTCTACGACCTGCCCGTGCTCTACGCGACGCGCGTGACGTGGAGCGGCGAGTACATCCACGCCGCGCCCTGGTCGGTCGAGGCGCAGGGCGAGGAGAACGTCAGCCACGGCTGTACGGGCATGAGCACCGAGGACGCCGCGTGGTTCTTCGACACGGTGCGCGAAGGGGACATCGTCCAAGTGGTCAACAGCGGCGGTGCGAAGATGGCCCCGTTCGACAACGGCTTCGGTGACTGGAACCTGGACTGGCCGGCCTGGCTGGAGGGCAGCGCCCTGGCCGCCACCGACGGCGCGCGGCCGCAGAGTTCACCGCTCTCCCCGTCGCGCCTGCACCCGACCACCTGATCCGGGAACGCCGATTCGGCGGCGCCGGATGCCGTCCGTTGGCATCATGGTCGCGCCGGGTCGGTGTGGACGGGGTGGGGTGGCGGCGCCGTGGGCGGTAGGGAAATACACGCGCGGGATCTGCCGCAGCGAGAACTGGCGGAACAGGTGGCCCTGCTCGCGGACCGGGCCGGGGCGGACTCGGCGGCCTCGCTGATCCGCCGCGCCGCCCGCCGGGCCGAGTCACCACTGGCCCGCATCTGCGTCATCGGCGGCAGCAACGTCGGCAAGTCACGCCTCGTCAACGAACTGATCGGCACGGACTGCCTGCCGGTGTCCGTCCACGCGACGGACGGGCCGCCCGTCGTCGTACGCCCGACCGGCGCCGAGGGGCCGGAGGAGGCCGACTCCGAGGAGGCCGAGCCCGCGGACGCGGTGTCGGAGGGGCGCCGTACCGTACGTCTGCAGGTGCCGGCCGATTCCTGGCCGGCCCGGGTCGGTGTGGAACTCGTGGACACCCCCGGCTGGGAGGGCTGGTCCGGCGTACGGCAGCCCGACAGCGCCGCCCTGGCCAGGATCGTGGCCGATTGCGACGTGGTGGTCGTGGTCACCGAGGCGCGCCGCGCGATGCTCGCCACCGAACAGGCCAGGATCAAGGCGCTGGCCGCCGCCCCGCACACGCCACCGCTCGCGATCGTCGTCACCAAGCTCTCCGAGGTCGAGGACGAGGCGGCCGAGATCCTGCGGCGGGTCAGCCACCTCGCGGGACAGCTGGCTCCCGAGGCGCTGGTGCTGTCCGGACCGGTACGCGCACCCGGCACCTCCGGCACCCCGGGCCCGGCACCCGGCGCGGAGGCCGCCGCCCCGGACGGGGTCGACCAGCTGCGCTCGGCGCTGGCGCAGCTGGCCGGCGTCCGACTGCGCCGGGCGTTACGCACGATCCGCCGGCTGTACCTGCTGGCGGCCAGCTGCGACCTGGTGGCGGAGGCGGCCGGCCGGGCGCTGACGGACGCGCACTGGACCGACCCGGTCAGGGCCCGCGCCGCGCAGATCTGGCACACGGCGCACGAGAGCGCCCGCTTCCACTGGATCGTGCTCAGCGCCGATGCGGGGGAGTGGCGCGCCGCGCTCGTGGCGACGATCGCCGCGGAGGCACGCCGGCGCCGGGCCGCCGCGTCACGCGAACTCGCGGCGCGCTTCTCCCGGATGCTGGAGACCCCGGAGGAGCAGCACTTCATCCGGCTGCACGCGATCCCGTACACGGCCGAGGCCCTGCAGCACTTCGAATCCTGGATCACCGTGACCGTCGACCGGGTGCTCGAACAGGACACCGGCCGGCTGCGCGACGTACTGCTGCGCAACCGGCCCGGCGAGGAGCTGTTCCAGGGCCTGGCAGTCCCACCCGCCCAGCGGGTCGTGCCGACGGCGGCGCTGCCCGGGGTGGCGGGCACGGCGGCGGCCGCGGAATCGCAGGACGCGACGGGCTGGGACGCCTCCTGGCTGCCGGAGTTCGTCGGCACCGCCATCGAGAGCGTGCTGACACCCGTCTCCACCGAGGTCGTCGCGCAGATCGCCGGGGCGGCCGGCACGGCACTGGTGACCGAGGCGCTCGAACACGGCCAGGCGGAGCGGCGCGAGCGCACCATCGACGATCTGGAGCGGATCGTCGAAGCGGCCTTCAGCGAACAAGTGGCCCGTACGGACGCGCGGATCGGCCAGGTGTACGAGCGCCTGCTGAGCCAGGCCCGGGACCGCGACGAGCAGTGGTGGCGGCTGCACACGACGGCGGTCGCCGCCCAGCCGGACTCGATCGGACACTGGCGTTCACTCCAGAGCACGGCGCGGTCGCTGAGCCGGTCCGTGCACGCTCACCTATCCCTGCTGGAAGGGGCCTGATGGCGCACGACAACCGGCAGTTGGCGGCCGGCCAGGAATCACCCGCCGTGCAGTTCCGCGGCTGGAGCGACAACATAGGCACACTGCGCTCGTACTATCAGAGCCTGCAGCAGGTGGCCGGTGAGGCGGCGGCGGCCATCGCACCGCCCGGAGCCCCGGGCGGACTGCTGGACCTCGGCATCAACGGGGCGGTCTTCGAACGCGAGACCTTCCGCATCATGGTGCTCGGCGAGTTCAGCAGCGGCAAGAGCACGCTGATCAACGCCCTTCTGGGGAAGAAACTGCTCCCCACCAAGGCCAATCCGGCCACCGCCTTCACCACGGTCCTGCGCTGGGGCGAGACCGAGCGCGCCTGGCTGTACCGGGACGCGGACCGGCGGGGCGGCGAGAAGGCCGTCACGACGGAGGAGTTCAAACGAGAGGTCTCCCTCCAGATCGACGCGCACGGAGCGCCGCGGACCCCGTCGTTCGCCCTCGCCGTCGTCGAGCAGCCGCTGGAGCTGCTGCGCAAGTCCGTGGAGATCGTCGACTCGGCCGGGATCAACGAGAGCCCGGACCGCGAGCTGGTGACCCTGCGGTACCTGGAGGAAGTGGACGCCGTCGTCTTCGTCACCGACGCGGGACGGCCGTTCACCCTCCACGAGACCGAGAACTACCTCACGCGCGTCAAGAAGCTCGGGCACCGTGACATCTTCTTCGTGGTCAACCAGTTCGACCGGATCGAGGAGGAGGAAAGGGCCGAGGTGATGAGCCGGTGCCGCAACGCGGTGGCCGAGCTCTCGGGGGACAGCGGCTCGGCCGG
The DNA here is from genome assembly GCF_042870715.1 of Streptomyces sp. NPDC006463. Lineage (NCBI taxonomy): Bacteria > Bacillati > Actinomycetota > Actinomycetes > Kitasatosporales > Streptomycetaceae > Streptomyces > Streptomyces sp. NPDC006463. The sequence continues at coordinate 403,934 of NZ_JBIAHP010000001.1, read as the reverse complement.
CGCCTCCAACGTGTTCTTCGTCAGCGCTCTCCAGGCACTGAAGTCGCGGCTGGACGGGGACGAGGAGGGGCTGCGGGCCTCGGGGATCGGAGGGCTGGAGGACGCCCTGGAGGTCTTCTGCATGCGCGACGCGGCCCGGGTGAAGTTCGTCCGGCTCGCCGAGTTCCTGCGGCACAACGCCGTGAACCTGCGCGTGCGGCTGCACGACGAGGGCGCGATCCTGATGAAGTCGACGGCCGAGCTCCGCGAGCTGCTCGACCGCAGCCAGGCCACCCAGGACCAGCTGCGCGCCAGCGCCGACGCGATCCGCGACATCGTGTCCACCAGGGTTCTCGACATCGAGAACGAACTGCAGCTGAAGTTCAGCGCGTTCCTGACCGCAATCAGCGGCGAGATCGCCAACTGGCACGTCACGACCGGGCCGGGGCGCCTGAGCCGGGCCGTCCGGTCCTTCACCAAGGGCGGCCGCGTGGCGGCCCAGCACGAGCTGCGGGAGGCGTACACGGTCCAGCTCCAGGAACGCATGCAGGTCTTCTGCACGGAGAGCCTCGACCGCCTCATCGAGCAGCGCCAGGCGGATCTGCTGCGCCAGCTCGAACCGCTGATCCAGGCGCACGCGACCCTCCTCGACAAGCTCCGTGCGGAGCTCACCGGGGCGCAGTCGGTCCGGGACCAGGACCATCTGCTCTACACGCTCGCGGTCGTGGCGGGTAAGGGCGACGGCCGCGGCGGGCGGTACCACCAGGACGACGTGCCGCTGTTGTTCCGTCCCAGCTCGCTCATGGCGATCGGCGCGGGCACCGGTGCGGCGGTCGCGGGCGGTGCGGCCGTGGCCGCCACGGCCGGCCTGATCACCCTGGGGCTGGCCATGCCGCCGGTCGGCATCGCGGCGGCCATTGGAGCGGCCGTCGGACCGCTCATGGCCTCCGGCGCGGTCCTCTTCGCCGACGGCAAGCTGCAGTCCCGTGCGGCGCAGGAGTTCTCCGACCACGTGAGGGATTCGGCGGGCCTGACCGCCCGTCAGTACGCGGACAGCCGTGCCGCCGATCTGCGGGCCGTGTGGGGCGGCATCAGCGGAGCGCTCCACACGCAGCTGCAGGACCTCATCGGCATCGTCCAGCGCAACATCGAGGAGTCCCGGTTCGACGAACAGTCCAAGGCGGGGCTGAGGGACCAGCTGTACGTGTACGAGCAGCGGATCACGGAGGTGGAGCAGCTCATCGGAGTCTTCCTCCAGCCCTTCGTGTCGGAGGCGGAGCGCGAGCAGGCTTAGTGGCGGGCGGCGGCGTGGCAGGTGGAGAAGAGGCGGCGGCGGACCGATAGTGAGGCGGTGAGCGACTCGTCGGAGGAAACCGGGCGACCCGGTGTCGGAGAGGGCGCCGCCTGGTCCGGCCGCGAGGGCGCGCAGGCCTTCGCGGCCGTGGAGGCGGCCACGGACTGGCTCCTCGGATATCCGTTCGTCTTCAAGACCCTGGGCCGCCGGCTCGGCGCCGGCGAGGTCCTGGTGGACTACGGATGCGGGCCGGGCAAGGTGGCCGATCAGGCGGCCCGGCGGCTGGGGGCGCGGGTGCTGGCGGTGGACACCTCGCCCGAGATGCTGGCACTGGCGCGCGGTTCGGGCTTGGCAGTGGCGGAATACCACCTCGTCGAGAACGGGCGGGTGACAGGCCTGCCGGACGGCTGCGCCGACGCGGTGATGTGCAACCACGTGCTCGCCTCGCTGCCGACCGAGGAGGCGGTGCTCGCGGTGTTCACCGAGATCCGCCGGCTGCTGCGGCCCGGGGCCCCGTTCGTCCTGCTGGCCACCGATCCCGACTGCGGCGGAATGGACTACGCCTCGCTGCGCATCGGCGAGACGGGTCAGGCGTACCGGCCGGGCGCCCGGCTCACCGTACGGCTCCGGCGCACGGACGGATCCTGGCAGGAGGTCCGCAACCACGCGTGGCCGGTCGCCGTCATCCCCGCCCTGCTGGAGCGCACCGGCTTCCGGGGCGTCGTCCAGCAACGTCCCTCGGTGGAGGAGGCACTCGCCCTAGCGGACCCGGAACTGGCGAACAGCCGCACCTGGTCGGCGGAGCGGGCCAGGCCACCGCTGGTGATCACTTCGGCCTCGGCGGCCTGACGGCTCTCGGCTCTTCAGGCTCACCGCCCTTCAAGCTCACCGCCCTTCAAGCTCACTGCTCTCTGCCTTCCGCTCTCGGCGAAGAGGCGGGCGTAGGCCCCACGGCGGTGTTCGGGTGGGCCGATGGAGATCTTGATATTGGGCGGGACGGCATGGTTGGGCCGCGAGGTCGCGCGGCAGGCACTGGCACAGGGACACCACGTGACCTGCCTGGCACGTGGGGAGAGCGGAGAGGCCGCCGAGGGCGCGGCACTGGTCACCGCCGACCGGCGCGACCCGTCGGCGTACGAGAGCGTGGCCGGCCGGGACTGGGACGCCGTGGTCGAGGTGTCCTGGCAGCCCGGGTTCGTCCGCGGGGCGCTGGCCGCGCTCGGCGCGCGGGCGGGCCACTGGTCGTACGTGTCGTCGGTCTCCGCGTACGCCTCGCACGCGGACCCCGGCGCGGACGAGACTGCCGCGCTGCTGCCGGCGGCGGAGCGGGACGAGGCCGGCCGCGAGCAGTACGGCGAGGCCAAGGCGGCCTGCGAGGAAGCCTCCACGGCCGCGGTGGGGGACCGGCTGCTCATCGCGCGGGCCGGACTGATCGGCGGACCGGGCGACCACAGCGGCCGCACCGGGTACTGGGTCGGCCGCGCCGCCCGCGAGCCGCTGGCCCCGCTGCTGGTACCCGACTCCCCGGACGTGCCGACGCAGGCCGTCGACGTACGGGACCTCGCCGCCTGGCTGCTCGACTGCGCGCGCAAGGGGACGATCGGCACGTACGACGCGGTCGGGCCGGTCGTGCCCTTCGGGGAGTGGGTCGCACTGTCGCGGGAGATCGGCGGGCACACCGGGCCGGTGGTGGAGGCGGACACCGACTGGCTGCTCGGGCAGCAGGTGGGCCAGTTCATGGGTGAGGAGTCGCTCGCGATGTGGATGACCGACCCGCAATGGGCCGGCTTCAGCGCGCGCACCGGCGCCGCGGCGCTCGCGGCAGGCCTGCGCCACCGCCCCCGGGCGGAGCTCCTGGCGGACACCCTGCGCTGGGAGCGGGAAGCGGGGCTGGACCGGCCGCGCCGGGCAGGGCTGAGCCCGGCGCGCGAGCGCGAACTCCTGGACCTGCTGCGCTGAGGGCCGTCCCGCGGGGTCCGGGTGGGGCCAACCGATGGAAGATCGCCTCCGCCGTCGGCCACGCTCCGCGTGGCACGCCGCACACCGTGCTCCGCGACGGCATGGTCGACGGGTAGCGGACACGGAGGGAGCCTGCGGTGGCGAGTGCGACGGAGTCCCATGCCTCCCGCGTCACGCTCCGCGTCAACGGCACGGACCACGTCCTGCCGCTCGACCACCGCGTCACCCTGCTCGACGCCCTGCGCGAGCACCTCGGCCTGACCGGCGCGAAGAAGGGGTGCGACCACGGTCAGTGCGGCGCATGCACGGTGCTCGTCGACGGGAGGCGGATGAACAGCTGCCTGCTGCTCGCCGTGGCCCAGGACGGCGCGCACGTCACCACGGTGGAAGGACTCGCCGCCGTCGCCGCGACCGCCGGCACCGTCGGGGCACTGCATCCGCTCCAGCAGGCGTTCATCGACCGGGACGCCTTCCAGTGCGGCTTCTGCACGCCGGGCCAGCTCTGCTCCGCCGTCGCGGCGATCGAGGAAGCCGCCTCGGGCCACCCCTCGCACGTCACACCCGACGACGTCCTCGCCGAGCCCGGCCGCGGCGTCACGCTCACCGCGGGGGAGATCAGGGAACGGCTCAGCGGCAACATCTGCCGCTGCGGCGCCTACCCCCGCATCGTCGAAGCCGTGCTGGACGTGATCGAGTGAAACCCTTCTCCTACGTGCGAGCGACCAGCCTCCGGGAGGCGACGGCCGCCCACGCCCGGCTGCCCGGCTCCCGCTATCTCGCCGGCGGCACCAACCTCGTGGACCTCATGAAACTGGGCGTCGAGAACCCCGCCGCCCTCGTCGACATCTCCGGGCTGCCGCTGGCGGACATCGAGCTGCTGCCCGCGGGGACGCTCCGTATCGGCGCCACGGCACGCAACAGCGACGTGGCCGCCCACCCCCTCGTACGCGCGCACCATCCGGCCCTCGCGCAGGCACTGCTCGCCGGCGCGTCGGCGCAGCTGCGCAACGCCGCCACCACTGGCGGCAACCTGCTGCAGCGCACCCGGTGCCCCTACTTCCAGGACGTGTCAGCGCCCTGCAACAAACGCGACCCGGGCTCCGGCTGCGCCGCGCGCGACGGGGTCCACCGCGATCACGCCGTACTAGGCCACTCCGAGCACTGCGTCGCCACCCACCCCTCGGACATGGCCGTGGCCCTCGCCGCGCTCGACGCGGACATCGAGCTGTACGGCGAAACGGGCACCCGGACCGTGCCCGCCACCGCGTTCCACCGGCTCCCCGGCGAGCGGCCCGAGCAGGACACGGTCATCGGGGACGGGGAGATCGTCACCGCGGTCCTCCTGCCCGCCGCCGCCCCCGGCGCCGTCTCGCTCTACCGCAAGGCCCGCGAGCGGGCCTCCTACGCCTTCGCACTGGTCTCGGTGGCCGTCGTGCTCGACCTCGATCCCGCGGCCCGCCGCGTGCGGCGCGTCGCCCTCGCCTTCGGCGGCCTCGCCCACCGGCCCTGGCGCGCCGCCACGGCCGAGGAACGGCTGACCGGCGCCGAGCCGACCGCCGAGGCCGTGCGGGAGGCCGTCGACGCGGAGCTGGCCCAGGCGCGGCCCCTGCGCGACAACGCCCACAAGATCACGCTCGCCCGCAACCTCGCGTGCGACGCACTCGCCACGCTCGCCCGGCGGGCGCAGGACGGACGACCCAGCACCCCGTAGGAGCAGGAATGTGCCCCGACCGTCCCGACCGCGACGCCCCCGCCCCCGCCCTCGGTTCCCCCACAGCCCGGACCGAGGGGCCCCAGAAGGTCACGGGCGCCGCGCACTACGCCACCGACCGCACCCCGCCCGGACTCGCCTACGCCTGGCCCGTGCCCGCCACCGTGCCCCGCGGCCGCGTCACCGCCGTGGACACCGGCCCCGGCCTGGCGCTCCCGGGTGTGCTGGGCGTCCTCACCCCGTACGACGCGCCCCGTCTGGGCCCCGCGGACGACCCCAACCTCCAGGTGCTCCAGAACACCGAGGTCCCGCACCGCGGCTGGTACGTGGCCCTGGCCGTCGCCGAGACCCCCGAAGCGGCGAGGGCCGCCGCGGAAGCGGTACGGATCACCTACGCGACCGAGGAGCACGACGTCGGCCTGCGCACCGACCACCCCGAGGCCTACGCGCCCGAGGAGGTCAACGGCGGGTACCCCGGCCTGCGGGAACGGGGCGACCCGGACGCGGCCCTCGCCGCCGCCCCCGTACGCGTCGACTGCTTCTACACCGTGCCGCCCCTGCACAACCACCCCATGGAACCGCACTCCGCCACCGCCCGATGGGACCTCGCGGGCGGCCGTGAGCACCTGACCGTCCACGACTCCAGCCAGGGTGCGGGGGCGGTCCGCACGGCGCTGGCCTCGCTGTTCGGCCTGCCCGAGGAGGACATCACGGTCGTCAGCGAGCACGTCGGCGGAGGGTTCGGTTCCAAGGGCACCCCCCGCCCTCACGTGGTGCTGGCCGCCATGGCCGCCCGCCACGTCGGACGCCCCGTCGAACTCGCCCTGCCCCGGCGCCAACTGGCCGCCGTGGTCGGCCACCGTGCGCAGACCCTCCACGAGATCAGCCTGGGTGCCCGCACCGACGGCACCCTCACCGCGCTCAGCCACGAAGTCACCACGTACACCTCCCGGGTCCGGGAGTTCGTGGAGCAGGCGGCCGTCCCCGCCCGCGTCATGTACGCCGTACCGGACAGCCGCACCGCCCACCGGGCCGTCGCCCTCGACGTCCCCACGCCGTCCTGGATGCGCGCCCCGGGGGAGGCGCCCGGCATGTACGCCCTGGAGTCGGCCATGGACGAGCTGGCCGAAGCGCTGGGGGTCGACCCCGTCGAGCTGCGCATCCGCAACGAGCCCGCGCGTGAACCCGACACCGGCAAGCCCTTCAGCAGCCGGCACCTCGTCGACTGCCTGCGCGAGGGCGCGGCCCGCTTCGGCTGGGCCGCATCGCGTACGCCGCGCCGGGAAGGGCCGTTCCTCCGGGGCACCGGAGTGGCCGCCGCCACCTACCCCGTCTACATCGCGCCGTCGACCGCCCGGGCCCACGCCCGGCCCGACGGGAGCCACCTCGTCGAGATCAACGCCACCGACATCGGGACGGGCGCCCGTACCGTCCTCGCCCAGGTGGCGGCCGACGCCCTCGCCGTCCCACTGGACTCCGTGACGGTGGCCATCGGCAGCACCGACCTGCCGCGAGCCATGCTCGCCGGCGGATCCGCCGGGACGGCCTCCTGGGGGTGGGCGGTGCACGAGGCCTGCACCGCGCTGGCCGCCCGCCTCGCGGGCCTGCGGCACGGCCTGCCCGCCGAGGGGCTGTCGGCGACGGCCGACACCACCCAGGCGGTCCGGCAGGAGTCGCCGTACGCCCGCCACGCGTTCGGTGCCCACTTCGCCGACGTCCAGGTCGACACGGTCACCGGAGAGGTACGCGTACGCCGGCTGCTCGGTGTCTTCGCCGCCGGTCGCATCCTGAACCCGGTGACGGCGCGCTCCCAGTTCACCGGCGGGATGGTCATGGGCATCGGGATGGCGCTGACGGAACGCAGTACGGTCGACCCCGTCCTCGGCGGCTTCGTCGAGGCCGACCTCGCGGCCTACCACGTGCCGGTCCACGCGGACGTGCCCGACATCGAGGTGCACTGGATCGACGAGCACGACGAACACCTCAACCCGATGGGCAGCAAGGGGATCGGCGAGATCGGCATCGTCGGCACGGCGGCCGCGATCGGCAACGCGGTGTGCCACGCCACCGGGAAACGCCTGCGCGAGCTCCCCCTCACCCCGGAACGGGTCCTGCCGGCGCTGGAGGCCTTGTAGGCCGTACGGCCCACGCCGTCCCCGCCCACGACGCCCGCCCGGACGCTGCGGGGCCGATTTGGAGGGACGATGAAAGCCAGCCGGGAAGGGAGCGCCGTTGATGGATGCGACCGATGCCTTCGCGACGGGCGGCGCAAGGCGCGCCGAGGCCGGGGTTTCCCCGCCGAGCGGGCTGCTCGACGTCCTGAACGTCGCGGCGGTCGTCCTCGACGGGGAGGGGCGGGTAGCCCTGTGGAGCCCGCAGGCCGAGCAGCTGTTCGGTTGGACGGCCCAGGAGGCCCTCGGCCGGCCCGCCGCCCGCCTGCTGGCGTCCGAGGACCACGTGGACCTGGTCGTGGAACTGTTCGCGCGGGTCATGGGCGGCGCGGGCGACTGGGCGGGCGCGTTCCCCGTACGGCACAAGGACGGGACCACGCGCCTGGTCGAGTTCCGCAACATGCGGCTCCTGGACGAGCGCGGGGACCTGTACGCCCTCGGGATCGCCACGGACCGAACCCGGCTGCGGCAGCTGGAGCGGGACCTGGCCCTCTCCGCCCGTCTGGTGGCCCAGTCCCCGATCGGGCTGGCGGTCCTGGACACCGATCTGCGCTACGTCCTGGTCAATCCGTCGCTGGAGCGCATCAACGGGCTCCCCGCCTCCGAGCACATCGGACGGGCTGTCCACGAGGCCCTGTCCTTCCTCGACGACGCGGGAGCCGTCGAGGCGGCGATGCGCCAGGTCCTGGCCACGGGCACGCCACTGGTCGAGCAGTTCACCGCCGGGCACACCCACGGCGATCAGCATCATGAACACGCCTGGTCGGTGTCGTATTACCGGCTGGAGGACGCCACGGGGCGCGTCCTGGGCCTGGCGACCTCCGTGGTGGACGTGACCCAGAGCCACCAGGCTGCCAAAGAGATCGCCCGCAGCCGACGCCGCCTCGCCCTGATCGCGGACGCCACGGTGCGCATCGGCACCACCCTCGACCTGGATCAGACCGCCCGCGAGCTCGCCGACGTCGTCGTGCCCGAGCTGGCCGACATCGCCGCGGTCGACATCCTCGACTCCGTCCTCGAAGGCCGGCCGAGCCTGAAGTCCTCCGCCCACGAACCGGCGGTGTTCCGGGCCCTGGCCGTGGCCGCCGCCTATCCCAGCGAGGCCGTCCGCGCCGCGGACCCCCCGGGCGACATCGCCCGGTACGCGGCGGACCGCCTGGTCACCCGGTCCGTGACGACCGGCCACCCGGTACTGGTGGCGCACGTGCACGCCCACGACATCTCGCGCATCGCCCGCGACGACGACGCGGCCGCCCTGCTGGCCCGCGCAGGCCTGCGCTCCTACCTGGCCGTGCCGCTCATCGCACGCGGCGAGGTGCTCGGCGCCCTCGACCTCAAACGCACCCGCAACCCGCTGCCGTTCAACGACGACGACATCATCCTGGCGGGCGAACTCGCCGCCCGCGCCGCCGTGTGCATCGACAACGCCCGCTGGTACCGCAACGCGCACCACACCGCCCTCGCCCTCCAGCACCACCTGCTCCCGCACCACCCGCCGCCCACCCCCGGCCTGGAGGTCGCCTACCGCTACCGGCCGGCCGCGGCCACCAGCGAGATCGGCGGTGACTGGTTCGACGCCATCGCCCAGCCGGACGACACCACCGTCCTCGTCGTCGGAGACGTCATGGGCAGCGGGATCAACGCCGCCGCGGGCATGGGACAGCTGCGCACCGCCACCCGCACCCTCGCGGAACTGGCCCTCGAACCCACCCGTGTACTCGAGCAGCTAGACCGCACCACCAGCGCCCTGGAGGAGACCATCGCCACGTGCGTCTACGCCGTCTACGACCCCCACCGCGCGCAGTGCCGCATCGCCCTCGCCGGGCACCTGCCCCCGGTCCTCATCCGCTCCGGCCGGGCCCCTCAGCTGCTCGACCTGCCCACCGGGACCCCGCTCGGCGTGGGCGGCATCCCTTTCGAGTCCACCGCCGTGCGGATGGAGCCCGGCGACCAGCTGGTCCTGTACACCGACGGCCTGGTCGAGACCCGGGACCAGCCCATCGACGAGCGCCTCGGCCTCCTCCTGGACCTGCTCGCCGACACCAGCCGCCCGCTGGAGGAGACGTGCGACAGGCTCCTGGACACGCTGCGCCGACCGGACGACCACGACGACGTCGCCCTGGTCATCGCCCGCGCGAAACCGCTGTGAGACCGCTGGCCGGCCAGTGGTGGTGGTGCTGGTCGATGACGTAGTGGTGCCCGTGCCGCCAGCCGCCCGCCTCGGGGTGGGCGTCGGCGAGGTGGGGGTGGCCGGGAGGCAGGTCGGGGTGGACGTGTTCGAGCCGGGACGGGTCACGGGCGGGCCAGAGGGCGGCGGCGGCCGCGGCGGCGGCCAGGGAGACGGCACCGAGGACCAGCGCGGTCACCGGAAGCCCGGCTCCGGCGGCGAGCCAGCCTGCCAGGGGGTACGTCAGCAGCCAGCAGCTGTGGGAGAGGGAGAACTGCGCGGCGAACGCGGCGGGCAGGTCCGCGTCGGCGGTGGAGCGGCGGATCACCCGGCCGCCGGGGGTCAGTACGGCGGAACAGGCGGCGCCGATCAAGGCCCAGAGCAGCAGGATCACGGTCCATGACCAGGCGCCCGGTGACGTCGAGGTGACGACCGCGACGACGGCCAGGACCACCGGCAGGGCGAAGCCGGCCGGGAGCATCAGGGCGCGGTCGGGGACGCGGCTCAGCAGGCGCGGCAGCAGCAGTGCGGTCAGCGCGGATCCTGCGCCGTAGGCACCGAGGGCGAGGGAGACGGCGCCCGCGGGGCGGCCGAAGTGGTCCCGTACCAGGACGACCGTGTCGACGAAGACGATGGCTCCGGCGGCAGCCACCGCGAGGTCGAGGGCGAGCAGGGCCCGCAGGCGGGGCGTCGCCAGGAACAGGCGGGCGCCGAACGCGGCCTTGGCGTAGGCGCCCCCGGTGCGCTCGACGGGCGCGGGCCGGGGCAGCACGGTGGCCAGGACGAGGGCTGCGGAGGCGGCGAAGCCGAGGGTGGTCCCGGCGAACAGCCAGCCGTAGGAGACCAGGGTCAGCAGGGCCGCGGCCAGCGCCGGGCTGAACAGGCTCTCCAGGTCGTAGGCGAGCCGGGACAAGGACAGGGCCCGGGTGTAGTCGCGCTCGGCGGGCAGCACCTCGGGGACGGTCGCCTGGAAGACGGGCGTGAAGGCCGCCGAGGCCGCCTGGAGCAGGAAGATCAGAAGGTAGATCTCCCAGATCTCGGTGACGAAGGGCAGGGCCGCCGCGACCGCGGCCCGGGTCAGGTCCGTCGCGACCATCAGGGTGCGGCGCGGGATCCGGTCGGCGACCGCGCCGGCGAGCGGGGCGATGGCGACGTAGGCGGTCATCTTGATCGCCAACGCCGTCCCGAGCACCGCCGAGGCGTGGTTCCCGGCGATGTCGTACGCGAGCAGGCTGAGCGCGACGGTCGCGAGCCCGGTGCCGACCAGGGCGACGACCTGGGCGGTGAACAGGCGCCGGTAGGTGCGATCGCGCAGTACGGACAGCATCGGTTTCCCGTCCCGGGCCGGGTCGGCGGCGTGGGGAGACCCCTGACTCCATCACCATAGCCAACATGTGCGTACCTGTGCACATGTGCTGTACGTCGTGTGGCAGTCGTGCGGTCAGTCGTGCGGTCAGTCGTGCGGCGGAAGGGAGCGCAGCTGGTGGTCGGCGACGCTCAGGGCCTCGTCCACCAGGCGCCGCAGATGCCCGTGGCGCAGGGCGTAGACCACGCGGCGGCCGTCCTTGCGGCTGGTGACGAGCCCGGCGAGGCGGAGCTTGGCGAGGTGCTGGCTGACGGAGGGCCGGGCGGCACCGCAGGCCTCGGTGAGCGTGCTGACATCCGCTTCGCCGCGCCCGAGCTCGTCCAGCAGCGCCAGGCGGGTGGCGTCCGCGAGCAGCGCGAGGACGGACACGGCGACCGCGAGGCGCTCGCCCTGATCCTGCTCCTGCGCGCTGTCTGCACCTGCCAGGTGCGTGCTTGCGCTCATGCGCACATGGTAGGCGGGCCCGTAGGCCCGTACGGAGGATCTGGGGGCGGATGCGGGGCGGCGGCGCCCGGAGCGGATACGGATGGGGTGCGTATCGCCGTGTGCGCCGTGTGCGCAGCCACCCATCCTCGAGGAGACCCCGATGAGCCGCATCAACCGACGTGACCTTGGCCTGCTGGCGCTGCGGGCCGGTACGGGCGCGGTGCTGATGGCGCACGGCGCGCAGAAGCTCTTCGGATGGTTCGGCGGCGCGGGCCTGGAGGGAACGGCGGCCGCGATGGAGCACATGGGCTTCAAACCTGGGCGGGAGAGCGCGATCGCGTCCGGTCTGGGTGAGGCCGGCGGTGGGGCGCTGCTGGTCCTGGGTCTGGCCACCCCGGCTGCCGGCGCCGCGGCGGCGGGAGCCATGGCGGGGGCCGTGTCCGTACACGCGCCCGCCGGGTTCTTCAACCAGGGCGGCGGGTTCGAGTACCCCGCGTTCCTCGGGTTCACCGCGGCCGCCATCGGCCTCGCCGGTCCGGGCCGCTACTCCGTCGACCACGCCACCGGACACTGCTTCGACCGGCGGTGGACGGTCGCACTGGCCTTCGCGGCCAGCGCGATCGCGGCCGCCGCGGTGGTCGCCAAACGCGCCGGGGCGCAGCAGGGCGCCGCCCCGGAGGCTGCCGAAGAGGAATGAGCGGCTCGATCCCGCCCGGATGCGGGGGTGTCAGGCGCGGGGCTTGGCGCGGACGTGCATGCGCTCGCCCTGTCTCCCGAAGAGGCTGAGGATCTCGACGGGCCGCCCGTCCGCGCTGCTGAACCAGTGGGGCACCCGGGTGTCGAACTCGGCGGCCTCACCGGGGCCGAGCACCAGGTCGTGCTCGGCGAGTACGATGCGCAGCCGGCCGGCCAGCACGTACAGCCACTCGTAGCCCTCGTGCGCACGGAGTTCCGGCTCGCCGCCCCGGTCATTGATGATCATCTTGTACGCCTGGAGGGGGCCCGTGCTCCGCGTGAGGGGGAGGAACGTACCGCCCCTCGGCAGGGTGCCGGGTGTCATCCTGACCCGGGGATCCCCCACCTCCGGGGCGCCGACGAGGTCGTCCAGGGGAACGTGGTAGGCGCCGGCGAGCGGCAGCAGCAGTTCCAGGCTCGGGCGGCGCTGACCGGACTCCAGCCGGGAAAGGGTGCTCTTGGAGATGCCGGTCACCTCGGAGAGCGCCGCCAGGGTCAGCCCGCGCTGGGCGCGCAACCGCTTGAGCCGGGGGGCGACCTCGTCGAGGACCGCCTGGTACGGCGGTGGTGTGTCCATGGGGGCCATTCCACTGCGCCGTCCCGGAATCGGCAACAAAGTTTGCCGCCACAGACCGGCGGGCGCACCCTCCTGCGCATGAGCCCACACAGCGATTCCGGCCACGGCCCCCACAGCACCGACCACGTCCGTAGTGTAGGAAAGGAGGAGGCCGCAGCCGCAAGTACCCCGGGGACACCCGCCGTTCGGTGGGCGCTCGCCGGACTCTCGCTGTCCATGCTGCTGTCCTCGCTCGGCACCAGCATCGCCAACGTCGGCCTGCCGACGCTGGCGCAGGCGTTCACCGCCTCCTTCCAGCAGGTCCAGTGGATCGTCCTCGCGTACCTCCTCGCCGTCACCACCCTCATCGTCAGCGTCGGACGCCTCGGCGACATCGTCGGCCGCCGGCGGCTTCTGCTGGCCGGGATATCCCTGTTCACGGCCGCCTCGGTGCTGTGCGGTCTCGCGCCCACCCTCTGGTGGCTGATCGCCGCCCGCGCGGCGCAGGGCCTCGGAGCGGCCGTCATGATGGCCCTCACCATGGCCTTCGTCAGTGAGACGGTGCCGAAGGCGAGGACCGGCAGCGCCATGGGGCTGCTCGGGACGATGTCCGCGATCGGTACCGCCCTCGGTCCCTCGCTGGGCGGCGCCCTGATCTCCGGACCCGGGTGGCGGGCGATCTTCCTCGTGAACGCGCCGCTCGGCATCCTGACCCTGCTGCTCGCCCACCGCCACCTGCCCGTCGACGGGCGGGATCCCGAGAAGGACCGGGCGGGCTTCGACCACCTGGGTACGCTGCTGCTCGCCCTGACGCTCGCGGCCTACGCACTCGCCATGACCCTGGGGCGCGGCGGCTTCGGTCCGCTCAACACGGCTCTGCTGCTGGCCGCCGCTCTGGGAGCGGGTCTCTTCGTGCGGGTCGAGGCGCGATCCGCATCACCGCTGATCCGGCCGGCGGTCTTCCGTGAGCCGGCGCTGAGCGCGAGCCTCGCCACGAGCGCACTCGTCTCGACGGTGATGATGGCGACGCTGGTGGTCGGGCCGTTCTACCTCTCCCGCACGCTGGGGCTCGGCGAGGCCATGGTCGGACTCGTCCTGTCGGCCGGTCCGCTGGTGGCCGCGCTGACCGGTGTGCCGGCCGGTCGCATCGCGGACCGCTTCGGCGCAGCGCGCATGACCCTCGCCGGGCTCACCGCCATGGCGGCCGGATGCCTGCTGCTGTCCGTGGTCCCGGCGACGCTCGGCGTCCTCGGCTACGTAGCCCCCCTCGCGGTCGTCACCGCCGGCTACGCGGTGTTCCAGACGGCCAACAACACGGCGGTGATGGCAGATGTCGGCCCGGACCGGCGGGGTGTCGTCTCCGGCATGCTCAACCTGTCGCGCAATCTCGGGCTCATCACCGGCGCCTCGGTCATGGGCGCCGTGTTCGCGCTCGCCTCCGCGACCACCGACGTGGCGACGGGACGTCCCGAGGCCGTTGCCACCGGTATGCGGATCACATTCGCGGTCGCGGCGGCCCTGATCGTCGCCGCCCTCGCCATCGCGGCGGGAAGCCGGGCCCTCGCGCGACGCGATGCCGGTGAATGACCGCTGAACGACGGCGCGTTCGCCGTCAGGGCGCGGCCGCCTCCGTGAGGTACCGGCGGAGGTCGATGATCTCGTACTCCTCGTCCTGGGCGGCGTCGATGATGCGGGGCAGCGCCTGGGCGTCGATGACGACGCCGTCGCCGGTGCTGCCCACGTGCATCTGGATGATCGCGCCGGGGGAGAGGGCGTCCACGGCCCGCGCCACCGCCTCGTCCACGGTCATGCCGCCCGCCGGGCCGAGATACCCCTTGGTGTCCGCGGTGAATTCGATGGCCGCGTAGCCGAGGTCGTTGACGTCGGCCACGCAATCCGCCGTGGTCGCGCTGTAGGGGAAGCGGAAGAGGGGCAGGGGCTCGGCCCCGGATGCCGTACGGATCGCCGCGTCGGCGCGGTGCACCTCGTCCGCCCGGTCCGCGGTGCTCAGGTCGGCGAAGTAGGGGTGGCTGTACGAGTGGTTGCCCAGGCCGTGCGACGCCGCCATGGCGCGCACCGCCGCGGGGTGGGCATCGGCGAACCGGCCGGTCGGGAAGAACGTGGCGGGCACCTTCCGGCGCCGCAGTTCCCCCAGGACGGTGTCGATCCCGCTCTCGTCCCATGCGGCGTTGAAGGTGAGGGCCACGATTCTGCGGGCGGTGGGCAACCGGCGGATCTCGCTGCCGAGCAGTGCCGCCGGCGGCCGTGGCCCCGCCCCCACCGCCGCGCCGGACCCCGGTGCGAGCGCGGCGGCCAGCAGCGCCGTCATCGCGGCCCGTCGTCCCACATGCACCGTCGACCCTCCCTCTCCGTGCCACGACTATGCGAGAGAGGGGGGCGTATCACCGGTCGGACCGTGCCGGGCGTCCGGGTGATATCAGGGCGAGGACGGGCGACGGCGCAGGTGGGTCGTCAGGTGGTGCTGGAGGGGCTGGCCCACGGCCGCCATGTCGTGAGTGACCGTCATCTCCTCGCCCTGCAGGGCGTAGTGGCGCCGCGTGCCGGTGACCTCCTTGGCCAGGGGCGTCAGCGCCACGTCCTTGGTCTCGATCTCGATCTCCGTGCCGGATACCCGCCCCACGTACGTCTCGACGATGCCGGTGGGGTGGGCGAGCACGACTTCCAGGGACGCGTCGGGCGTCACCCGCCACCACCCCGCCTCGCGCCCCGCCGGGCGGACCGGGGTCCCGGACTCGTCGATCAGCCACGCGCGTGCCTCGTAGCGCAGGAAGGGGCGGCCGTCGTGGCTGAAGGTGATCTCCTGCTCGTACCGGAAGTCCTGCTCCAGGGTCGGGTACTCACCGCGGCCGCGGCCGTGCCAGCGCCCCAGCAGGGGCAGTACGGGGCGCAGCAGCGGGTGCGGATCGGGGCCCTCGCCGAGGACGTGGCTGTCGGGGTACGGATTGTCCTGCGGCGACTCGAACATGTGCACCTTGCCTGTCTGCGGATACCACCAGAGGTGCAGCCTAGGCCCCGGGCCGTTCGGGGCCCCGGACCGCCCCGCCCCCGTGGTGGGGACGGGGCGGCCGGTCCGGCGGTTACCGGGTCAGCAGGGCCGCCGCGACCGGGGCCGGGACCGGCGACAGGCCGGCCGGGCGGGTCGTGAAAGCCCCCCGGCCCTGGGTGCGGCCGCGCAGCCGGGACGCGTAGCCGAACAGCTCGGCCAGCGGCACGGCCGCGGTGATCACCGCGGTGCCGGACCCGGACGTGGATCCGCTGACCCGTCCGCGGCGGGCCGCGAGGTCACCGAGGACTCCGCCCACACCGTCCTCCGGGACGGTCACCGTGACCTCCACGACCGGCTCCAGCAGCTCCACCGTGCTCACGCGCAGCGCCTCGCGCAGCGCGAACCGGCCCGCCGCCCGGAACGCCATCTCCGAGGAGTCCTTGGAGTGGGTCGCCCCGTCGGTGAGCGTGACCCGGAGCCCCGTCACCGGGAAGCCCCCGAGGGGGCCCTCCGCGAGGGCGTCCCGGCAGCCCGCCTCCACGGCGCGCGCGTACTCCTGCGGCACGCGGCCGCCGACGACCGTCGACCGGAACTCGAAGCCCACCTCCTCCAGCGGCTCGACGTCGATGACGATGTGCGCGAACTGGCCCGCGCCACCCTCCTGTTTGACATGCCGGTGGACCAGCCCGGTCACCCCGCGTACGACGGTCTCCCGGTAGGAGACCTGCGGCCGCCCGACGACGACCTCCACCCCGTGGCCGCTGCGGATCTTCTCCACCGCGACCTCCAGATGGAGTTCGCCCATCCCCGACAGCACGGTCTGCCCGGTTTCCGGGTCGGACCGCACCACCAGGGAGGGATCCTCCTCGGCGAGCCGGGCCAGCGCGGACGAGAGGCGTCCGGTGTCGGAGCTGCGGCCGGCCTCGACCGCCACCGACACCACCGGATCGGCCACCGTGGGCGGTTCGAGGACCACGGGCGCGCCCGGCGCGCACAGGGTCGTGCCCGCGCGGGCGGCCTTCAGCCCGATCACCGCGACGATGTCACCGGCGACCGCCTCCTCCCGCTCCTCGTGACGGTCGGCCTGCACCCGCAGGATCCGGCCGACCCGCTCCGTACGACCCGTACCGGCGTCCAGTACGGACTCGCCCTTGCGGAGCGTGCCCGCGTAGACGCGCAGGTAGGTGAGCCGGCCGGTCGGTGTCGCCGTCACCTTGAAGGCGAGGGCCGCGAACGGCTCCGCCGGATCGGGTGCGCGCTCCTGCTCCTCGCCGTCGGCAGTGCCGCGTACCGGCGGCATGTCCGCGGGCGACGGCAGGTACGCCAGGACCGCGTCCAGCAGCGGCTCGACACCGCGGTTGCGGTACGCCGAGCCGCACAGCACCACCACGCCGTCCCCACGGAGCGTCAGCTCCCGCAGGGCGCGGGCCAGGGTCTGCCCGGTCAGTGCCGACGTCGCGCAGAACTCCTCCAGGGCGTCCGCGTGGAGCTCGGCCACCGTCTCCTCCAGGAGCCGGCGGCGCTGCTGCGCCTCCTCGCGGAGCGGCTCGGGCACGGGCCCCGTCTCGTACGAGTCGTGGCCGGCGCGCCAGAGCAGCGAGCGCATTTCCAGCAGGTCGACGACTCCGGTGAAGGCGTCCTCCTTCCCGATGGGCAGCTGGACCACGAGGGGAACCGCGCCCAGCCGCTCCCGGATCGAGGCGACGGCCGTATCGAGGTCGGCGCCCGCCCGGTCCAGCTTGTTGACGAAGGCGATCCGCGGCACACCGTGCCGGTCCGCCTGCCGCCACACCGACTCGCTCTGCGGCTCGACTCCCGCGACGGCGTCGAACACCGCGACGGCCCCGTCCAGCACCCGCAGGGACCGTTCGACCTCGTCGGAGAAGTCGACGTGGCCCGGGGTGTCGATCAGGTTGACGCGATGTCCGTCCCAGGTGCAGCTGACGGCCGCGGCGAAGATGGTGATGCCGCGGTCGCGTTCCTGGGCGTCGAAGTCGGTGACGGTCGTGCCGTCGTGCACCTCGCCACGCTTGTGGATGGCACCGGTCGTGAACAGGATGCGTTCGGTGATCGTGGTCTTGCCGGCGTCGACGTGGGCGAGGATGCCCAGGTTGCGGACGGTGGTCGTGGCGGGGGAAGTCGTGGCGAGAGGTCGCCGGTTGGTGCGCATGGCCCGAGGCCTTTCGAATGATTTCGAAGATGAGGAAGAGGGCAGCGCGATTCCCGGACGCGGTCCCGCCCCGCGCGGCTGCGCCGCCGCCCTGCCCGGAACAAGGTCCGGGCAGGCGTCGTAAGGGAAGCGGGAGGGGGAGGGGAACTAACAGTGCGTCACGGGCATACGGTGACGGCCGCGCAGCCGGCACCGCGCGCCGTGAGACACCGGGATCACGTCGTACCGGGACGGGGGAGCGACGGCGGCTGCGGTGCGGTTTGTGCACATGGCCCGGCTCCCCTTCTCTTCACTCGGCATGAGGCGTACGACGCCGCTCTGTCGGCGGCGCGTACGGCGAGTGTAGTGAGCCGTCCGGGCGAGGGCATGGCATTTTCCGGGACCTCGGAAAATGCGCCCATATCCCTGTAAATGGGCATACTCCGGGTAGATGGACCAGATCCTCGACCGCAAGGGGTGTGACATGGCACGGCTGTGCGTCGATGGCGACGATCTGGTGGTCCGCCTGGCGTGGTGGGAGAAGCCGGCCGCCCGGCGCGGTGACGTACGCGTCCCGCTGGCGAGTCTGACCCACGTGGAGGTCACGCAGGACTGGTGGCGCGCGCTGCGCGGCGTACGGGCGCAGGGCACGCTCATTCCCGGCGCGCTGTGCCTGGGGAGGTGGCGGCACGCCACGGGCGAGGACTTCGTGGCGATCCGGCGCACGCATCCGGACGTCGTCCTCGTCGAGCTCTCGCCGCCGTCGCCCTTCACCCGGATCACCGTCAGCGGCCCCCACTGCGAACGCGTGGCCGCGACCGTGCGGGAGGCCATGGCATGACCGAGGGCCCGGGGGTGATGGATTCCCCGGGCCCTGGGCCGCGTACACCGCGGGGGACGCGGGTGTGTATCTGCGACATCCAGAGAAACGATCCGCCACGCCCGGGGTTACGGGGTCACGCCGCCGGATCCGCGTGGCGTGACGGTCCGTACGCGGAGAGTGTGCGAAGAAAGGGGTCATGGGCGAGAAGAAGACGATCACGGTGTTCGGTGCGACCGGCTCGCAGGGCGGTGGCCTGGTACGGGCGATCCTGGCGGACCGGGAGAGCGAGTTCGCGATCCGGGCGGTGACCCGCCATGCGGACTCCGAGAAGGCCCGGGAGCTGGAGCGGCTCGGGGTGGAGGTGGTCGAGGCCGACATGGACGACGAGGCGAGCCTGGCCCCGGCCTTCGAGCACGCGTACGGCGCCTACCTGGTGACCAACTTCTGGGAGCACATGTCCGCAGAGCGGGAGAAGGCCCAGGCGCTGGCGCTCGCCCGGGCTGCCTCGCACGCCGGGGTCCAGCACGCGATCTGGTCCACGCTGGAGGACACGCGCGACTGCATCCCGCTGGAGGACGCACGGATGCCCACGCTCCAGGAGCGCTACAAGGTGCCGCACTTCGACGGCAAGGCGGAGGCCGACCACTACTTCACCGAGGAGGGCGTACCGACGACCTTCCTGCGCACCACGTTCTACTGGGAGAACCTGCTCGGCACCTTCGCCCCGCAGCGGGCGGAGGACGGCGTGTTCCAGCTGGTGCTCCCGATGGGGGACAGCAGGCTTTCCGGCATCGCGGTGGACGACATCGGCAAGACCGCCCTGGCCGTCTTCAAGCGCGACACCGACCTCATCGCCGCCACCGTCAGCATCGCCGGCGAACACCTCAAGGTCGCCGACATGGCGTCGGCGCTCTCGCAGGCCCTCGGCGAGCCCGTTCGGTACCACTCCGTCACCGCGGACGCCTTCCGGGCGCTGGGCTTCCCGGGCGCCGACGAGTCGGGGAACATGTTCCAGTTCTACGCCGACTGCGAAGCGCGCTTCACCGCGGCCCGCGACCTCACCGCCGTCCGCGACCTCAATCCCGCGCTCCAGGACTTCCGCACCTGGCTCGCCGCCCACGGTGACGCCCTGCGCGCCGCGTGGGCATGAGGCCCGTGGACGCCGGCGCCTGGGCCGGCTCGCGGCGGGGCCGACGGGGTCGGTGCAGGCGGCGCAAGGCATTCTGAGCCGGTGCAGATTCCCCAGCAGGTTCTTCAAGTCCCGGCCACCGCGGGCCGGATGGTGGTGTGCGGTGACGACGGGCTGGCCCGCAGGCTGACGGCCGAGCTCGGCGAGGTGTACGGGGAGCGGGTGACGCTGGTGGTGCCGCCCGCGAGCGAGCCACCGCTCGCGGTCGGCCGGCCCGCGCGCCGGGGGCGCTGGGGACTCGTCCCGTCGGCCAGGGCGCTGCGCGCGCCGGCGGGGGAGCCGCTTGCGGAGGGGCCGCAGGTCGTGGAGGCGGCGGAGCCGGACGAGGAGGTGCTGTCCGCCGCGGGGGTGGCCGGCGCCGCCGCGCTGGCGCTCGTCTACGAGGACGACGACAGGAACGTACGGGCCGCCCTCGTGGCCCGGCGCCTCAATCCGAGGCTCCGGCTGGTGATCCGGCTCTACAACCGCAAGCTCGGCCAGCACCTGGAGGACCTCCTGGACCAGGCGGCCATCGTCGCCGAACCGGGGCTCGATCCGCGCGAGCGGGACTCCGCCACGACCGTGCTGTCCGATGCCGACACGGCCGCGCCCGCCCTGGCCGCGAGCGCGGTCGCGGGGACGAGCAAGGTGGTCCAGGCGGACGGTCTGCTGCTGCGGGCGGTCGAGCGGATGCCGCCGGGCAGGGGCGAGACCGCCGATCCGGGCCTGTGCACCCTCGCGCTGCTGTCCGCGACCTCCACCGACCCGGCCGGCAGCGAGAGTTCCGTACTCGGCGGTGAACGCGGGCTCCAACTCCTGCCCGACGACCGCGCGGTGGCGGCTGCCGCGGGACGCGGCACCGTGGCCCTGGAAGCGGTGGCCCACACGGGCCCGGCGCAGGCGGCGCCACGGCTCGGAGCGGCATCGCTGCCGGTGGCCTCGCTGTTCTCCCGGCGACTGCGCTGGTCGCTGGCCGGCATCGTGGCGGCCGTCACCGCACTCGCCGTGGCGTCCTGGCTGACCACGGGAGACCACCCCCTGCACGCCGCGTACATCACCCTCCTCGACATCTTCGCGATCAACGATCCTGCGGTCGGGGCCCCCGCGCAGCGGCAGCTGCTGCAGATCCTGGCCGGATTCGTCGGCCTGCTCCTCCTGCCCGTGCTGGTGGCGGCCGCGCTCGAAGCGCTCGGGGCGTTCCGCACGGCCACCGTTCTGCGCCGGCCGCCCCGCGGGCTGTCCGGGCACGTGGTGCTGCTGGGGCTGGGCAAGATCGGCGCCCGGGTGCTGGCGCGGCTGCGGGAACTTGAGATCCCGGTGGTGTGCGTGGAGTCGGACCCGCAGGCCCGGGGCGTGGCACTGGCCCGCCGACTGCGGGTGCCCGTGGTCGTGGGCGACGTCACCGACGAGGGCGTACTGGAGGCCGCCCGCGTCCATCGCGCGCACGCGCTGCTCGCCCTCACCAGCTCGGACACCACCAACCTGGAAGCCGCCCTGTACGCGCGCGCGGTCAAACCGGATCTCCGGGTCGTCATGCGCCTGTACGAGGACGACTTCGCGACTGCCGTCTACCGCACCCTGCGCGTCGCCCACCCGGGCGCCCTCACCCGCAGCCGCAGCGTCACTCATCTCGCCGCGCCCGCCTTCGCCGGGGCGATGATGGGCCGGCAGATCCTCGGAGCCATAGCGGTGGAGCGCCGGGTGCTGCTCTTCGCCGTCGTCGACGTGGCGGGCCACCCGCAACTGGAAGGCCGGACGATCACCGAGTCCTTCCGCCCGGGGGCCTGGCGGGTGATCGCCCTCGACGCCGCCTCCCCCGAAGACCGCCGCCCCGACCTGGCGTCCCTCCCTCGCGAAGGAGCGGACTCCAGTCAGGGGCTGGTGTGGGACCTGCACCCCGGTTACGTCCTCAAGCCCGAGGACCGGGTCGTGCTGGCCGCCACCCGCCGCGGCCTGGCCGAGCTCCGCGGCCGCACCGGCGCACCTGCCGCACGGCCCTGACGGGGCCGTGCGGCAGCGGATCGCACCGGTCGGCGGGGGGAGCGGCGCCGCTGGTAGCAGGCGCTGCTAGTAGCTGTAGGCGCTGCTAGTAGTAATGGCGCCGGCCTCCTACCGAGTGGCCGACGGCTCCCAGAATCCACAGGATGACGCCGACGACGAGCAGGATGACCCCGATGGTCCAGAGGATGGAGATACCGGTGAGGAAGCCGATGATCAGCAGGATGATGCCAAGGATGATCATGATGTTCTCTCCCATCTCGCATTCGGCTCCTGCCCCGTTTCAGCCGACGCATGCGCCCGCTCCGGAGTGCCGTGCATCCGCCGGTGTACGGTCCGTACCCGTCCCGCAGCCTGCTGTGCCCGCTCCGCGCGGCCGGGGCGGTCGCGCCTCTCCGTGGCAGACTGTTTCCTTGATCACGGGGGCAACGGGCCCCGTGCACACGGGAATGGGATGAAGTGCGCAAGGCGAGGTGGGCGGCCGCGGCTGCCGGTGCGGTGTTGCTGGTTGCGGGTTGCGGCAGTGAAGGCGGTTCGGACAAGGCCAAGGAGGGTGCCGCCCCCGCGGCGGGCTCCTCCGCCCCGGCCAAGGCGGGGTCGTCCGGCGCCCTGGACGCCGCAGCGGTGAAGAAGGAGATCGAGGGCGCGGCCACGGCAGCCGGATTCGCCGAGAAGGCCGGGGACGACGTCCCGGCGGCCCTGAAGTCCTGCATGGTCTCCTGGGTCGCGGACACGAAGAAGGCCACCGACTCGAAGAAGTCCTACGACGACACGGTCGCCGCCCTGACCAAGGGCGGATGGAAGGAATCGCGCACGCTCGACCAGCAGATCTCGGTCGTCAAGACGCTCGACAAGAGCGGCTGGAGCATGAAGGCGAGCCACCACGGCAAGGCGGGCGCCATGCTGATGGTCTCGTTCATCGCCACGGACACCGGCCCCGCCTGCGAGAAGCTGTTCCAGGAAGACCTGGCCAAGAACAAGCAGTAGGCGGCAGAACCGGGGCCGGAGGCGTGAGTTCTTGCTCGCGGCCCCGGCCCCGACCCCGGCCCCCGCCCCGGGGTCCCGGCCGGTGGCGTCGCGGGCCCCTGACCGACCTGGTTCCGGCCATGAGAAGCGGAGAATTTTTCTAGAACTAGACTCCAAATTGACACGGCGTCTGGTCCACACTCGGCCCATGGCCCACAACTCGCCCGGAACATCCTCGACGAGACCGCTCTCATCCGCCCGGCTGCTGCGCGCCATGGCGGCGGCCTTCGCCCTGGTGGCCGCAGTGCTGGCGGGCACGCCGCCCGTCCACGCCGACCCCCAAGGCCCGCCCGCCATGACGGACGGGTCCGGCCTGACCCAGGTCGCCGCCGTGACCGGTACCGCGACCAACTTCGTGGTCACCGTCGCCACGCCCGAGGTCGCGGGCGAGCACCGCATCCGGATCCTGCTGCCCGTCGACTACGTGGCCGATCCCGCCAGGCGCTACCCGGTCCTCTACTTCCTGCACGGTGCGTCCGACGACCCCGGGAACCCCGCACTGGCCTACCCCGCACTCACGGCCGCCCAGTCGATGATCACGGTCATTGCGGACGGTGGCCGCCGGGGCTGGTACGCCAACTGGCTCGACCAGAAGACCGCCGCGGGGGCGCAGAACTGGGAGACCTTCCACATCAACCAGGTGATCCCCTTCATCGACGCCAACCTGCGCACCGTCACCGGCAAGCAGGGACGGGCCGTCGCGGGCCTCTCCATGGGCGGATTCGGCGCCCTGCACTACGCCCAGCGCCACCCCGGCCTGTTCAGCCAGGTCGCCACCCTCTCCGGCGCCAACGACCTGTCCAGGAACCACGCGGTCATCCGCGCGGCCGTCGTCGCCACCTTGACCAACGTCGGTGCCCCGCTGTGCGGTTCCAGCTCCGCACCCACCTGCAACCTCGAATTCGGTCCCGCAGTCTCCAGCGACGCCGTCTTCGGCACCCCGTATCCGGTGTTCGACGCCGACTGGCGCTGGAACGCGGCGGATCCCATCGCGCACATGGCAGCCCTGGAAGGCATGGGCATCGCCGTCTACACCGGCACCGGCAACGGCGACCCCGCCGACTTCGAGTTCTGGGCCGAGTCGGCGGCGCGGCACACCAAGGAGCGCCTGGACGCCCTCGGATTCCCGTACCACTACGTCAACTACGGCAACGGCTCCGGCTGGGGCGACAGCTGCCGCGGCGGCCACACCAGCGGCTGCTGGAGCCAGGACCTCGTGGACTACGTACCGCGCCTGGAGGCTGCGTTCGCCGCCGGCGCGGCCGCATGACGGTCCGCCACGACCCGGCCCGCCCGGTCACCCCGGTCAGCCAGGTCACCCCTTCCCGTCCGACAAGAAAGGTCCCGCCCATGACCTCGACCCCCGCCCCCGTGCGGGAACGCTCGACGGCGTTCCTGCGCATGCTCGCCGCAGCCCTGGCGACGTGCTGCGTCGCCCTGGGCATCATGGCCTCCCCCTTGGCGTCGGCCACGGCCCACGCGGACGAGACCTGCGGCTCCCCGCTCCGGTGCGTGAGCCTCAAGTCCGTCAGCAACGGCCGCCAGCTCGACGTACAGAACGGCTCGCGCGACGACGGGGCCTACATCGTCACCAACTCCGCTCCCGGCTACCACCAGTCCTGGAACCTGAACGTCGACCCGGCGGACTACAGCTTCACCATCGTCAACGGCACCACGGGCAAGTGCATCGACCTCAGCTGGCCCGCGCTGCGGCAGCAGACCTGCCGCGGCCAGAAGAGCCAGAAGTGGTACTTCCAGCCCGTGGCCGGCTCCACCACCGCATTCATGATCCGCAACGAGAGCGACAACTCCTGCCTCGACCTCGTGGGCAACGCCCAGTACGACGACGCGTGGACCGGGAAGTCCAACTGCCACGCCGGTATCAACCAGCGCTGGAGCACGAACTCGGCCGCCGCCTTCGACCTGGCCGTGGACCACGGCGCCCGGGCCTGCCAGAAGGACCCTTCGAGCTGCTCCTGGGCGGTGAAGAGCGAGGCCACGGCCGCGCCCCTGCCGAAGGTCTGCGCCTCCGCGGTCTGGTACAACAACTCCGGCTCCCCGGTCGCCCAGTCCTTCTCGGTGACCAAGACCACCGGCTGGCAGAGCGGCATCACGACCCAGCTGTCGGCGGACCTCAGCGCGGGCGCCGCCCCGGCACTGATGACGAGGGTCAGCTCCAGCCTGTCGTTCACCAACGTCTGGCAGGGCTCCACGAGCGTCGGTGACGCGATCCAGGTGTCCGTCCCGCCCGCGCAGTACGGGTGGGTGACCCTGTCCGTGCTGGCGAAGAAGGTGACCGGCTCCTGGACCTTCGATGCGCGCGGATTCCCCTGGAAGGCCGACGACACCATCACCGTCCCGGTCAAGGACGACCCGGCCGGCGGTGCGACGCTCTACATCGCCAACACCAGCCCGACCTTCACCTCCTGCTCCTGATCCGGTCCGCGCCGCCGTTCGGGGGACGGCGCGGACCTGCCAGCCCCTGTCGCCCGGCCCGCCGGGCGACAGGGGCGGGCCCGTCGTCGTGGAACACCTGCCCCGCGCCGGGGCCTACCCGGGCCGTGGCATCAGGTGCGTCGTGAACCAGTCGCGGGCGAGGCCGGCCACCGCGTCCAGCGTTCCCGGCTCCTCGAAGAGGTGCGTGGCGCCGGGGACGATCTCCAGGCGGTTCTCGCAGCGCAGCTGAGCCTGGGCCTCCCGGTTGAGGTCGAGCACCGTCGTGTCGCGGCCGCCCACGATGAGGAGGGTCGGCGCCCGTACGCCGGCGAGCCGTGACCCGGCGAGGTCTGGACGGCCGCCGCGGGAGACCACGGCGCCCACCTCCGGACTCGTGTCCGCGCTCGCGTCCGCGTCGGCGGACGCGGCCCACAGCGCGGCGGCGGCCCCGGTGCTCGCCCCGAAGTAGCCGATGGGAAGGGCGTGTTCGCGGCGCCGTAGCCAGGCCGTGGTCTCCGTCAGCCGCCGGGCCAAGGTCTCGATGTCGAAGACGTTCGCCCGGTCGGCCTCCTCCTGCGGCGTGAGCAGGTCGAAGAGCAGGGTGCCCAGGCCCGCCTGCCGCAGCGCCGCCGCCACCGACCGGTTCCGCGGGCTGTGGCGGCTGCTCCCGGAGCCGTGGGCGAAGACGACGACCGCCCCGGCGTCCGGCGGCAGGACGAGGTCACCGGCCAGAGCGACGCCGTCGGCGTCAACCACCACCTGCGCCTCGCGGGGCGCGGAGCGGTCCGCCGCGCGTGCCAGCAGGGAGACGACCTCCTCGTCGGGGGTCTGGGAGAAGTCCTGGTACCACTCGCCGACGGCGGAGAACCCACGGGGCGTGGACAGGCACACCACCTCGTCCGCCACGGTGCGCAGCCAGGCGACCGCGTCCGGTGGCGCCACCGGCACGGCCAGCACCACGCGCGCCGCGCCCATCTCCCGTACCACCTGGCAGGCTGCCGCGGCCGTGGCGCCTGTCGCGATCCCGTCGTCGACGACGATCACCGTCCGGCCGTCGATCGGCACCCGCGTCCGGCCTGCGCGGAACCTTCCGGCCTGCCGTGCGAGCTCCGCCTCCTCGGCGTGCTCGACCGCCGCCAGGTCCTCCCTGCGGACCCGGGCCAGGGCCACGATGTCCTCGCTGATGACCCGCACGCCACCCTCGCCGATGGCGCCGAATCCCAGCTCACGGTGGTACGGCACCCCGAGCTTGCGGACCACGGTCACATCGAGCGGGGCTCCGAGGGCCTGCGCCACCTGGAAGGCCACCGGGACCCCGCCGCGCGGCAGGCCCAGGACGACAGGGCCCTCCTGCGCCAGGTGACGGAGCACTGCGGCCAGGCGCCGGCCGGCGTCCGCGCGATCGGCGAAGAACACGGTGGTGCACCCCCAGACCGAGGGGAGACGGAAACCACGTACGCACCTACTTCGAACCAACACCGGATACGGGCTCCGCGCAAATCGGCGGCGCCCCCGCGCGGCCCCCCCCGGGGGAGGCGTCGAGCACGGCCTCGCTGATCTCCCGCCATGACGACCCGACGTAGTAGATCCGAATTATTCGTCGACCCCGAGGAGGACGGCCGGTTCCGCGGCCCCGCGACCGGTGACGAGCGGAGCATGCCGGCCGGCTTCCTGGCGGATCAGCGCGCGACCCTGGAGATGAAGTGCGCCGGCCTGGACGCCGAGTTGTCCCGGCGGTCGGTGGAACCGTCGACGCTGTCGCTGCTGGGCCTGGTCCGCCACCTCGCCGACGTGGAACGCCGCTGGTTCCGGCAGGTCCTGGCCCGGCAGGAGGTGGCTCCGCTCTTCTCTTCGAAGGCCGATCCCGACGGGGAGTTCGACGGGGGCGCGGTCCGCTGACGCCGAGGCGGTCCGCGCGGCGTGGCGGGCCGAGGTGGCGTTCGCCGACCGCTTCGTCGAGCAAGCGCCCGACCTCGACGTCGAGGGCGACGACGCCTGGCGCGGCAGGGTGTCGCTGCGGTGGGTCCTGATCCACCTGGTCGAGGAGTACGCCCGGCACAACGGACACGCGGACCTGCTGCGCGAGAGGATCGACGGCGCGATAGGCATGTGAGCGGCGGCGGCGGCCCGGCTGGGTGACTACGACCCGGCCGGGCGGCTGCGTGCGTGGGCGACGGGAACTCCGGTCAGAGCTCCTCGTCGCTCATGTCGCTCATGTCGTCCTTGTCGCGCATCCGGTCTTCCTCGCGCCGACGGCTGACCTCGTCGGGACCCTTCCCACCGGGGGAGGGCCGGCTCGGCTCGGGGTGAACCGGGTCCTGGCCGGGGCGCACCATGCGCTCCTGCTCCTCGCGGCCCTTGCCCGGCTCCTGGCGCTTGGCCTTGCTACCGCCCATGAAGTGACTCCTTGGATGCGTGTGGAAGGGGGTCGTGCTCCACCACGCTGACACGGAAGACGGCCGCACGCTCCTTTTGCTCACCCGGTGCCGAAACGGCGGACGCGGGGGAACATGAATACGTGCCGCACCGAACGGACGGGCCACCGTGACCTCCGTGACCAAGGAAAGCCCGGGCCTCTTCACCACGCGGGAGCGCGCTGTGATCGCCGCGGCAGCCCTTTCCATGCGGCTCGTGGAGATGGACTGGTTCGCCCTCAACCTGATGCTTCCGGTGATCGCCGACGAGTTCGGCACACCGGCGACCGACCTGCAGTGGCTGGTGAGCGGCTACATGCTGGCGCTGGGCGCATTGATGATCGTCGGCGGCCGGGCCGCCGATCTGCTGGGCAGGCGCCGGGTGCTCGTGTGGGGGCTGGTGGGCTTCGCCGCGCTGTCCGTGGTGTGCAGCGCCGCCCAGGACGTGGGATGGCTGATCGCCGGCCGGGTCGTACAGGGCGCCGCAGCGGCGTTCGTCTTCCCGGTGGCCGTCGCCGTCGTCACCGCGTACTTCCGGGACGACCGCCAGGGCAGGGCGGTGGCCACGGTGCTCGCGTTCAGTGCCGTCGGGATCGCGCTGGGACCCTTCGTGGGCGGCGCGTTCGCCGAGCACGTGAGCTGGCGCGCCGTCTTCCTGCTCAACGTGCCCGTCTGCGTCCTGGCAGCCGCGCTGATGCTGCGTTTCGTTCCGGAGACGCGTGACGAGCAGGCGGTGCGCGGGCTCGACATCCCCGGCGTCGTCACGCTCGCGGGAGGCATCACCGGCGTCATGCTCGCGGTGGACCAGGGCGCGCACTGGGGGTGGGCCTCGCCGCCCACCCTGCTCTGTCTGACCGGTGGCGCCGCGCTGCTGGCAGCCTTCGCCGTGATCGAGCGCCGGACCGACGAGCCCCTGCTGGACCTCGGGTTGCTGCGTAACGGCCCGTTCGTCCTCGTCACGGCCGCCGGTTCCGTGTCCAACATCGTGTACTGCCTGGTCGCGGTGTTGTCCGCGCTGTACCTCCAGCAGGCCCGGGGGCTTTCGCCCCTGGAGTCGGGGCTGGTGTTCCTCGCGCTGTCCGGTGGCGCCGGGGCCGCCAGCTACTGGTCGGGCGCGCTGGCCCGGCGGTGGCGGCCGGAATCGCTCATGGCGGCCGGGATGCTGCTGAGCGGGGTCAGCCTGTTCGCCCTCACCTGGACCACACCCCTGGCCCTGTACACGGCGGTCTTCGCCCTCGTCGGCATCGGGGTGGGCCTGGGATGGGCGCTGACCCAAGTGGCGACCCAGTCCTACGTCCCCGCCTCCCGCCTCGCGGCGGCCTCCGGCTTCGTCCTCACCTCGTTGGTGCTGCTCGGCGCCGTGGCGGTCGCCGTGGCGGCCACCGCGCTCGAAGCGGTCAGCGGCTCCGCCGCCGACGCGGCCGCCGACGGGTCCGCCACAGAGGCGGTCCTACGGGTGGCAGCCGCCCTGGCCCTCGCGGGCGGGGCTGCCCTCGCCGCCCTGGCCCGGCCGAGGACCGGGTGAATCCCGTTGGAGGCATCGGACTTGTGCAGCATGCTGGTCCGGGCGCCGGAGACGAACCGGGCCGTGGACCGTGCTGGACAGGGGGCTGGACGTGCCGGAATCACCGGTGACCGAGGTGGCGGCCGCGACCGAGAGGCTCGTGGCCCTCGACGTGACCGCCGGGGCCCGGTGGGCGGCGGGAGCGGCGCTGGACGCCGTGCGCACCGCAGGCCGGGGCCCGGTGCGCAGCGATGCGGAGCGGGCCGCGCTCGCCGAACTGTTCCAGGTCGCAGCCTGGATCACCTTCGACGCCGAGCAGCACGACGTCTCGTACCGCCTCCACGTCCGGGCACTGCGACTGGCCCGTGGGGGCCGGGACGGACGGGCCCCCGCCCCCGTGGAACCGCTGATCCTGGCCGTACTCGGGATGCAGGAGGAACACCTCGGCCGTCCCGTGCGTTCGCTGCGGATCGCCTCGTCGGTCCTGGCACGCGAGGACCTCCCTGGCCGGGTGGCGGCGATCTTCCACGTCCGCGCCGGCCGCGCCCTGGCCCGCATGGGGCGTGGGCCACAGGCCCTGTGGTCCCTGCGCACCGCCGCCCAACTGCTGGCGGACGGCCCCACGGACCGGGACCCCGCCTGGGCCTGGTGGTTCGACCAGCGGGAACTCGACGGCCACCACGGACTGGCGCTGGCCGCGCTCGGAGAACCGGACACGGCGGCCGCGCTCCTCCACGGCGCGGCACACGCCGCCGACGACGGCCCCGCTTACCGTGTGCTGTTCGCCGCCGAACTGGCCCGGGTCCTGGCCCGGGCCGGCGACTGGCGCGAGGCCGACACTGCCATGTCGACGCTGATGAGCGCCGTACCGGCCGTCGGCTCGATGCGCGCGCTGCGCGCGATGGCGCATGCGGCCCGGCTCGTGGCGCACGGCCACCGCGTACCGCGCCGCGCCCGCGACACCGCCCGCCACCTCACGTCGCTGCTGCCGGAGCGGCGCCGGGGTCCGGCCTGAGGGATCAGGTGCGCAGGCGGCTGTTGGGGCCGTCCTGGTCACCGGCGGCCTCGTCGTTGAACCAGTAGTCGCCGGCGGCCAGGTACCGGAAGGAATGGGTCCGCTCGCTCGGCAGCCCGACGGTCACCGCGCCCTTGGCGTCGTTGCGGGGCCGGGGCGTGTGGGTTCCGGGCTGCCGGTCGTTGAAGTCGCCCACCACGCTCACCGGCCCCGGGGGCCGGTCGGCGGGCAGCACGAACGTGACCTCGGTACGGTCCTTGCGCGGCTTGCGTTCCAGCACGGCGGAGGCTCCTTCACGGGAATCGGGCCACCAGCCTGACATACAACGTCACGACCGGCACGGCGATCATCACTCAGTGTGACGGCGACGTGCGGGGCCCGCGAAGCCGAGGGGGTCCAGGGGGAGTTGGGGCGAGCGGCGGCAAGCCCGCGCGCCGAGGGGCGCGGGCGGGCCCCGCCCGGCGGGGGCTCGGGCGGGGCCGTAGACCTCTCCACGGGGGAGCGGAGGAGATCACCGCCGGAACAGCATGGCATTGGTTTCAGCCAGACAACAAGGGTTCTGGCCGAAACAAGTTGGTCATTCCATGGCTGGGGCCCGGACTACTGGCCGGTTTGCGACAGGTGGGCCTTGGCGTCGTCGTAGGTTGCCCGGCCGGGCGGTTCGGCGGGGGCGTAGTGGAGGTTCAGCACGCCCGTCCGGAAGGTTTCGGAGAAGATCAGCTTGAGCGGGACCGGAGCGCCGTCCTCCGCGAAGAGCCGCATGCCCTTGTGGATGACGATCGGATGCACCAGCAGGTGCAGTTCGTCGAGCAGCCCCGCTGCCAGCAGCCGACGGACGACGGAGACCGAACCGCTCATCCCGATGGCGGCGCCCGGTTCGTTCTTCAGGGCGGTGACCGCCTCGACGAGATCGCCGCCGAGCTGCTCGGAGTTGCGCCAGGTGAACGAGAGCGGCCGGTGCGACACGACGATCTTGCGCGCGTCGCCGAGGGCCTTGGCGAAGGCCGCGTCCTCCCCTCCGGCCGCCTCCCGCTCGGGCCAGGCCCCCGCGAAGCTGTCGTAGGTCTTACGGCCGAAGAGCATCGTGTCGACCCCGCCGAACGTGGCGTCGACCGCTGCCCCCATCTCCTCGTCGAAGTACGGGAAGTGCCACTGGTCGGGCGCCTCGACGACGCCGTCGAGCGAAATGAACAGCCCTGCGATGATCTTCCGCATGCCGGCCCTCCACAGAAGCCCTCGATGATGACCTGCCTCCCCCATTAGACCCGGCCGGCGCCCCTACGCTCGGCTTTTGTACCGCCGGAGAGCCCCGGCCAGGTCCGGTCGAGGAGCGGGCAGGTCAGGAAACCGTCCCCTCGAGCCCCTCCAGGCTGTCCATGAACGAGCTGACCGAGAACACCGCGCGGCCGGGACCGGCCGGGCCGTAGCCGGGCGGGGAGCTGAGGCCGTACTCCTCCAGCGTCGCCCGGTAGGTCTCCAGCAGCCGGATGTGGTATTCGAGCGGTGCGCCTTGCGGATTGGCCTTGCCCAGTGGCGTCGTCGGCTCCGGGCACCAGGTCGTGAAGCGCGGAACGACCCCGTTCGACATGAAGAACCGCAGGCCCTCGGCGGTCGACTCGATCGCCTCGCTCACCTTCGTGAAGCCGAAGGGCTCGGCCATCTCGATGCCCGCCACGAAGTTGGGGATCACATTGCGCGGACCGAACACCTCGGTGGAGTCCAGGATCCTGCGGTGCCACTCGTCGCGGCCGACGTAACGTTCCTTGCCGGGGCAGTGCAACTGGAACAGCCGACGGTCCCACACCTCGAAGTTGGGGTGGTAGATCCGGATGCCGTAGTCGTGGAAACGCCGCACGTCCTCGCGCGGCAGCGCCTGGGCGACGACCTTGCCGATCCAGCGGCCCGGGAACCGCTCCTCGATGGCCTTCGCGTAATGACCGTAGAAGTCGGCTTCGTCTCGGCCGGCGACCTGGGAGGTGATCGATCCGCCCGTGAGCGTGTAGGCGCGGGACGTACCGGCGGTGTCGTAACGGTCGATGATCTCCAGGGCCTCCAGTACCTCCTCCACCGGCTTCACCCCGGTGTAGGGACGTCCGGCCGCCTTGTGCTGGCGCCAGTTGTGGTTGATGTCGCAGAACTGGCACTCCTCCTTCGCCCCGAAGTACTGGCACACCCGGAAGACCGTCAGGTAGACGAGGTAGCCCCACTGGATGGTCGGCGCCACCTCCATCACCGACTTGCCGTTCGACAGCGTGTGCCGGTAGTACTCCGGCATCGGCGGCAGCCCGACGTCCGCGATCCGTACGCCGTCCAGGTACAGGCCGAGCGTGCCGTCCTCGCCGCCCCGCACGACATACGGGGAGTCCGGATTGACCCGTACGGACACCACGGTGCGGCGCAGCTCGTACGGGCCTCCCGTGAGCACGATCTCCTCGGGCGGCCGGTTCAGCGCGGCCGCACCGAGTTCCGGCAGCGTGCGGTGGTCGAAGGAGAAGATGAAGTACGACTTCGGCTTGACGTCGCCGGACGCCCCGTCGGCGGTGCCGCTGAGCGCGGACTCGTCGAAGGCCATGCCGCCGCGCAGGAGGTCCTCCTTGATCACGGCTTCCCGAGGGACGTGCGGGAAGCGCCCCATCAGGTCCTCGACCAGTGCGGTACGGCTGATGCTTTCCACGTGTTGCTCCATTCCTGACCGACCCGCTGAGGCCGTGTGGTCATGCGGTCGTGTGGGTGTGTGGTCGTGAGACCGGGCGACGCGGGTGCGGGCCCCTCACGGCTTACGGGCGTGGAGCACCCGCATGCCCCGCGCACCCGTGGCGTCGTGGGCGACCTCCAGCCCCGCGCAGCGGCATTGACCGGCCAGCCAGTCGGCGCCGATCCGCAGCTTCGGATAGCTGCTGGTCCGCAGCGACCACTCGCCGTCCACCCGGGTGTGGAGCAGGTCGTGGACCATCACGGTGTCCTCGTCGACGTACTCCAGGAAACAGGTCAGCAGCCGGTCCGCGGCGCTGCGCACGGGCAGGAACCGGCCGGTTCCCTCCAGCGGCCGGGTGAGGTCGCGATAGGTGATGACCAGGTGGCCGCCGGGGGCGAGGGCGCTCCGTACGTCACCGAGCAGCGCCGTCACATCGGATGCGGCCGGGAGGTGGGGGAGCGTGTCTCCCATGCAGACGACGGCGGCCACCGATCCGGCGGTAGCGACGTGCGGCAGGGCGGTACGGATATCGGCGTGGACCGGACGGATCGGTGAGGGCCGGCCGGCGTGCCCTTCGAGCTCGTCCAGCAGCTTCTTGCTGGTGTCGACGGCGATGACGGACCGGAAGCCGAGACCGGCCAGGGCCAGCGACTGGGCGCCGGGACCGCAGCCGAGGTCGACGGCGGTGTCCCCGGCGGGACCGTCGGGCGACAGGCCGAAGCCTTGCAGCAGTGCGGCCTGCTCCTTCGCGAGTGAGGCGATGTCGCCTCCGAGCATCCAGGTGTACTGGTCGGCGAGCAGGTCTTCATAGTGATCGGTCACTGTTGCCATGCGAACTCCTGCGGTCGGGCAGCGGACGGGTCTCTCCGTTACGGACCCAGTTGGCGAGGTCGGCGAGATAGACGTTGTCCCGGGCCGCGTCGAGTTCGGCACCCAGCGCGGCCCGGTAGGTGGACGTCGCCGCCGCGTAGCGTTCCCGCCCGGCGTCGGTGACGGCGGCGGTCACCGCGCGGCCGTCGCCGGTGCCGGGGGTCCGTTCGGCCAGTCCCTGGGCCTCCAGTCGGGCGATCAGGCGGGTGGTCGAGCTGTCCTTCATCCCGATGCGTTCGGCCAGTTCACCCATTCTCAGTGCACCGCCGCTCTCCGGCCGGCTCAACGCGCACATGGCCCGGTACTCGGAGAGCGGGAGGGCATGGCGCCGTTGCAGCACGTCGTCGAGCTGACGTTCCATCCGGCCCAGCAGCCGTACCGCCATGCACCAGCGGTCGTCCTCTGCGTCATCGGCAGGGGGAGAGGTGAACTCCCCGGATTCCAGGGGTACTTGCATCGCCCCAAGGTATCTGCTTGCTCATGCAGGAATCAATGGAGCAGCCTGCTACGGGGTGCGCGTGAAGGAGCGGCGGTAGGAGCGGGGCGGGACCCCGCGGCGGCGCACGAACTGTTCGCGCAGGACGGCGGCGCTCGTGTAGCCGACCGTGCGGGCGATCTCCTCCACGGGCAGATCGGTGGTCTCCAGCAGCTCTTCGGCACGGCTCAATCGCAGATTGACCAGCCACGCGTGCGGGGTCGTGCCCGTCGCGGCCGCGAAACGGCGTGCGAAGGAACGCTTGCTCATCACGGCCCGCCGGGCCAGCTCCGCGACGGGAAGCTGCTCGTGGAGGTGCTCGCGGGCCCAGTCGAGGACCTCGGTGAGGCGTTCGTCCTGCGAGTCCTCGGGGACCGGGGCGGCGAGGTACTGCGCCTGTCCGCCCTCGCGGTGCGAGGGCAGCACGAGGTCGCGCGCGATGGCGTTGGCCGTGGCGGCGCCGTGCTCTCGTCTGAGCAGATGCAGGCAGAGATCGAAGCCCGCGGCTGCTCCCGCGCCCGTGATGACACGGCCCTCGTCGACGTAGAGGGCGTGCGGGTCGACGGAGACCTCCGGATGGCGGCGGGCCAGGAGTTCGGCGAACCGCCAGTGCGTGGTGGCCCGCCGCCCGTCGAGCAGCCCGGCGGCGGCGAGCGCGTAGGTTCCGACGCAGTGCGCCGCGACGAGGGCGCCGCGGTCGTGGGCGGCGGACAGTGCGTCCAGTACGGCGGGTGCGGGCGGCGTCCGGAAGTCGGCCCAGGGCAGGGCGATCACCAGATCCGCGGAGGCGATGCGGTCCAGGCCGTAATCGACGGCGACCGCGACGCCGACGTCGGTGGACACCGGCCCGGGCCGGTCGCTGCACAGCGCGAAGTCGAAGCGGGGCAGCCCCGCGCGCTCGCCGAACACCTCGGCGACGACACCGACCGCCAGCATGCCGACACCGGGCGGGGCGTAGGCGGCGATGGTCACGAAGGGCGGCATGCGGGGAGTGTGGCACGTTTCCCGCGATCAGCGGCAACCCGACGGCCGGGCGGCCCCTACGGAATCAGGGCCCGGGCGAGGCTCCCCGGCGGAGGGCGGCCGGGGTCCTACGGTCGGCGCATGGACAACAGCAGCATCAGCTCTCTCCTCGGCGCGGCCGCCGCGCGGGCGGTGCCCGTCGTGCGGGCGGTGCGGGAAGAGCAGCTCGGCGACCCGACGCCCTGCGCCGGTTATGACGTACGGGAGTTGATCGATCACCTCCTCGACGTCGTCGTGAACTTCACCCGGCTCGCCCGCAAGCAGCCCAGCAGGTTCGAGGAGAAGCCGGACCGGCTGAGTACGGGCGACTGGCGTGAGCTGTTCGCCGAGGAGGCCGGCCTGCTCGTCGCGGCCTGGGGCGAGCCGGGCGCCGAGGAGGGGACCACGGGAGCGATGCACCAGCCCGCACGCTTCGTCGGGACCCTGGTGCTGCTCGACATGACCGTGCACGCATGGGACCTCGCGCGGGCCACCGGGCAGGACTTCACCCCCGACCCGGCGGGTGTGGAGGTGCTGTCCGGGGTGATCGGGGACATGGCTCCGGCCGCACGCGACGCGGGGATGTTCGACGAGCCGAAGCAGGTCGCGCCGGACGCCTCGGGTTTCGACGCGCTGCTGGCCGCCACCGGCCGGGAAACCGGCTGGCGGTCCTCCGCCTGAACCGCGGCCGGGACCCTGGCCCGGCCGCGCTGTCGGGCTGTCGGGCGGTCGGGCAGTCGGGCAGGATACGGACGTGGAGACGACGGAACTCGTAGCGCGGGCCCGCGCGCTGGCCGGCCGGGCCGACCGCGGCCGAGGGATTCTCGGGATCGCCGGGCAGCCGGGGGCCGGGAGGTCGACGCTGGCCGAGCGGCTGGCCGGGGCGCTGGGGCCGGCGCTGGCCGTCGTGGTGCCGATGGACGGGTTCCACCTCGCCCAGGCCGAGCTGGAACGGCTGGGCCGGGCCGACCGGAAGGGCGCCCCGGACACCTTCGACGCGGCCGGGTACACCGCCCTGCTGCACCGGTTGCGCGAACCGGACGGCGGTACGGTCTATGCGCCCGCCTTCGACCGCGGGCTCGAAGAGCCGATCGCCGGAAGCATCGCCGTCGGCCCCGCCGTACCCCTGGTGATCACCGAGGGGAACTACCTGCTGCACGACCTGGGGGAGTGGGCGCGGGTGCGACCCCTGCTCGACGAGGCGTGGTACCTCGCCCCCGACGACACCCTGCGGCTCCGGCGGTTGGTCGACCGGCATGTGCGCCACGGCAAGGACCACGCCGGCGCACGCGCCTGGGTGGCCCGCTCGGACGAGGCCAACGCCCGCCTCATCGCCCCGGGCCGCACCCGAGCGGATCTCGTCCTCGACGCAGGCTGACCCGTGTCCCGCGTCGGCGTGGCCTGCGTCGGCGTGGCCTGCGTCGGCGTGGCCTGCACCGGGTCTCAGTCGCCCAGGCCCAGGAATGCCGAGGTGGCCGCCACGAATCGGCCGGCGTCGTCGATCCAGGGGTAGTGGCCCGCTCCCGGCTGCACGACGAGCGTGGAGTGGGGCAACAGCGAGCCGAACTCGGTGACGGTCGGAGGGGGGCTGTTCAGATCGAACTCCCCGGCGAGCAGCAGGACCGGGACCTCGCAGGCGGTGAGCGCCGCACGAGTGCCCTCCGGGTCGAAGGCTCCCTCGGCCGCGAACAGGGCGACGGCCTCCATGTTGTCCGGCCGGCCGGCCGCGTGGTGCCGCTCGGCCGGAGCGTCCCAGCGGCCGTAGAAGAAGGGGGCGATGGCCTCCCAGTCGCTGCCCGTACCGTCGGTGATCGCTTCCAGGGCGGCGAAGGCCGAGGGGAACCACGGCTCGTCCTGCCGGAGCCGCGCGAGCTCGCGTCGCGTCTCTGCGGTGATCGGGATGCCGACGGCCCGGGCGCCGGGGGTGATCAGGGCGAGTCTGCGGACGTTCGCCGGACGGCGGGCCGTGTACTGCGTCGCGATGTTCGCGCCGGCGGAGTGGGCGAGCAGGTCCATCACGGGGAGTCCGAGGTGTTCCCGTAGGGCCTCGACGTCCTCCGCGAGGCGGTCGCAGCGGTAGGAGGAGGGGTCCTCGGGAACCGCCGACCGGCCGGTGCCGCGAAGGTCCGGGACGATCAGTCGGTGGTGCTCGGACAGACCGCCGAGGTCGCCGAGATAGCGGGAGTCCGCGGGGCCTCCGGGGACGCAGACGACAGGATCGCCGTCTCCGAGTACGCGATAGGCGAGCAGGGTTCCGTCGTGCGCGGTGAAGGTGGGCATGGCGTGGATGGTGTCAGTCGCGTCGCCGATGGGGCAAGGGGATATTCGAATTGAATGGCCAGGTCAGGCCATCTATAACCAGGTTGTATAACCTGGTTGTGGTGGTGGCGTGTGCGGGTGTACAACCGAGGTGTGGCAGAAGAAGAGAACGCGCCCCGGAACCCGGAGGCACTGACCGAGGAACAGGCCGGGCGGATGTTCGCCGGAATGAACGACATCATCCGCGCGGGCGAGGAGATGCGCGCGTTGCGGTCCGAGATGATCAAGCTGTTCGCCGGCTTCGGCTGGACCCAGGACAAGATCGCCCGGCTCGCCGAGATGAGTCAGCCCGCCGTGTCCAAGCAGGTGGCGAAGTACGGTACGGGCGACCCGGAGCCCGCGATGGAGCTGTCCCTCGATCAACGCGACATCCCGTGGCTCGAAGGGCGTCTGTGGGGCCTTGCCGAGGAGATCTCCGAGTCCTTCCCGGGCGCCGCGCGCTGCACGCCGTACCTGAACGCCATCGCCCGGGGGCGGCGGCGCTTCACGTCCCAGAACGTCGACGACCTGCGGCGGCTCGTCGAAGAGGACCTGAGGCGGCACCGTGCGGAGCTCCCCGGCGGCTACCGCGAGGCGTACGACGAGATCAGCCGTGGCCTGGACGTCCCCTCGAAGGCGGCCGCCACCGCCTCGGCGTCCGTGCGCCGCGCCCTCGGCTGCCAGATCCAGCGCGACCGGCTCAGGAGCGGTGGCTCCCGGGCCTGACGCGCGCGGCGAGGGCGGTGACGGTGCTGAGCGGCGGGGCCCGGCCGAGGCGCGCGACCCGTTGATATAGCGTGATCCCTTCAATAGGACATGTACACGCCCACGGGGGACTCCTAGATGACTTATCCGCCGCAGCAAGGCCCTGGTCCGTACGGCCAGCCCGGCCCGTACGGACAGCAGCCGCCGCAGGGGTACCCGCCCCAGCCGGGGCCGCCGCCCGGATACCAGCAGCAGCAGATGTACCCGCCCCAGCAGCAGATGCCGATGCAGCCTCAGCACCAGCAGTGGGCCGGGCCCGCGCCCGTGCCGCAGCCCTCTCGGAGCGGGGGCTTGGGTGTCATGAAGATCCTCAAGATCATCGGTGTGGTGGTCGTCCTCATCGCCTGCGCGGTGGGCTACTTCCTGAGCCGGGACGACGCCGACAAGGCGAAGGCCGGGGACTGCCTGAAGAACAACGGGTCCACGGTGACTCCTGACCTTCAGGTGGTGAAGTGCGGGGGCGCCGACGCCAAGTACAAGGTCGTCGCGGTGATCCCCGACACGCTGGACACCTCCAAGTGCGAGGGCAAGTCGGACATCGGCTACCACGAGCAGACCCGAGGCTCCCGCCGGAGCTCGGGCAAGCAGTTCGTGCTCTGCATCAACGAGGTCAAGAAGTAGCCGCAGCCGCCCTGCCGTCCGCGTCGCGGACGGCAGGGCGGCGGCCCGCCGCCCGGCCCCGCCGCTTGCGCGGGCCGGCCGGGCCTGGCCGGGTCCCCCGGGCCGCGGAGCCTGTCGGCGTCAGGCCGACGCGGCCACCGATTCGATGACGCCGCGCCAGGTCCGCCGATACCCCTCGCGCAACGGCCCGCCGACGAGGTCGAGGACCTCCGACGCCGCGCCGGTCATGAGCGACGGGTCGCCCGACTCGCACAGGGACAGGTGCCCTTCGAGCAGGGCGGCCCCGCGTCGCGCGTCCGCCTCCACAAGGCGTCGCGGCAGCCACTTCCCGCCGCCGCTCCATGCGCGGTGGTGGTCGAAGAGCAGATCGGCCGCAGAGCCCAGGACGAACCCGGCCACCGCGAGACGCTCCAAGCGGTCGTCCGCGTCGGCGAGGTCGTCCAGCGCGTCCGTCAGTCCGTACCTCTTGGTCTCGACCGTCTGCTGGTCGAGCGCCGGCGGACCCTGGCGGAGATCAGCTTCGGCCAGTGCCCGGGCCCGCCCGGCCTCACCGTCCGTGTCGACCAGGACGAGACCGGTGGCGTACATGCTCTGCATCACCGCACGACGTGCGGCGACGTCCGCGGCGAAGAGCTCCGCGAGACCGGCGCGGGTGTGGAAGAACAGCTCGGCGACACGTCCCTCGAACCGGACGGTCTCCCGGCCGGTTTCGCCACCGTCCCCGATGAGCACGGCGATGTCCAGGTCGCTGCCGGGTTTTGCCCGTCCGGCCGCCGTCGATCCGGCGAGGATCACGGACAGCGCGTCGGGGAAACGGTCATGGGCGAGACGTCGCGCTTGGCTGACGGGATCAACGTGCATGGGGGTCGGCCCTTCCGAGGAGAGTGATCTCCGCCTTCACGTCCGCGAGTTCGTCGTGACGGTTCATGGTACTCAGCTGCTCCCCGTAGCGGATCAACGCGGTGAGGAGCAGCGACGTCCGCTCGGGCTCCAACGCGTGCATGCGACGGGCGGCGTCGACGGACTCGGCCCGGAGGGCCAGCGCCGTTTCGGGCTGATGCGCGAACTCCTGACGGCTGTACTCGTACAGAGCGCCCGTCAGGAGAGGGAGATACGCCAACGGGCTCACCTGGACGAGAACGCGAAAGGCTGCGACCTGCTGCCGGACCGGCAGCGTCTCCGATCCGAGGAGGGCCACCCGGGCCCGCAGTACCGCGTCGTGATTGATGTGCGCCGTGTGATTCATGAGGGTGATTCTGAAAGCCGCACCGGTACCCAAACAAGGGCATTCGACTGTGCCCTTGGTCCTACGAAAACGCCGTCTGACCTGTCATGATGGATACGTCTTCACCCCTGCGCCCGCCCCGGACGGTCTGTCAGCCGCCGCGATGGCGGAGGCGCGTCGCTCGGAGCCCCGGCTTACCGTGACTTCCCGCAGCTTCTGTGACTTCCCGCGACTTCCCGCGCGCTTCTGAGCGTTCACGAATGTGAGCCATGCACCGACCCTTGACAGGGAATTTGTTCACTTCTTAAATCACGTAATGAACTAAGTACCCACCCCCCTCGAACCCTGGCGTGCAGGATCTGTCATGCGCATGCCAGGAAGGGAGACTCATGGACTTCCCGCGCTTAACCCGGCGCTCCCTGCTGTCCCTTGTCCCGGTTCTCGCCCTCGTGTCGCTGTCCACCGGCCTGGCGCAGGGCTTGCCCGCAGGGAACGCCCCCGCACCGGCGGCCGCCGCAGCAGCGTCGGCCGCCGTCACGTTCTCCGACGAGTTCGACGGGCCCGCGGGCGCTGCCGTCGACGGAGCGAAGTGGCAGATCGAGACGGGCGACAACGTCAACAACCACGAGCGGCAGTACTACACCCCGGACAACCGCAACGCCGCCCTCGACGGCCAGGGGCATCTCGTCGTCACCGCCCGCCGGGAGAATCCGGGCAACTACCAGTGCTGGTACGGAAAGTGCGAGTACACGTCCGCCCGCCTGAACACGGCCGGCAGGTTCACCGCGAAGTACGGCCGCGTCGAGGCCCGGATGAAGATTCCGCGGGGGCAGGGAATGTGGCCCGCGTTCTGGATGCTGGGCGATGACATAGGCCAGGTCGGATGGCCCGCCTCGGGCGAGATCGATGTCATGGAGAACGTGGGCTTCGAGCCGTCCACGGTTCACGGCACCCTGCACGGCCCCGGCTACTCCGGCTCCGGCGGTATCGGCGCGGGCTACACCCTGCCCGGCGGGCAGGCGTTCGCCGACGCCTTCCACACCTTCGCCGTCGAGTGGAGCCAGGACGCCATCACCTGGTCCGTGGACGGCGCCGTGTACCAGCGGCGCACCCCCGCCGACCTCGGCGGACGCCAGTGGGTTTTCAACAAGCCGTTCTTCCTGATCCTCAACCTCGCGGTCGGCGGCTACTGGCCCGGCGACCCCGACGGCAGCACCGCCTTCCCGCAGCAGCTGCTGGTCGACTACGTCCGGGTCACCACCGACAGCGTCCGGCCCGGCGGCGCCATCACCGGGATCGGCGGCAAGTGCGTGGACGTGGCGGGGGCCGCCACCGCGAACGGGACGCCCGTACAGCTCTACGACTGCAACGGCACGGCCGCCCAGCGATGGAGCCTCGGGGGCGACGGAACGATCCGCGCACTCGGCAAGTGCCTGGACGTGGCGTCGGGCGGCACGGCCGACGGTACGAAGGTCCAGCTCTGGGACTGCAACGGAACGGCCGCCCAGCAATGGGCCGTTCCTGCGGCACGCGACATCGTCAACCCACAGGCGAACAAGTGCCTTGACGCCGCCGGCAACAGCTCGGCCAACGGCACCCGGCTGCAGATCTGGACCTGCACGGGAGCCGCGAACCAGAAGTGGACGGTGACCCGATGACCCGGATCGCCGGGCCGTGGGTCACGGCATTCGTGGCCGCGGCCTCGGCCGCCTCGGTCCTCGCCGCCGTCCAGCCCACCCAGGCGGCCACCCCACACACATCGGCCGGGGCGGCCGCCGCCCTGCCCGCGGGCTGGTCCACCGTGGTGAACGCCGGCAGCGGCAAGTGCCTGGACGCGGGCTCGGCAGCGACCGCGAACGGTACGGCGGTACAGCAGTACACCTGCAACAACAGCGGTGCACAGCAGTGGAGTTTCACGCCGACCGGCGACGGTTTCGTCCGTATCGGCAACCGCAACGACGTCAGCCAGGTGGTCGACGTGAGCAACACGTCCTCGGCGGACAACGCGGCCTTGCACCTGTGGACGTACGGCGGCGGCGACAACCAGCAGTGGCGGGCCGTCGAAGAAGGCGGCGGCGCCTACCACTTCGTCAGCCGACACAGCGGCAAGTGCCTGGACGTGCCCGCAGCCTCTACCGCCGACAGCGTCCAGCTGGTGCAGTACACCTGCAACGGCACTGCGGCCCAGCGCTTTCAGGTCGCGCCGGTGAGCACCGGGCCCGGGGACGTCGATCTCGGCCCGAACGTGGTCGTCTTCGACCCGTCGATGCCTTCCTCCACGATCCAGAGCCGACTGAACTCCATCTTCCGGCAGCAGGAGACCAACCAGTTCGGCCCCCAGCGCTACGCGGTGATGTTCAAGCCGGGTACGTACAGCAACGACGTCAACGTCGGCTTCTACACCCAGGTCCTCGGTCTCGGCCAGTCGCCCGACTCGGTCACCATCAACGGCGCCGTGCACGTGGAGGCCGACTGGTTCCCGCCGAACAACGCCACCCAGAACTTCTGGCGCGGCGCCGAGAACCTGTCGGTGAACCCGACCGGCGGAACCGACCGATGGGCGGTGTCCCAGGCCGCGCCCTACCGGCGCATGCACGTACGCGGCAACCTCGCGCTGGACGACGGAGGCTGGGCCAGCGGCGGCTTCATGGCCGACAGCAAGGTCGACGGCCAGGTGCGGTCGGGGACCCAGCAGCAGTGGCTGACCCGCAACTCCCAGCTCGGCAGCTGGAACGGCGCCAACTGGAACATGGTCTTCGTCGGCAGCCAGGGCGTGCCGGGCAACAGCTTCCCCAACCCGCCGTACACCAGCGTGGACCAGACCCCCACGGTCCGCGAGAAGCCCTTCCTGTACCTGGACGGCGCGGGCGCCTACAGGGTGTTCGTGCCCTCGCTGCGCGCCGACTCCTCCGCCACCACGTGGGCGAACGGGAACGCGGCGGGCAGCTCGCTCGGCATGGACCAGTTCTTCGTAGTCAAGTCCGGGGCGACTGCCGCACAGATCAACGCCGCCCTGGCCGAGGGCAAGAACCTGCTGGTCACCCCCGGTGTCTACCACCTGGACCAGCCCCTTCGGGTGACCCGGCCGGACACCGTCGTCCTCGGTCTCGGCCTCGCCACCTTCATTCCCGACAACGGCGTCACCGCCATGACGGTCGCCGACGTCGACGGCGTGAAGGTGGCGGGCGTGCTCTTCGACGCCGGTCCCGCCAACTCGAAGACACTGATGGAGGTCGGCCCGGCCGGCTCCGCCGCGGGCCACTCGGCGAACCCCACCTCCCTGCACGACGTCTTCTTCCGCGTCGGCGGAGCCGCCGTGGGCAGGGCGACCACCAGCATCGTCGTCAACAGCCACGACGTCATCGGCGACCACATGTGGATCTGGCGCGGCGACCACGGCAGCGGCATCGGCTGGAACAGCAACACGGCGGACACGGGACTCGTGGTCAACGGCGACAACGTGATCATGTACGGACTGTTCGTCGAGCACTACCAGAAGCACCAGACCGTGTGGAACGGCAACGGCGGGCGCACGTACTTCTACCAGAACGAGATGCCGTACGACCCGCCGGACCAGGCAGCCTGGATGAACGGCTCCACGCAGGGCTACGCCGCGTACAAGGTCGCCGCCGACGTGACCAGCCACCAGGCCTTCGGACTCGGCAGCTACTGCTTCTTCAACGTCGACCCCGGCGTGACCGCAGAGCGCGCCTTCGAGGTCCCGGCCCATCCGAACGTGCGCCTGCGGAGCATGGTGACGGTCTCGCTCGGCGGCACCGGGACCATCCGGCACGTCGTCAACGACAGGGGAGGACCTTCCAACTCGTCCACCAACGTGGCCAATCTGGTCAGCTATCCGTGAAAGGTGTCCGGGCCGGGCGGGTGACTCCGCGCGGCCCGGGCGGCCGTCCGCGCTTCAGGCCCCGTTCACCCGCGGCTGTCACCGTTGCCGGATGGCTATCAGTAGACGAGAACTGCTGGCAACCGGAGCGGCCGCGGCCGCCGGCTCCCTCACCCCCACCGGCCAGGACACCACCACCCGCACCCTGCGCGGCACGATCCCGCCCGGCGCCCCGGACTGGGTGTACGTCGCCCTGGAAGTCCCGCCGGGCACCGCTGAGTTACGTATCTCCTATACGTACGACAAGCCGCCCGTGCCGCCGGGCACCGCCGGTAACGCACTCGACATGGGCATCTTCGACCAGAGAGGGACCTCGGTCGGGGGCCGCGGCTTCCGGGGCTGGTCCGGCGGTGCGCGCAAAGAGTTCTTCCTCCGCACGGACGAGGCCACCCCGGGCTACCTGCCCGGCCCGATAGAGCCGGGCCGGTGGTACCTGGCGCTCGGCCCGTACACGGTGGCGCCCGGCGGCCTGGCCTACGAGATCACCGCCACCTT
Organism: Streptomyces sp. NPDC006463; assembly: GCF_042870715.1. Taxonomy (NCBI): domain Bacteria; kingdom Bacillati; phylum Actinomycetota; class Actinomycetes; order Kitasatosporales; family Streptomycetaceae; genus Streptomyces; species Streptomyces sp. NPDC006463. The sequence goes on along the minus strand of NZ_JBIAHP010000001.1, from coordinate 359,683 downwards.
CACCTCCGGCGACCCTGCCCCGCCCGCGGTTCCAGCCCACCCGCCGCAGCGGGCCCGGGGCCGCGGCCGGGCCTGGTACCGCGGCGACTGCCACCTGCACTCCGTGCACTCCGACGGCCGGCGCACCCCCGCCGAACTCGGCGATCTCGCACGGGCGGCGGGCCTGGACTTCATCAACTCCTCGGAGCACAACACCCACTCGGCGCACGCGGTGTGGGGGCCGGTCGCCGAGGCCGCGCCCGGACTGCTCGTACTGACCGGCGAGGAGGTCACCACCCGCACCGGCCACGTCCTAGCGGTAGGTACCGCACCAGGCACCTTCGTGGACTGGCGATACCGGGAACGCGACCACCGCTTCGGTCGTGTCGCACACGCGATACACAAGGCCGGAGGGCTGGTCGTCCCCGCCCATCCGCACGCCACGTGCATCGGCTGCGCCTGGAAGTTCGGCTTCGGCGAAGCCGACGCGGTCGAGGTGTGGAACGGAACCTGGACCCCGGACGACGAGGTCGCCCTCGCATCGTGGGACGCGACCCTGCGCGGCGGCGGTGAGCGGTGGCTCCCGGCCATCGCCTCAAGCGACTACCACCGGGATCCGGACCGGGTGGGCACACCGCAGACGGTGGTCCTGGCCGACGACCTGTCGCGCGAGGCGATCCTGGCCGGGCTGCGGTCCGGCCACAGCTACGCCGCCGAATCCGACGCCGTCTCCTTGGCGTTCGACGCGGTGACCGCACGCGGGGCGCGCGCCGGGATCGGCGACCGGCTCCAGGTCCCGGACGACACGGAGATCCTGATCCGGCTGAGCGTTGCCGGAGCCGACGGATGCGACCTGAGGCTGGTCACCGACCAGGGCGTGGCCTTCACGGCTCCGGCGGCCGCCTCCCTTGAATGGCGCACGACGCCCGCCCGTACGACCTACGTCCGGGCGGAGGTCCGCCGTCCGTCCCAGATTCCGGCCCTGCCGGGACCCCCGGCGGCGCTGACCAACCCGATCTGGCTGGCCTGAATCGAAGAAACGATTATGCGTGTGGCGGACCCGAAGGCGGCGCACGGCGGCAGGTGGTGGATGTGTGTCCACCGTTCGACTGGCATATGCGCACGTCTGGGCGCAGAGGCGCATGATCGCACCGCCCGTTGGTGAAGCTCGTGGCGTCCGGCAGCCGCCGCTGTCACCGAACGAAAGGCCGGCACGCCCATGCTGATCGTCCAGCTCGCCCTCGTATCAGAGACTCAGACCAACCAGATCACCCCCTCGCAGCTCACCCGGGTGGCCGCTGCCCTGCAGAAGCAGGCGACCCGCGACTTCGGGCCGATCTGGGACGTCAACGCAACCGTGGACGCCTTCGAAAGACTGGAGGACGTGCCCGTCGGGTACTGGCCGCTGATCGTGGTCGACGACGTCCCCGACGCGGCGGGGTTCCACACGGATGAGAACGGACAGCCGTTCTCCCTGATCGAGTTCGGCGAGAGCTGGTCACTGACGGCGAGCCACGAGATGCTGGAGATGTGCGCCGATCCGTTCGGCAATCGTCTGGTGTCCGGCAAGTCTCGGCACCCGGACCAGGGAATGGTCGAGTTCCTGGTGGAGGTCTCCGACCCCTCGGAGGCCGAGGAGTTCGGCTACACCATCAACGGCCTGCTCGTCTCGGACTTCTTCACCCCGAGGTTCTATGACCCGGTCAAGGTCGAGGGTGCCCGCTACAGCTTCGGCGGTCACATCGAGGAGCCCAGGCAGGTGCTGCGCGGCGGATACATCAGCTGGCGCGACCCGGTATCGGACGAGTGGTGGCAGGAGACCTGGTTCGAGGGCAACAAATCGAAGTTCCGCAACCTGGGGCGTCTGACCGGCAGCGGAAGTATCCGCGCGGCCATCGACGCCAAGACCAAGACGGTCAGCCGCCTCGCCCGCAGCGGTCCGACCTCCGAGCGCTTCAGCGCCGCGAAGGCACTCACAGCGCGGGCCAAGGAGTCCACCGGCGCCAGGGCCGAAGCATGGCGAGCCCAGATCGAGGGCCTGAAGACCGCGAACCCTGCGGCAGAGGCGTGGAAGGGAAAGGGAAAGGGGAAGGCGAAGGGGAAGGGGAAGTGACGGTGGCCGTCACTCCATACGGCCCTCGGTCCGACCGTCAGGGGGGCCGCCGTGAGCGATGACGCTCAGCAGCGCAAGGCTCGCGCGGACAGAATCCGCCAGAAGATCCACCGGCCCGGGGCCGATGCGCCGGGCCCGGCACCGGCGGCTGATGAGCCGCCGGAAGGGGAGAGCCTGAAGGAAGGCGTCGAACGCCGGATGCGTGAGCTCGACGAAGCCGAGGGTGACGAAGCCGAGGGTGACGAGGCAGTGGGGGACGAAGCCGAGGGCGACGAACACACGCCGTCCTCGGGCGATGACGGCGAAGCCCCTGACCGCAGCTGATCCGGCCGTTCGACCTGGGCAGGCCACCGGCCGGGCCGGGCCGCCTTCCACCCCGTAAGCCGAACAGTGTTCACCTTCAGAGGTGTTTACGCTCTGTCCGCGAATAACGGAGGGTGTGATTCGGTCAAGGGCCTTGTGGTGTCGGTCGGGAGGCGGGCACGCTCGGGGGATGAACACAGCTAGGCTCGCCAGTGAACAGCTGATGCGTTGGTCTGCCCTGAGCGAAGGCCCGGCCCTCTGCGGCGCGGGGTTCGGGCTGAACGCGGGTCTGCGGGAGATCGTTCACTTTCACGGCGATCACGAAGCCGATGTCCACCTGAGCCACGCGATGATCACGAAGCTTCGGCCGGCTCTCGCCGGATCGTCCGCGATCCGCCTGCGAGCCGGATCCGAGTGGGTGACGCTGCGCCTGGACATCGGGTCCGACATCGACCTGTTGGCCACCCTGGTCAGCGCGGCGCTCGCGGCCGGGGCCCGGGCCGACGCCGAACCCGGCGGCGGCCACGTCCGCGGCCCGGCCCCGTGCACACGCCTCGGAAAACCGGCTGCGGCCGTCCTGTCCGGCTGCCTGTGAGTCCTGCGCGCGTCGTGGGACACCGGGCACCCGGCCGGGTCCACGGAGCGCCCGCCCGCCGGTGAGCCGCCGGCCGCCCGGCGGCCCGACGCCTACACCTGGCCCCGCTGGGCACAACCATCTGGAGGGCGCCTACCGGGGGGAAGCGGATGACAGTGAGGCGCGGGAGCCTGGACGGACGTATCGTCACCTTCTATTCCTACAAGGGCGGCACGGGCCGCACCATGGCGCTGGCCAACACCGCCTGGATCCTCGCCGCCAACGGCAAGCGGGTGCTCGCCGTGGACTGGGACCTGGAGGCCCCGGGCCTGCACCGGTACTTCCATCCCTTCCTGGACCCTGCCGCGCTCGGAGCCACCACCGGGGTCATCGACCTGATCAGCGAGTACGCCTGGGCCGCCACCAGCCCGGTCCAGCGCGCCTACGACTGGCACCAGGACTACGCGCGGATCCAGCCGCACGCGGTGTCCCTCGCCCCCGAAACGATGGGCTGGGAGTTCCCCGACGGCGGCACCCTCGACTTCGTCTCGGCGGGCAGGCAGAACCGCGAGTACTCGGCGACCGTGTCCACCTTCGACTGGGACAACTTCTACGACCGGCTCGGCGGCGGCCTCTTCTTCGACGCCCTGAGGGCCGACATGAAGCGGAACTACGACTACGTCCTGATCGACAGCCGCGCCGGCCTGTCCGACACCGCCGACATCTGCACCGTCCACCTCCCCGACGTCCTGGTCGACTGCTTCACCCTGTCCGACCAGTCCATCGACGGCGCCGCCTCGGTCGCCCGGCAGATCGACCAGCGGTTCCACGACCGAGGCATCACGATCTACCCGGTCCCGATGCGCGTCGACGAGAGCGAGGAGGAGAAGGCCGACGCCGGCCGCGCGCTGGCCCGGACCAGCTTCGACGGCTTCCCCGGCGGCCTCCGCGGAGACGAGCTCACCTCCTACTGGGGCGCCGTGGAGGTGCCGTACCGCCCCTACTACGCCTACGAGGAGACGCTGGCCGCCTTCGCCGACGAGGCCGGGGCCGCCGACTCCCTGCTCTCCGCCTTCGAACGTCTCACCGCCGTACTCACCGGGGGCGAGGTCACCTCCATGCCCGCCGTCGGCGAGGAGGCACGGCTCAGGATCCGGGATGCCTTCACCCGCCGCCCGGCCCTGCCGGTGGACCTGACCCTCGTCCACGTCGCCGAGAACCGGATGTGGGCCGACTGGATCGAATCGGTGCTCACCTCGGCCGGTTTCCGGGTCGTGCTCAAGGAGGTGTCCGCAGCCCGGGCGCCCGGAGCGACGGCGGGCGTCACCCAGGACGGCGCCCGCACCGTGGTGCTGCTCTCCCGCGCCTACCTCAGGTCCGAGCGCGCCGTGGATGCGTGGGAGCGCGCGGTCGCGCACGACGCTACCGACGGCCGAGCCGGACTCGTGCCGCTCAGGGTGGACGACGTACGCCTGCCCACCTCGTACCTCGACCGCAACCCGGCGGACCTGTTCCGGCTCGACGAGGTGCACGCCACCACCGCACTGCTGCAGGCGGTGCAGCGGCCCGTGCAGCTTCCGTCCGGCGTCGCCGACTCCCGCGTGCCCGGTCCCCGGTTCCCGGGAACGATCCCGAAGATCTGGAACGCCCCACCCCGCGACCCCGGGTTCACCGGGCGCGGCATCGTGCTGGAAAGGATGCGCGACCAGCTCGGCGGCGGCATGAGCGTGGTGCTGCCGCAGCCGCAGACCCTGTACGGGCTGGGCGGTGTGGGCAAGACCCAGGTGGCGCTGGAGTACGTCCACCGGTTCATGGCGGACTACGACCTGGTCTGGTGGATCCCCTCGGAGCAGACCGACGACGTGGTCGAGGCCCTCGCGGAGCTGGCCGAACGGCTCGGCGCGCAGACCGGCGAAGACATGTCGGCCGCCTGCCAGGAGGCGATCGACCTGCTGCGGCGCGGGGTTCCCACCTCGAGGTGGCTGCTGGTCTTCGACAACGCCGACGACCCCGAGACGCTCGTACGCTTCTTCCCGCCGGGCGGCCCGGGCCACGTCCTGGTGACCTCCCGCAACCAGTCCTGGTCGCAGTACGGGGACGCGCTCCCGGTGGACGTGTTCCTGCGCGAGGAGTCCATCGAGCACCTCCGCCGCCGGGCCCCCGGGCTGACCGAGGACGAAGCCGAGCAGGTGGCCGTCGCGGTGGGCGACCTGCCCATCGCCGTCGAGCAGGCGGGCGCGTGGATCGCGGAGACGGCGACGCCGGTGTCCGCGTACCTGGAGCAGCTGGACCTGCAGACTGCCCGCGTGCTGGGGCTGAACCAGCCGCCCGGCTACCCGGAGCCGGTCGCCGCGACCTGGAACGTGTCCATCGAGCGGCTCCGGTCCCGCTCGCCCGCCGCCGTACGGCTGCTGCAACTGCTCGCGTTCTTCGGGCCGGAGCCGGTCTCCGCGAACCTCCTCTACAGCAAGGAGACGATCGACGCACTGAAGCCGTACGACTCCTCCCTCCAGGAGAAGCTGGTGCTGGGCCGGGTGATCCGGGAGATCGGCCGGTTCGCGCTGGCCAAGGTGGACCAGACCGACAACAGCATCCAGGTGCACCGGCTGGTGCAGGCGGTGATCCGGGCGCAGCTGTCCGAGGAGGAGCAGCGCGAGGCCCGGCACGCGGTGCACCGGATCCTGGCCGGGGCGCGGCCGGACGACGACGAGCCGATAGACGACCCGGAGTCCTGGCCCCGGTTCAACATGATCTGGCCGCACCTGACGCCGTCCGAGGCCCGGTTCTGCCGGGAGCCGGAGCCCCGCCGGCTGATGATCGACCGGGTCCGCTACCTCTGGAAGCGCGGTGACTTCAAGGCCGCGTACGCGCTGGGCGAGGAGCTGCGCGAGACCTGGAAGGAGACCCTGGACAAGGACGACCTCCAGTACCTGTACCTGTGCTTCCACCTCTCCAACATCCTGCGCTCGCAGGGCCGGTTCGTGGAGGCGAAGGAGCTGGACGAGGTCACGCTGGAGCGCCAGCGCAGCGTGCTCGGTCCCTCGCACCCGCACACGTACATGACGACCAGCGGTCTGGCGATGGACCTGGGCGCGCTGGGTCGGTACGGCGAGGCGATGGAGCTGGCCACGGCCGCGCACGAGGGCCTCGGGCAGATCTTCCACGAGGCGCACCCGCGCACCCTGGCCGCCGCGAACAACCTCGCGCTGAACCTGCGGATGGTCGGCCGGTACGCGCGGGCCCGCGAGATCGACCAGGAGGTCTTGCACCGGCGCACCGAGGTACTGGGCCCGAACCACCCGTACACCCTGTCCTCGGCGCAGAACCTGGCCCGCGACCTGCGCGAGGTGGGCCGGTACGAAGACTCGGTGCAGCTGCTGAGCCGGACGTACGAGCTCTACAAGCGAGAGCTGGGCCCGGCGTTCCCCGGCACCCTGTCGGCGGCGAAGAACCTCGCGGTATCGCTGCGGCGGGCGGGCGAGGTGGAGGACGCGCTGCGGCTGACCACGGCGACCCGCAACCGCTACCGGGCCACCTACACCTCGGTCAACCCCGCCCTGCTGGCCTGCGAACTCAACCTGGCCGCCGACATGTTCGCGACCGGTGACCCGGGCGGGGCGCGGGACCTGGCGCAGGAGGTGGTGGACGAGTACGTGAAGGTGCCGGGCGAACGGGACCCGTACACACTGGCCGCGGTGAACAACCTGGCGGTCTTCCACTGGGGCACGGGGGAGGCGGAAACGGCGGAGACGATGCTGCGGCAGACGATCCGGTACATGCGCGAGGTCCTGGGCGACCAGCACCCGCACACCGTCTTCGCCCACCTCAACCTGGCCAACGCCCGCGCCGACCAGGGCGATCCCGAGGGCGCCCTGGAGCTGGAGCGGACGGCGGTGGTGCGGCTGCGCGAGGCACTCGGGGCGCACCACCCCGAGACCCTGGCGAGCGCCTCCAACCTGGCGATCAGCCTGGACGCGATGGGCCGCGGGGACGAGGCGGCACGGATACGCGCGGAATCGGTGACCGAACTGGCCCGGCTGCTCGGCGAGGACCACGGCCTGACCCGCCACGCGTGTGACGGACGGCGGTTCCACCGCGACCTGGAGCCGCTGGCCCTGTGATCCCGAAGCATCCCCTGACAGGAGGAGGCGCGACGTGCCGACCACCCCGGACAGCCGCTACGCCGATGAGCTCGGCCGGACCAACCCGTCGGAGACGGCACGGCTGCGGGCACTCACCGACGCCCTCGACGCCGATACGTTCCGCCGCCTCGACGCCACAGGCCCGGCGCCAGACGCACGCGTCCTGGAAGTCGGCGCCGGCACCGGCACGGTGGCCGCGTGGCTGGCCTCGCGCTGCCCGCGGGGACTGATCACCGCGACCGACCTCGACACCACCCACCTGTCCAGCGGTCTGCCCGGCCACGTGCGTGTGCTGCGCCACGACGTGACCCGCGACCCGTTTCCGGCGGGCTCCTTCGACCTGATCCACGCCCGCTGCGTCCTGCTGCACCTTCCGGAACGCGAGCGTGTGGTGGAGCGGATGAGGGACTGGCTGGCCCCCGGTGGCACCCTCCTGCTCGAAGACGCGGTGCACTTCCCCCACACGGGCCTCCCGCCCGGCGACCCCGTCCGCCGCTCAGTCGAAGGGATCTGCGCCCTCCTGGCGGGCTCCTACGGAATGGAACCGGACTGGGGCCTGCGCGCACCCGATGTGCTCCACCGGTGCGGATACGAGCAGATGGCCGCCGAGATCGCCCTGCCGGCCTTCCGGCAGGGCGCCCCGATCACCGAATTCTGGTACCGGACGGTGGCCGCCCTCGCCCCGCGCCTGCGGGAGTCCGGCTCCATGACCGCGGCCGGGATCGACTCCGCCCTCGCGGCGCTGCGGGACCCGGACCGCGTCTCCTTCCCGCTCGGAGTCCACGCCGTCCGGGCCCGCAGGCCGCCCGCCGCCTAAGGGCTGTCCCGTAACCCCCGGTGGGTCAGCGCACGGCGTCGGATGCGGTGCATCGCAAGGCGGAGGGGCGCCCCCATACTGGGCGTATTCGGGCGTTCCGACAACGCGGCGAGGTGCCGTACCCGGCGCCGTGCGCCCGCCGGGGATTACGGGACAGCCCTTAGGGGGCTGCCCCCCGGTCAGCCGGTGAAGCCGGTGGTGATGGAGGTGAACTGCCAGTCGTTCTGGGCGATGCCGGAGCAACTCTCCTGCAGCCCGCCGCCGGCGCAGCCACGGTCCCGGTTGACGGACCAGAAGGCGAGACGGGCGATGTGGTGGGCGTTGGCCCAGTTGCGGATGTCGGTCCAGTTCTGGATCGTGGTGGTCTCCTGGGTGTCGCTGACGCCGTTCATGCCGGAGATGCCGATGTGGGAGTAGGCGGTGGCGTCGTCCCAGCCGAAGGTGGACTTGAGCTTCGTCTTGAGGCCTTCGGTCGCGCTGACGGTGCTGGCGTACATGTCGGTCGAGGCGTTGCCGAAGTCGAACGGCATGATGGTGAACACGTCGATGTCCGCGCCCTGCGCCTTGGACTGTTCGATGAGGCGGTTACCCCACGAGGTGGGTCCCGTCGTGCTCGTGCCGAAGGTCAGGATGGTCCTGAGACCGGGATTGTTCCGCTTGACGATCTTGAGCGCGCCGATGATGCGGTCCTGGACCACGGCGTTCTCGAACTCGTCCGTGTTCTCGATGTCGACGTCGATGGCCTTGAGGCCGTAGGCGTCGATCACCCGCTGGTACGCACCTGCCAGCGCTTCGGGCGTCGCGCAGTTGGGGCCGAGCTTGTTGCCCTGCCACCCGCCGATGGACGGAACGATGTCGCCGCCGGCCGCCCGGATCGAGCTGATGGTGCTCTGGTCCGCCCCGCCGGTCAGCGGGCGCTGGCCGTCCCAGGCCGGGTTGCATCCGCCGGAGGAGAGGATGAAGGCCATGGTGAACCACTTCGCCCCGGTCGCGTTCATCACCGTGGTCGCGCTCGGCGGATTGCCCCAGCCGAGGTAGAGGTACGGCGCCGCCTGCTTGAAGCCGGTCGGCGTGGTCCCGTTGTCGGTGGTGACGGTGGCGGCGTTGGAGGCCGGTGAGGTGTTGCCCGCCAGGTCGCGTGCGCGGACGGTGAACGTGTACGCGGTGTTGGGGCTCAGCCCGGCGACCGTCGCGCCGGTCGTGGTGGACGTGGCCACCTTGGCGGCGCCCTGGTAGACGTCGTAGCCGGTGACGCCGACGTTGTCGGTGGAGGCCGTCCAGGCGAGCGAGACGCTGGAGGAGGTCTTGCCGGTGGAGGTGAGGCTCCCCGGTGTGGTCGGGGCGACGGTGTCGGACCCGCCGCCGGGGCCCTCCAGGACCACGTCGTCCGCGTAGTAGGTCCCCTGTCCGTACCAGCCGTTGAGGTAGATCTCGGCACTGGTCTGGGAGGCGCCGGTGGTGAAGGAGACGGTGAGCTTGGTGTAGGCGGTGGCGGAGGGCGTCCAGGTGGACGCGCCGCCGGTGACGCCGAGGTACACGTAGCTGCCGCGTACCCATGCGGAGAGCGTGTACGAGGTGTTGGGCCGGACCGCGACGGTCTGGGTGCACTTGGCGTTGTCCGAGGCGCCGGCCGCCCCGGCCAGCGCCTTGCCGCCGCCGTGTACGGGGGAACTCACGACGGAGCCCAGGCCGCCGCTGCAGGACCAGCCGGCCGGTGTGCCGCCCTCGAAGTCGCCGTTCGTGAGGAGGTTGGCGCCGAAGGCGGCTCCGGGGGCGCTCAGCACGGCGGCCGCGCCGAGCACAGTGGCGCCGAGGCCGCAGGCCAGACGGGTTCGGGTTCGGGTGGTTCGCGTGCGGTTGGGCATGGGAGTGCCTCCATCGTGGTGGGGGGAAGGCGAGCAGTCCGGAGCGTGACGTGCGGCGTGGCCGGGAACTTATGCCTCCGGATGCGTCGCCGTCAACTGGTCTGGACCAACTTGGCGTAATGGGAAGGATTCCCAACTGTTGGGGTTGACAAGGGTGTTGTCCGAAACGCAGCATCGGGGGCGGACTGCCGGGGCTTACGATCTCCGCGGACGGTCTCGTCCCGCGACCGCCGCCCGCCCCGCACCCGTGGAGGTCAACCGTGTTCCGGACGGCCGAACGACGCCGCACCCGCCGCAGCAGTCACCGCATCCGTGCCACGGTCGGCGCTGCCGCCGCCGCGGGAATGTTCCTCGCAGCCGGCTGCTCCTCCGGCGACGGCGGGCCGGGAGAGGCCGCCGGAGGCGTGCGCGTCGTCGAGAAGGGCAAGCTGACCACCTGCACCCATCTGCCGTACCCGCCGTTCCAGTTCGAGCGGGGCGGCGAGGTCGTCGGCTTCGACGTGGCCCTGATCGATCTGGTCGCGCAGAACCTCAAGGTCGAACAGAAGATCCTCGACACGCCGTTCGAAAACTTCAAGACCGGAGCGTTCCTGAACTCGGACCAGTGCGACCTCGCCGCGGCCGGCATGACGATCACCGACGAGCGCAGGAAGAACGTCGACTTCTCCGTCCCGTACTTCGACGCGACCCAGGCGCTCCTCGCGACGGGGAAGAGCGGAATCACCTCGCTCGCCGACGTCAAGGCGAAGGCGAAGAAGCTGGGCGCGCAGGCCGGGACCACCGGCGAGAGCTACGCCAAGGGGCAGGGCTTCGACCCGGTCGCCTTCGAGAGCTCGGACGCGGTACTGAACGGACTGCGCACGGGCCAGGTCGACGCGGTCGTCATCGACTACCCGGTCGTCCAGGGCTGGCTGGGGGACAAGGCGAACGCGGCGGAGTTCGTCCTCGGGCAGAACATCGAGACCGGTGAGAAGTACGGCTTCCCGGTGAAGAAGGGCAACACCGCCCTCCTGTCCGAGATCGACAAGGTGATCACGACCGCCAAGGCCGACGGTACCTACAAGAAGCTCTACGAGCAGTGGATCGGCCCGCTGCCCCAGGCCGCGTCGTGACCTTATCGCTGACCCGGCGGCAGCGGCGCCGCCTCTGGCAGGGCGTCCAGTACGCGGTCTTCGCGGCCGCGCTGGTCCTGATCGGTGTCCTGGCCGACTGGGACCGGCTGCAGAACCAGTTCGCACAGACGGATCTCGCCATCCGGCTCTTCCCGAGGATCATCACGACCGCACTGCGCAACACCGTGGTGTACACGACGTCAGGGTTCGTCTTCGGCCTGGTGCTCGGTCTTGTCATCGCCATGATGAGGCTGTCGTCGGTGGCCCCGTACCGGTGGGTCGCCGGCATCTACATCGAACTGTTCCGGGGCCTGCCCGCCCTGCTGATCTTCATCTTCGTGGGTGTGGCGGTGCCACTGGCGTTCCCCGGGACCGAGATCCCCGGCGGCACGTACGGCAAGGTCGCGCTCGGTCTCGGTCTCGTCGCGGCCGCCTACATGGCGGAAACGATCCGGGCCGGCATCCAGGCGGTGCCCAGGGGGCAGATGGAGGCGGCCCGCTCGCTGGGCTTCTCGCACGGCCGGGCCATGGTGTCGGTGGTCATCCCGCAGGCATTGCGCATCGTCATCCCGCCGCTCACCAACGAACTGGTCCTGCTGTTCAAGGATTCCTCGCTGGTGCTGTTCCTGGGCGTGACGCTGCAGGAGCGCGAACTGACCAAATTCGGCCGGGACCTCGCCAGCGAGACCGCCAACTCCACCCCGATCCTGGTCGCCGGTCTGTGCTATCTGCTCGTGACCGTGCCACTGAGCTTGGTGGTGCGTCGTCTAGAGGCCCGCGCGGACAGGACCACGTGAGGACGAGATGCCACAGGAGACGGGAGCGGTGGACATGACGGCAGCGGACCACCCGGAGATCCAGATCAGGGGCCTGCACAAGTCCTTCGGTGCCAGCCACGTCCTGCGGGGCATCGACCTGGACATCGCCCGCGGCGAGGTGGTCTGTGTGATCGGGCCGTCCGGCTCGGGCAAGTCGACACTGCTGCGCTGTGTGAATCTGCTGGAGGAGCCGGACGAGGGCCAGGTCTTCGTCGGCGGTACGGAGGTCACCGACCCGGATGTCGACATCGACGCCGTGCGCCGCCGCATCGGCATGGTCTTCCAGCAGTTCAATCTGTTCCCGCACGTGAGCGTCACCGAGAACCTCACGCTGCCGCAACGGCGGGTGCTCGGCAGGGACAAGGCGCAGGCCGCCGCGGTCGCCCGGGAGAACCTGGAGCGCGTCGGCCTCGCCGACAAGGCGGACGCCTTCCCGGCGCAGCTGTCCGGCGGTCAGCAGCAGCGGGTGGCGATCGCCCGGGCCCTGTCGATGGGGCCGGACGTGATGCTCTTCGACGAGCCGACCTCGGCGCTCGACCCGGAACTGGTCGGCGAAGTGCTCTCGGTGATGCGGGTGCTGGCGGCCGAGGGCATGACGATGATGGTCGTGACCCACGAGATGGGCTTCGCCCGCGAGGTCGCGGACCGCGTCGTGTTCATGGACGGCGGAGTGATCGTCGAGCACGGGCCGGCGGCGCAGTTGGTCGCCCATCCGCTGCACGAGCGGACCAGGAACTTCCTCCGCCGCGTGCTGGACCCGGTGGCGGCCGAGGCACCTGCCGCCGCCGACGGCCCCGGTACGGGGAAGCCTGCCGGCGGGCCGCCCGAACGATGAGGCAGGTGCGTCCTCGCCGAATTTCCGCGGTGTGGCCTATCGAAGGCCGCCGCCGTTCGTCGCCCAGGGCGCCGGAGCGATCACCCGCGCCAGCTCCCTGTGGATCTGTTCCGCCTCCCGGCGCGTCTGGCCGGGCACATCACCGCGTTCCCTGATCAACTGGGCATAGATGGGTGCTTCGTTGGCGGTGTTCAAGGTCTGGCGCTCCCCTTCTCGGGCCGGGTGCCCGAAGCCGGGCTGAACGAGTGAGTGTAGGCGGGCGTGAGCGGTGGTCGGAACGGCGCCCCCCGGATACGTACGGAACCTGCGGGGCGCTGGTTAGGCTTCCGCCGTGACCAGCGCAGAGTTGAGCCGCCGACGTGTGATGGGCGCCGGGCTCCAGGTGTTCGCGGGGGCGCTGGCGGCCGGATGCTCGGCGGGCCCCGCTCCCGTGCGGCGACTGCGACTCGCCACGGGGCCGGAGGGAGGGCCTTACAACGCCTTCGGGAAGGCCCTGGCGCAGGCCGTCGCCGCGAGCGGCCGTCGGCTGGAGATCGTTCCGGTGAGCACCGCGGCGAGCGTGAACAACCTGCGCGAGCTGGACGAGGGCTCGGTCGACCTGGCCCTGGCCATGGCGGACGTGGCCGAGGACGCGGTGCTGGGGCGTGAGCCGTTCCCCCGTCCGGTCGCGGTGTCGGCGCTGGCCCGGGTCTACGTGAACTACACCCACCTGCTCGTCCCGGCGGACGGGCCGGTGACGTCGGTCCAGCAGCTCGCAGGCCGTCCGGTCGCGGCAGGTGCGGCGGGGTCGGGGGTGCAGGTGGTGGCCGGGAGGGTGCTGCAGGCGGCCGGGCTGAACGACGGCCCCTCGCCGGCGGCCCCCCGGCAACTGAGCCTCGCCGCCTCGGCGAGTGCGCTGCGCGAAGGAGCCGTCGACGCGCTGTTCTGGTCGGGAGGTGTGCCCACGCCCGCGCTGTCGGGTCTGGCCCGCGAGCTGCCGGTGCGGTTCCTGCCGCTGGACGGCTACGTGGGCGCCTTGCGGGAGCGCTATGGCCCGGTCTATACGGAGGTCTCGCTTCCGGCCGCGGTGTACGGGCTGACGGCGCCGGTGGGAACCGTCGGGGTCGGCAATTACCTCCTGGCCCGTGACGACGTTCCGGACAGTGCCGTGCGCGAACTGCTCCAGGTGGTGTTCGAGCGGTGGCGTGACCTGCTGCGGGAGGTGACGGCGGGGGCGCGGCTGGAGCCCCGGTTCGCCATCTCGACCGGGCAGGTGCCGCTCCACCCCGGGGCGGCGGCGCACTACCGGTCGGTGTACGGCTGATCGGCGGGTCACGGGGGCGGGAGCCGGAGTTCCACGACGAGGCCGTGCGGGGTGTTGGCGCCGACGTCGAGCCGGCCGCCGCTGATGCGGGCGATCTCGTCGGCGATGGCCAGCCCCAGTCCGCTGCCGTGCACGTTCTGGTGCTCGGGGGAGCGGGTGAACCGCCTGAGCAGCAGGGGCAATTGGTCCTGGGGCACCCCCGGGCCGTCGTCGCTCACCCGTACCACGGCCGTCCCGTCCGCCCCGTGCGTGGCGCGGACCTCGACGCGGCCGTCGCGCGGTACGAACTTGACGGCGTTGTCGAGGACCGCGTCCAGGATCCGGCCCGCCGCGTCCGGCAGGGCGCGGGCCCGCAGGCCGTCCGGGAGCCCGGTGGCCGTCAGTTCCACTCCGGCGTGGCCGAAGACCGGAGTCCAGGCCGTCACCCGTTCCCGTACCGCCCGCGATACGTCCTGGTCCGTCAGCTCCGCCGTGGCGGACTCCACCCGCGCCAGGGCCAGCAGGCCGTCGAGCAGCTCCTCCAGACGTTCCGCCTCGTCCAGGGCGCGCGCGTGCTCGGCCCGGCCGGGACCCGGGGCGATGTGCGGTTCGACGTTCTCCAGCTGCAACACCAGCGTGGCCAGTGGATTGCGCAGCTGGTGGGAGGCGTCGGCGACGAAGTCGCGCTGGCGGCCGATGGAGTCGGCCATGGCCTCCGCCATGGTGTTGAAGTGCCGGCGCAGACGGCGCAGTTCCGGCGGTCCGGTGCCGGAGACGGCGCGGGCCTGGAGGCTGCCGGCGGTCAGCCCCTCCACCGCCCGGTCCAGATCGAGGACCGGCCTCATCAGCCAGCGCGCGATGCCGGCCGCGACCAGGGCCGCGGCCGCGAAGGCGGCGGCCGCCCCGGCGGCGATGAGCGACCAGCGGACCGTCACGTCCCCGCGGGCGGCGTCGGTGGGTACGGCCAGCAGGACCGCCCCGCTGACCCGCTCGTCCCGGCCCACCGGCTCGGCGAGCACGACGGTCGGCGGACCCCAGGGGCGCACGGTGGGCAGCCGGTCGGTCGAGCGGCCCGTGAGGGCGCGGCCGAGGGCGTCCGCCGCGTCGGTGAAGGGCCTTGTTCCGGCCCGCGCGACCGTCGCTCCCGTCGTGTCGACCACGACCACCCCGGTTCCGTACAGCTGGGCGTACCGGCCGATCTCGGCGGACAGCTCCGACCGGTCGGCTTCGGTGCGCATCCGGTCGGCGAGATCGGCGAACCTCGCCGCTTCCGAACGCCGTTGCAGCAGCAGGTGCTCGGTCCGTCCTCGCGCGTACGCGTCGGCCAGGGGGACGCAGAGCAGCAGCGCCGCGGCCCCCATGAGCACCATCAGCACGGCGAGCAGCCTGCGTCTCACCGCTCGTCGTCCCCCGCTGCCACGGCGCCGAGCTGGTAGCCGAACCCGCGGACGGTGCGCACCAGGCCGGCCCGGCCCGTCTTGGCGCGGATGCCCGCCACGTGGACGTCCAGTGAGCGGGAGGCCGCGAGGAAGGCGTCACCCCAGATCCGGTCCAGGATCTCCTCCCGGGAATGCACTTCGTCCGGGCGGGCGGCGAGGAAGGCGAGGACGTCGAACTCCCGGCGGGTCAGCCGGACTTCGACGCCCGCCACCGTGACCGTACGGCCCGCCAGGTCGACCTCGACGTCCCCGCTCCGCACGGGCCGCCCCGCGGTGGCGGCGGAGTCGGCCGGGTGGGCTTCGAACCGGCCGGACGAGGCGCCCGTCCGGCGCCGTACGGTGTCGATGCGGGCCATCAGCTCGGCCATCCGGAACGGTTTGACGACGTAGTCGTCGGCCCCCGCCCGCAGCCCTTGCACGATGTCGCGCTCCTCGCAGCGCGCGGTCACCACGATCAGCGGCGCATCGCAGACGGTACGCAGCCGACGCAGCAGATCGAGCCCGTCAAGGTCGGGCAGTCCCAGATCGAGCAGGACGAACTCGGCTTCGCGGACGAACCGAAGGGCGTCCAGGGCGCGGCCCACCCTGCGGACGGTGTGCCCGCGCTGGGCGAGGGCGGTGCCGAGGGCCTGGGCCATCCGGTCGTCGTCCTCGACGAGAAGCGCGTGCATAGACAGTTCCCTCGCCACCTGTGACCCGGGGCATCAGCTTACGGGAGCCGTCGAGGGCTGTTTCCGGCCGGCGTCGGCGTCCTCGTCCGCCTCGGCGCGGCTGAGCGCGGCATTGCGCGTGTCCGGCATCAGGACGTAGGTGACGAGGGAGATGAACGCGCACCCGGACACGTACCAGAAGAACATCTTCTCGTGGCCACTGCTCTTGAACCACAGGGCCACGTACTCCGCCGTGCCGCCGAAGAGCGCGTTGGCGAACGCGTACGGCAGCGCCACGCCCAGTGCGCGCACCCGGGTCGGGAACAGCTCGGCCTTGACCGCCGCGTTGATCGAGGTGTAGCCGGTGACGATCACCAGGGCCAGCAGGGACAGCCCCAGCGCGGACCAGTACGAGGAGGCCGATCCGAGGGCGGTCATGATGGGGTACGTGCCGACGGTGCAGCCCACCGCGAAGGTGATCAGCAGGGGACGACGGCCGATCCGGTCGGACAGCATCCCGGCGAAGGGCTGCAGCACCGCGAAGAGGGTCAGAGCGGTGAAGCTGACCAGTGTGGCGGTCGTCTTCGCCATGCCCGCGCTCCCGACCAGGTACTTGGTGAGGTAGGTGGTGTACGTGTAGTACGCGACGGTGCCGCCGAGGGTGAGCGCCATGACCAGGCCCGCCTGCCGCCGGTGCTGCCACAGGACCTTGAGCGTGCCGCGCGTGCTCTCGTCGTGAGCGTCCTCGCCCGACGACTCCTCCTTGAACGCGTCGGTCTCCTGAAGCCGCCGCCGCAGCCAGAAGACGACCACCGCGAACAACGCCCCGACGACGAACGGGATCCGCCAGCCCCAGCTCTCCAACTGGGCGGTGGTCAGCGTGTGCTGCAACGTGATGAGGATGCCCAGACCGAGCAGCTGCCCGCAGGTCATCGACACGTACTGGAAGGACGAGCCCAGGCCGCGCCGGTTGCGGGCCGACGCCTCGGTGAGATACGTGGCGCTGGCCGCGTACTCGCCGCCGATGCTCATGCCCTGGAGCAGGCGCGCGAGGAGCAGCACCAGAGCGCCGAAGTAGCCGGCCTGACCGTAGGTCGGGGCGACCGCGATCAGCAGGGCGGCCACCGACATCATCGTGACGGTGAGCGTGAGCGCGCTCTTTCGCCCGTGCCGGTCGGCGGCGCGGCCGAGGACCCACCCGCCGACAGGACGCATCAGGAAGCCCACGGCGAAGATCCCCGCCGTGTTCATCAGCTGTGTGGTCGGGTTGTCGCCGGGGAAGAAGGAATCGGCGAAGTAGATCGCGAAGCTGGCGTAGACGAACCAGTCGTACCACTCGACGAGGTTGCCGAGCGACCCGCCGATCAGAGCGAGGCGGCGCTTCCCGCGCTCCTCCCCGAGCGGCGGTGCGGGCATGGCGGCGGACGAGGTCATGGCGGCTCCAGACGGAAGTCCCTGCTGAGGGACGGGGGAATGCCCCGGCGCGCTCCGGCGGCGGGCAAGCTCCCAGAGCATCCGTCTGCCACCGCACCCGGACAAGGTCCGCCACCCAGATCTAACGTTCCGCTAAGAAAGCACTCGGCTCTGCCAGGATGGGTAGATGGACGGGGACGTCCCTGTGCACGCGCGCGACGAGGAGGCCGCAGTGGAAGAGCAGATGGAGGAGAAGGGCCCGAAGCTGCCGCCGTCGCACCCGCCGAGGACACCGCCGCCGCAGAAGAAGCCGGTCGAGGCTCCGCGGCCGCAGCCCGCGACGAAACCGAAGGGGGTGACGAGCCTCCAACTGCCCCCGCCCGGCGGGCGGAGGACCGCCGCCCTCGCTCGCACCCGTATGGCCATCCGCAACCGGCGCGTCGCCAACTGGTCGCTCACAGGCGACCGTTGGGCCGCGAAGAAGGCCGTCGCCCGGGTCCTGGAGACCGTCCGGGGCTGGGGCTACACCCGGCCCGAGGACGCGCCGGTCGAACAGACGGTGGCGCTGCTCGTCGGCGCGGCCGTGGCCGACTCGGGCAAGCGGATCAGCCTGCACGTGGCCGACCAGGAGGAGATGCTCCTCGTCGTCGTACTCAGCCACACGGCCGCGGAACCGGACGAGGACGTCCTCGTCCGGCTGGCGGCGGTGCCGGGTGTTTCGAGCTGCGGTACGGACGCCGGGCCGGACGGGCGCCGGGTGTGGGCCCTGATGGAGACGACCCCGCCACGCCGCCGGACGCCGGCGGCGTGACACACCGCGGTCCGCTACGGCGCGACCGGCAGCTGACGCTTGTGCTCGGTGAGGCGGTAGCGGCGCACGATCGTGTCGAAGGCCCGCTCACCGACCGGCTTGCCTTCCAGGAAGTCGTCGATGTCGTCGTACGTGACCCCGAGCGCGTCCTCGTCGGCCTTGCCCGGGTCGAGGGTCTCCAGGTCCGCCGTGGGGGTCTTCCAGACCAGCTCGGTGGGGGCGCCCAGCACGTCGGCGACGGCCCGTACCCGGCGCTTGGTCAGGCCGGTCAGCGGGACCAGGTCGGCCGCGCCGTCGCCGAACTTGGTGAAGAAGCCGGACACCGCCTCGGCCGCGTGGTCGGTGCCGACGACCAGGCCGTCGTGCGCGCCCGCCACCGCGTACTGGGCGATCATGCGCTGGCGGGCCTTGATGTTGCCCTGCACGAAGTCCTGGTGGTGGGCGTCACGGAAGACGGTGCCCCCGGCCAGCACGGTCTCCAGCGCGGCATCGCTCGCGGGCTTGACGTCCACGGTCAGCACCCGGTCCGCCTGGATGAAGCCGAGGGCGAGCTGGGCGTCCTTCTCGTCGGCCTGGACGCCGTACGGGAGCCGCATGGCGTAGAAGGTCGCGTCGTGGCCGGCCGCGCGGGCCCGCTCCACGGCGAGCTGGCAGAGCCGGCCGGCGGTGGTGGAGTCCACGCCGCCGCTGATCCCGAGCACCAGGGAGCGCAGGCCGGTGGAGGTGAGCCGCTCGGTGAGGAAGGTCACGCGGCGCTCGATCTCCTGCTGGGCGTCGAAGGTCTGCGTCACCTGGAGTTCCAGGGCGATCTCCTGCTGCAGGGCGGTGGACGCCGGCTGGCTCACTGCTGCTCCTCGTGGTCGTGCGTGGCGGGGTGGTGCGCTGTCCCGTCGACCCTAGTCGAAACGACTGGTCCGGGAGCCGGCCGGGTCGCGGTCCAAGGCGGCCCCGCCGATCACCGGGAGGAGCGGGGTGGACCAGTATCCCCCCGGGGCCGGCGCGGCCCGGACCCGGCGTGCACGCCCGGAACGCCGCGCGGGCCGCTGCGGCATGCGCAGCGGCCCGCGTGGCGCGGACGGGCGTCAGATTCCCAGGGCCCTGCGGAGTCCGAGCCGGTCGGTGCCCAGCTTGGTGAAGACCGCCGAGAGCAGCTCCGAGACCCCTTGGACGTCGGTGCGCATCTCCTTGGCGATCTCCGAGTTGTCCAGGCCGAGCGCGGCGTGCCGCGCGGCCGTGTTCTCCGCGACCGTCAGCGTGTCCTGCTCGGAGGTGTGCAGACGGCGCGGCCGCAGCCCCGCCGAGGCCAGCTGGGCGCGGGCACGGCTCGCCAGGGCGTCGGCGCCGCAGGCCGCGGCCGTCTCCATGCCCCGGTAGAGCTGCTGGGCCGCCTGGTGCGGATCACCGATGGCGTGCAGGGCGGTGCCGTGGTCGACGAGCGCGTGGGCGAGTTCGCAGGCGGCGGGGGACTGCTCCAGGTGGTCCACCGCCTCCTGCAACAGGGACACCGCCTGGGACGGGTCCGTGGTCGCCGCCGAGACGCGCAGGGCGTGACCGATCGTGCTGGACGCTCCGAAAGCGCGGGCGCGTGACACGGCTTCGGCAGCCGTGGCGCGTGCCAGACCGGTGTCGTGGGTGAGCTGTGCGAGGGCCAGGTCCAGCTGCCAGGGACACCACGAGGGGTTGCGCGTACCGCGCAGGTCCAGCCGCTTGCCCGCCGCGGCGAGGTGCTGTTCCGCCTCCTTGATCCTGCCTTGGGCCAGGAGGAGCTTGCCCCACACGGCCTGGGGGTCCGGGTAGACGACGGCGTTGGGGAAGCCCTCCGCCAGTTTGTAGGTACGGGCGACCTGCTTGGCCTCGGTGACGTTCCCGCGTGCGAGCAGCGTCTCGATGAGGGTGCCGATCGCGTACCACTGCGCCGGGGTGCCCTGTCCGACGCGGTCGGCGATCTGCAGGCCGGTGCGTACGAGGTCCTCGGCCTCGGCGAGGCGTCCGCGCCGGAAGCGGACGTAGGCCACAGCAGGGTGTAGACGAACGACAGGTGCGCCCCGCGCCAGCCCTTGGCCTCGAACTCGATGATGCCGGTGTTGAAGAGCTCCTCGGCGCGGCCCGGCTGGTCGCAGTACATGAGGGTGACCGCCACGACGGCCGGAACCTCGAAGCCGAAGTCCTGGTCGGTCCAGCTCAAGCCCCCGTCCAGCGCCTGCTCCGCGAACTCCAGGGCGGTGGCCGAGGGTTCGCCGCGCATGGCGGCGTCCCAGGCCCGCAGGCCGAGGATGTGCCGCTCGGCCAGACCCCGGCCGGTGAGCCGCTTGGCGAACTGGGCGAGGAGCCGGGAGCGGGCAGGTGAGTTCTCCTCGTCCACCCGGACCGAGTTCCACTTGAACTGCTCGGCCTGCATGCGCAGCCGGGTCCGGGAGCTCGTGGCACGGCGGGCCTCGTCGGCGAGCAGTCCGGCGGCCTCCGCCAGCTGGCCCGTGTGGGCGAGGGCCTGCGCGAGCCGGTACGTGATCGCTTCCCGCAGGCCCTGTTCGGTCTTGGGCTCTTCCAGGGCGGTCCTGAGCTGGTTGATGGTGGTGACGGGATCGTGCAGGAGGTTGGCGGAGCCGAGTTCGAAGAGCACCTCGGCCCGGTCCTCCACGTCCGGCGGTTCGCGCAGCGCCCGCGCCAGATAGCGCCGTGCGGCATCGGGCGCTCCCGCGGAGAAGCTGTCGCGCGCGGCCTGGCGCAGCTGCTGCACCACCCAGGGGTCACCCTCGGGGTGCATCTCCAGCAGGTGACGGGCCGCGGCAGCGGAGCCGTGCCCGTCGTCGACCAGGGCCTGCGCGGCCATGCCGTGCATGGCGACGCGGACACCGGGCGGAATCGACCGGTACACCGCGGTGGCGATGAGAGGGTGGAAGAACTCGACGACCTCTTGGCGCCGCACGCTGGTGAGAACCGTCAGGATGCGCGCGGAGCGCAGTTGGTCGATGGCGTCGGCGGTCTGCGCCTCGCCGAGCGCCGCGACGCTTCCGACGATGCCGGTCGGGACCGCCGTGCCCAGGACCGCGGCCGCCCAGGCGAGCCGGACGGTGGACGGTCCGAGCTGTTCGAGGCGGTCGATCAGTCCGCTGCCCTTGACGGCGGAGGCCAGATCGCGCAGCTGGGGGATGCTGTCCTGGTGCGGCTTCAGCCCGCGGTCGCGGCCCTTCATGGCCAACTCGACCACTTCGAACGGGTTTCCGCCGGTGATCGCCCAGCACTCCCGGCAGAACACGTCGTCGGCGCTCTCACCGAGAGCGTCGCGCACGATGCGCGCCACGGCGCTCGTGGTGAGGGGAGCCAGTTCGTGCGGGCGTGTCCCCTGGCGCCCCATCAGGGCACGCAGCGGGGCGGCGTCGGCGGGGATCTCGTCCGGTCGGCAGGCCACCATGATGAGCATGGCCAGTTCTTCGGCACGCGCCGCGAAGGCGGTCAGCCATGCCAGCGATTCCGCGTCCGCCCAGTGCGCGTCGTCCAGGACCAGGACGACGGGGGCGCTGCGTACCGTCAAGTGGGTGACGACCCAGTCCAGGCCGTCGCGAACGCCCTGCGGGTCGGGCGCCGTCGGGCCGTTCGGGGCGGCGGTCAGGCCGAGCGCCGGGGCGACGATGCTGTACCAGTTGCCGAGGACGTCGAGGCGTTCGTCCTGGCCCATGGCGGCGAACGTCGGCTGTATGAGCTGCCGCATCACGTGGAACGGCACCTGCTTCTCCTGCTCGCCGCCACGCGCGAACAGCACGGTGCAGCCGCGTTCGGCGGCGTGCCGACGGGCCTCGGTCAGCAGGGTGGTCTTGCCGATGCCGGCCGATCCCGCGAAAGTCAGTACGCCCCCGCGGCGAGTGACAGCACCGCTGTCCGAGGCGCCGCAGAGATCGTCCACCGCGCGGTGGATCGCCAGGATTTCGGTTTCTCTTTCGAGCGGAGGCTGGGAAGCCCATCCCCGCGATTCCGTGCCGTGTGACATTCTTGCCCCCTCATGCGCGTGCGGCCGAGTGTACGGCTCGGGGCCAAGATGTTGCCGAGTAAAGATGATATTGGGGTATCTTGCCACTCGTACGGGGGCATTGCTGTACCCTTGGTCGACTTCATTGCCGTGCGATGTGGGAGAGTTGGCGAGAATCCACTCGGAATCGGTCGCGTCCGATCGGATTCAGTCAACGGCGTGCGACGGGAATCATGGGCAGTTCGCTGGGCTGGGGGATTCCCGCGGGAACCTCGCGCACCGTGACACCCGGCGCGGGGGTCAAGTGCCAGCGGGACACCACGCTGGCCACCGCGGTGAGGATCTCCGCCACCGCGAACGAGTCGCCGATGCACTTGTGCTGACCGGCGCCGAACGGCACGTACCTGTGATCGCGCGGCCGCTCCGCCCCCTCCCGCCAGCGGTCCGGATCGAAAGTCGTCGGATCGGGGAAGAGCGCGGGGTCCCGGTGCAACGCGTAGGGGCTGTACGCGATTTCCGCTCCGGCCGGGATCGAGACGCCGCCGAGGGTGACCGGAACCAGGGCGCGCCGGGTGAAGAGCAGGGGCGAGTGCAGGCGCAGCGCCTCCTGGAACACGCGGTTCGTGTACTTCAGTTCGCAGAGGTCGGCCGGGCGGACGGGGCGGTCGCCCACCACCGCGTCGACCTCGGCGTGCACGCGCTTCTCCACCTCGGGGTGACGGCCGAGTTCGTGGAAGATCCAGGCCAAGGTGGTCGCCGAGGTCTCCGTACCGGAGAACATGATGGCGATCGCCTCGTCCCGTACCTGCTCGGCGCCCATCGTCGCGCCCGTTTCGGCGTCCACACTGGACAGGAGCAGTGAGAGCAGGTCGTGACGGTCCTCCTCCGCGGCATCCGTCCCGTCCGCCGTACCGTACTGCGCGATCACCTGGTCGATGATCTGGCGCAGGCGGGCGGCGGCCGTGTCGAACCGCCGGTTGAGCGGGATCGGCAGCCGGTCCAGGGACTTGGGCATGACCGCACGCAGGAGCATGCCCTCCAGCACGACGGGCAGCGAGCGGTGCACCTCGGCGACGGCGGGCCGGCTCAGGTCCCCGGAGAAGATCATCTCGGCGACCGAGGACAACGCGTACTGGCGGGTCTCGGTGACCATCGAGACTTCGCGGCCCGCCGTCCACGACGCGGACATCGCCTCCGCCTGCCGGCACATCACCTCGGTGTACTCGGCGATGTGGTTCCGGTGGAAGGCAGGCTGGATCATCCGGCGCTGTTTGCGGTGGAACTCGCCGTCGGTCGTCACGATGCCGTTGCCGAACATCGGGCGGAGCCGGTCGAAGACCCGGCCGCGGCCGAACCGCTGCGCCTGCTGGACCAGTACGGCGTGGACGTGGTCCGGGCTCGTGAGGACGTGGACGGGCCACGTGCCGATGTCGAGCCGCACGACCTCGCCGTGGTCCCGCAAGGACTCCAGGAACGCGATCGGCTGCCGCCACAGTTGCAGGGCGTGACCCAGGAGCGGTAACCGCCCCGGAACGACTGGGGCGTTGACGACGGGGCCGGCGTGTTTCGCTTGCTCCATGGACCGACTCCCTGTCATGCCACCGAAACCAGGCCCGGGCGGATGTACTCGGACTCCAGCCCGGCCGCGAACCGTTCGTCGTTGTACCGCGTGCACTCGTAACGCTGCCACAGATCCGCGCCGATCATCCAGTCTTCGTAGCTCCGCACGCACCGGGACACCGCGGCGCGCAGCGACGGGTCCGTCTCCCCGCGGGTGTCCAAGGCCTGGAGCAGGCGCCGTTGCGCGGCCAGGAACTCGTCTATGCGCACCTGGATGCGGTCCTCGACCGCGCGGACCGCGTCGGGAAGCGAGCACCGCTCCCAGGAGGAGATGAGGGAGACGAGGTTGTTGTTGTCGCCGCAGGAGTGCTCCTTCGGCAGCGAGAACACGTCGTTCCCCCACGAGATGACGTCCACGGCGCTCGCCACGACCTCCTGGAACTCGGGGAGGTCGTGGATGCGTTGCGGCAGGTCGATGCCCAGCCCGGCCTCCACCATGTCCATCATCGGCAGCATCTGGGAACTGTGCCGGCGCATGAGTATGTAGTCCTGGACCGCGGGGCGCCCTCCGGGCCCGCGGTTGCCCGCCTCCTGGTCCAAGGACCGCAGCATGAGCGGCACATGGGAGCGGTAGCGGGCCGCGGTGCCCTCGGACATCCCGGCCAGGATGCGGTCGCAGAGGTCGATGAACCCGGTCACCAGCGGATTGGCCGGCGACGACGCGCTGCCGGTCCTTCCCGTCTCCAGGTACCCGGTGATCGCTGCGGCGACGGGTGTCCAGGCAGCCACCTCACCAGTTCGGATGAGGTGGTCGTGCTGGTCGTCCAGGACGAACGACCAGGCCATCCACTCGGCGAGCAGGACGATCCTCTCGTACGGGACCTCGCCGCTCACCCGGCCCGCGAGGTGGCCGAATCCGATCCCCGCGAACTGCTCGACGGCGTCGGTGACGAGTTCGTGCCGGACTACCCACGAGGTGGCCTCGGCGTTGGCCTGTGCGGCCTGAGGATGCTTGGAGTTCCCGAACGGAAGGTGGAAATCGGGAACAGAGAAAGAGTTGAGCTGGGTCATTGATCCCCCGTAAAGAGTCTACTTCGCCAATACCCGCTCAATTCGCGATCGCGATTGTCGCGACGCTTCCGAGCGCACCCCCTCTGCTGCACCTTCGTCGCAGCGGCACGCTGCGGCTCCTGGAATGAACCGATCGCGGAGCGACCAGATTCCGCCGACGCACGACCACATCAAGCCACCCATGAAGTAATTAACTCTCAGGGCGGAGCGCACTGTCAATGTAGGGCGAGTGGAGACGCTGAATTGATCCGGAAAATTCCGAAAGTGTATTCGCCCAGAATATGCAAAGGGCATAGTTGGTGCCGTGCCGGGCGTCCGGACGGGTGTCGGCGGGGAGCGCCGGCCGTCCTCGGAAGGGGAGTTGGTGGCGAACCCGCGCGCCGCAGGGCCGGCCGTAGGCCTCTTCCGGCCACTGGTGCGTACGCCGGAAACGGTGCATCACGGTGCATGCAGGGGTTGTTGCTCCCGCCCGGTCCGAACTCATGCGAGCAACGGCCCTGTTCGCATACGGGACGGGCTGTGCGGGTCCGGAAGCGGCCGGGAACGCGGAGGGGTGGGCGGGTGGCCGAAGAGCGCCGTTGAAGTGCCCGGCGCCGCCTACACTGCGGGTGGACACGGCAGTCCGGGCAGGGGTGGAACATGCGCGAGTCCGATCCGGCAGACCTGGACGACGACTGTGGGGCCGAGGTCCTCGGCGCCTACCTGGAGGACCTGCGGGCGCGGCTGAACGGGGAGCGGTTCGAAGCGCTCATCCGTGCGGTCCAGATCACCTGCGCCCTGCTGGGAGACGGCCGGCGGCCCGTCCTGGAGATCCCCGGAGAGAGCGACCTCGCCCCCGATCTGCGGTGCGAGTACCTGTCCCTGATGGCGGTGATGATCACGGGCCACCTCGACCACCGCCTGGTCGAACTCGCCGCCCCCGACGGCGCCCGAGGCTGGGCCGTCGTGGAGAACATCCGCTCCCATCGGGCGTGCGAGGCCGAACGGGCGTGGATCGAGAAGGAACTGGAAGGCATCGTCCGCGCCGGCGACGCAACGTCATCGTGACTTCCCCGCCGGGCAGGGGCGGGGTGTTCGTACACTCGTGCGGTGAGTGATGTGAGGTGTACGTACTGCGGGGCCGTCGGGCTTGAGCCCGGGTTCGTGGAGGACAGCGGCGAGGGGGCTCGCGGCTATGCCCGGTGGATCGCCGGGCCCTTGGAGCGCGGGTTGTTCGGCGGGGCGAAGCGGCTGGGGAGGCCTCGCCGGCAGATAGAGGCCTTCCGCTGTCAGCGTTGCGGTCACGTGGAGCTCTTCGCCACTCACCCCGTCTGAGTGTCGGTCGCGGGTTCCGGCCGGGCAGGTGTCCCGGCGCAGCGGAGGTGTTCGGCGGTGACGGGGGCGCCGTCGGCGACGTTGCGGTCGTAGGTGACGGTCTTGACCCGGACGGGATCGGTTCCGACCGTCACGTCGAAGAACTTGTCGCCCTTCGGGACCGCTCGCAGGCGGGAGCCGGGCAGGGCGGCCGCGAGGGTGGCGGCGTCCTCCTCCAGGCCCGCCGGGTAGCTGATGACGGGCGGCCCGGCGGGACGTACCGCCGGCGCGGACCGCGAGGTGTCGGTGACGGCGAACCCGCTGCCGCGCAGCGCCGCGGCCACCGCGGTGTCGTCCACACGGACTTTGATCCCGGCCGGGTTGGTCGGAGCGGGGGTCTCCGGGACGGGCTGGATGCGGGTGTCGCCGGTGATGGGACGGTCCGCGCCCAGCGCCTCCCAGAGCGCCGCGGATCGCGGCTCGTCCCACACCAGCGTGGAGCCCACACCGGGTACGCGGTGGTCGAAGAGCCTGATCGGCACGGTCGCGAACTCGGTACGGTCCGCACGCAGCCGGCCGAGCGCCCAGCCGATGCGGACCAGGTCCCGAAGGTCGGTGCCCTCGTCGGTGCGTACGGACTTCAGCAGGGCCCGGGCGGTGCGCGCCGTGTTCACGGGGCCGTCCAGCGCGCCCTCGGCGGTGAGCCGGGTCAGCAGTCCGGTGACCACGCGCTGCTGGCGCCGGACTCGGCCGAGGTCCCCGGGCCGCTGGTTGACGTGCCGGGCCCGGACGTAGCGCAGAGTGTGGTTCCCGTCGGTGTGGTGGACACCGGCGCCGATGTCGAGACCTGAGTTCTCGTCCTGGAGGGGCCTGTCCGTGCACACGGTCGCGCCGCCGAGGTTGTCGACGGCCTGCTCGAAGCCGGTGAAGCCCGTCTCCAGGTAGTGGTCGACGCGCAGACCGGTGACCTTCTCGACGGTCCGCACCGTCAGCGGGCCGCCGCCGAGCGCGTACGCGCCGTTGATCTTGCCGAGGCGGGGCGGGCCGGTCCGGCCGGTGGTGCCCGCCGTACCGGCGTACTCGACGTAGGAGTCGCGGGGGATGGAGACGACGCTCGCCCGCCGAAGGTCCTGGGACAGGTGCACGAGCATCATCACGTCGGTGCAGTTGCATCCCTTGCCGCCCACGTGGAGCCTGCGCTTCTCGGCGGAGGAGAGGCCGGCGCGGCTGTCGATGCCGACGACCAGGATGTTCGTCCCCCGGCCGTGGCCCGGGACCGTGCGGTCGGCCGATGCGGCCTGCTGGCCGAGGAACGAGCCGGATCCGAGGGCCGCCAGCAGGGCAAGGGCAACTGTGAGACGACGCAACGCACACCCCATATGTCGGCAAAACGGAACAGCACCGGAGATTAACGGGTGGGAGCGCGAGCCATGGGGCTACGCGCCGGGACGGGCCGCGCCCGCCCCCGTCCGGCAGCCGGAGGCCCTTGTAGGTTCTGCCCCATGACCCTCACCACCCCGCCGCGTCCGCTGGACGTCGAGGCCCTGTTCCCGGATCTGGCCGCCCACCGCGGTACGGCAACGCGGCTGCACCCCCGCGCCGGTTCCCCGGGGACGGGCGACAGCCACGTCGGGGGGCCACTGCTGTGGCCCGCCGACGAGCCGTGGCCGGCATGCGACGAGCCGCACGAGCACAGCGGGCCGCTGCTCGCCGTCGCCCAGCTCTACCGCCGGGACGCCCCGGACCTGCCCGCCGGTCCCGACGGCTGCGATCTGCTCCAGGTGTTCTGGTGCCCCTTCGACAGCCACGGGCCCACGGGCCACGGCATGCACGTGCGGCTGCGCTGGCGCCGGTCCGCAGAGGTCCGCGAGGCCTTGGCGGAGCAGCCGCAGGCGACGGTCGTCGGCTTCGACGGCTACGTGCCGAACCCGTGTGTGCTGCACCCCGAGCGGGTCACCGAGTACCCGTACATCGAGCTGCTGACCGGAGAGCTCGGCGAGCGCGTCGAGGAATGGGAAGACGCCCAGGAGGAGGCCGCGTACGAGGAGGCCTCCCACGAGGCGGACGAGGACTCCCGCGCATGGCCGAGCTACCAGAGCGACCTGTCCATCGCCCCCGGCTGGAAGGCCGGCGGGCACCCCGCGTGGAACGTCACGGGCCCCGGGACGATGGACTGCCGCGGCTGCGGTCACGGGATGGAGCTGCTCCTGACGATCGATACGTACGAGTGGCGCTCCGACAGCATCAGCTGGCGGCCGGTGCAGGAGGCCGGGGCCGGCCTCCGGATCGACTCGAACCGCCCGACCGGGGTCGCCGTCGGCAACTACGGCAAGCTCAACATCTTCGCCTGCCCCGGCGACCCCGCCCACCCACACGGTTTCGCCGTGCAGTGACCGGTGCCCGTCCGGCGCACCGGCCGGCCGAGCGGACGGCCGGTCAGGATCGGCCCCCGGCGGTGATCTCGTCGCGGATCAGGTTGCGGTGCTCCTCGTACAGGAGCCGCGCGTCGTCGCTCGCGAGCGGGTCGGTGCCGAGACCGCACGCGCAGGTGACGACGGCGAGATCCGGTGCGGCCCGCCGGGTACCGCTCTCAGGAGCGGTACAGCCCTCGCCCTTTACGTTCTCGAAGCGAAGTCGGTGGCGGGAGACGGGTGGGCGCCGCTCGTCGGGAGTGACCGTCGCGTCGCCGTAGTCGAGGGTGAACCGGTGTTCGTTCATGCGACCATCATCGCTTCTCCGACCGGCCCGGCACCGGTTGCGGCGCGCCCCGCGCACACCGTGCGGGGGAGCGGCCGGGCGCTGCGTTCCCGTACGCGGACGGCGTCGCGACGTAGGCTCGCCCGTATGAGTACTCGTCACCTCGCGCGCACCTGGGAGATCTTCCCCGACAGGGGGTACTCGACGGCCTGGCTCGGCCTCACAGGCAGCCGCCTCGCCGCGCGCGGGCGGTCCGTGGGCCTGGTCCCCGAGCCGTACTGGGTGACGTACTCGCTGGAGACCACCGACGCGTACGTGACCTCGCGCCTGCACGTCACGGTCGAGACGGCGGCATCGGCCAGGACGCTGGACCTGCGCAACGAAGCGGGCCGTTGGACGGCGGACGGCGAGTACCGGCCCGATCTCGACGGCGCTCTCGACTGCGACCTGGGCCTGTGCCCGCTGACCAACACCATGCCCGTGCTCCGTCACGGCCTCCACCGGCAACCCGGAACCGACCCGCACCACTTCCTGATGGCCTGGGTCTCCGTCCCCGGCCTCGACGTCAGCGCGAACCGGCAGACGTACACGCACATCGCCCGTGCCGAGCACGGCGCGCGCATTCGCTACGAGTCAGGCGACTTCCGCAGCGACGTCGAGTTCGACGACGACGGGCTGGTGCTGGACTACCCGCTCGTCGCGACGGCGCTCACCCGCTGACGCCCGCGCCGCGAGGCGGCTGCCGGGTTCGCGAGGCGACTCCGGAGTTCGTGAGGGCGCCGCCGCTCCAGCGGGTGCGCGGTCCGCCCGGATGGGGGAAGCTGGGCATGGCCGAGCAGCGTGGACGGTGGGACAGGCAGACGAGGAGGGTCTCGTGGTGACTTCAGGAGACGGCCGACTCGCACGCGTACCCCGCTCCAGGGTGCGGAAGGCCACGTTGTTGTGCGCGGCAGCGGCCCTGGTAGTGGCCGCCGTTCCGGCCTCCGCTCAGCCGGGGGCCGCACCGACGCCGACCCCGAGGCCGGGAACGGTCGTGGTCGCCGACTGCTTCGACAAGGCCCAGGTGCGCCCGGAGGAGTACCTGCTGGCATGCGGGGACGGCAACAACCGCCTCGTGGGGCTGCGCTGGGACACCTGGGGGCAGCGGACCGCGACGGCCACCGGCACCGACATGGTGAACGACTGCCGCCCCTACTGCGCCGCGGGCCGTTTCCACCCCTACCCGGTGACGGTGACCCTGAGCAAACCGGAGCCCTGGCCCGAACGCGACGACGTCCAGCGCTTTACTTTGATCCGGCTCGTCTACACCGACACCGCGCCGTCCCCGGTCGCGAAGGACGTGGTGTACAAGCTCGTGTACTGACTGCAACGGGTCGGGTCTACGGGTGCGAGCCCGAGGCGAGCGCGATGCATTCGACGTCGATCTGATCGGCGAGCTGGTCCAGCACGCCCGCCAGGTCGAGCACGGTCTGTGGATCGCCCCGCATCTCTCCGGAGTCGGTGGAGTACAGCCAGTCGGCCGAGAGGCGGCGCAGCAGCTCGGTGACCTGGCCGGCGGGTATCAGCAGGACGCCGTCGGCGGCGGGGATCAGCGGTATGGATACCTGGATCATGGGACCGCCTCCCGGAGAAGTATCGACATCTGTCCCAACCAGGTCCGTGACCACGTGATTCCGGCCGGGACCAAGACAAGGCCTCACGCCGAAGGACGCTGAGGGCTCATCACGGTGAAGAGGGCGCCCTCGGGGTCGCTGAGGGTCACCGAGCGGTCGGCACTTGTCGTACGGACGGGACCGGCGATCCGGCCGCCCAGTGCGGTGGCGGCGTCCGTCGCATCCTCCAGATCGGGTACGTGGAAGTGGACGTGCCAGCGGGGGCGGACCAGCGGGTCGGGGGCCTCCTCCAGCGCGCCACCGTTGATGCGCGCCACGGTTTCGTGACCGTGCCGCAGCACGACGTGGTCGTGCTCGTAGGAGACGGTGCACGAGCCGGGCCGCTCGGCGGCCCAGTCGAGGACCTCGCCGTAGAAGATGGCCGCGGCGAACGCGTCGCGCGTACGCAGTTCCAGCCACGCCGGAGCGCTTCCCCGGCCCACGGCCCAGTCCGGGATGACCTCGCCCTGCCAGAAGCCGAAGACGGCCCCGGCGGGGTCCGCGGCCAGGGCGGCCCGCCCGGTGCCGAAGGCGAGAGGGCCGACGGCCATGGTGGCGCCGCGTTCGCGGATGCGGGCGGCGGTGGCATCGGCGTCGTCGACGGCGAAGTACGGCGTCCACGCCACGGGCACACTGAGGCCCTCGGCCAGTGCGCCCATGCCCGCGACGGGAGCTCCGTCGCGCAGGGCGACCGTGAAACCGTCACCGATGCGCGTGCTGCGGAATTCCCAGCCCAGCACGGCGCCGTAGAACCGCCGGGCGGCATCCAGATCCCGAGTCATCAGGCTGACCCAGCACGGTGCACCAAAGAGTTCATGGCTCGACGTCGACACAGCTGTCAGCCTCATCTGCAGGTCGCAGGGCGGGGGACTTCCTCACCGTAGCTCCGGCGCGAGCGACCGGCCGCGAGGCTCGGCCCCCACGGTCCTCGGCGTCCTCCAACGGCTCCGGTCGGGCCAGCCGTTCACGAGGAGCCGGTCCGGGCGCCGACCGTGCCGCGCACTGTGGCGGCGCGTGCCGCCCGTGCAGCGGGCGGGTGCACGACGCGGTCACCGCTCTACTCGGCGATCTCCGTCCGTTCCCACCACTCGTACACGGGCAGCTCGCCCTCCGGTCCGGCGCGGTGCCGCGACGTGGGCCTGAAGTGCTCGTATCCGCCGAGGTGCGGGATCTTCAGGTCTTCTCCGGGGGCGGGAGCCGGGACGATCCGCTCGCGCAGGTCGTCCGGGCCGCCTTCAAGCGCTGCCTTGTCTGCCATGTCTCCAGTCTTCCGACCCGCGGGACCGCCCGCATGTCGAATCAGGCCTGCTGCGCGCTGATGTTGACCATCCAGGTGATGCCGAAGCGGTCCGTGCACATGCCGAAGACGTCGCCCCACATCTGCTTGTCCAGCGGGACCGCGACCGTGCCGTCGGCGGAGAGACTGTCCCAGTAACCGCGCAGTTCGCCGGCGTCGTCCCCGCTCAGACTCACCGCGATGTTGTTCCCGGGCTCGTGCGTCGTTCCAGGCGGGTTGTCGGCAGCCATCAGGGTGAAGCCGCTGTCCGTCTCGAGCATGCCGTGCATGATCCTTTCGGCGGCCTCCCCTGCGTTCCCGGCCTCCTGGCCGCCGAAGTCACCGTAGGTGTTCAGCGTCAGGGTGCCGCCGAACGTCCCCTTGTAGAACTCCATGGCTTGGCGGGCGTTGCCGTCGAAGCTGATGTAAGGATTGAGCCGGGAAGGCATGACATTGCCCTTTCCTCCTGAGATGTCAGTTCTCGGCAGATTAGGCGATGCGCATTACCGTCCCTTCCCAGCCACGCGCAAGGGTTCAACCGGAAAATCCTTGACGACGCACTAGACTGGAGGGCTGTTTGGCGCTGGACCGGAACAACCTGGGCAAACCCGGGCTCCGCCCGGCGACCCGGAGGTTTTCCGGAAACGAGACACGAGGGCCGATGGCAGCCACACCTGAACGTGGTGAACTCACCCTGCTCGACGACGGTGAGACGCGCGAGGAGACGTTCGAGGAGACGTACGCGGAGGCGCAGGAGGAGTCCGGCAAGTCCGCCCGGCTGTCCGCCGGGCCCGCCGCCCCGCCGCGCACCCTCGTCGACATCTTCGAGGCCTCCGTACGGGAGTATCCCGACGAGCTCGCCCTGGACGACGGCTCCGCCAGGCTGACCTACCGGACACTGGCCGTCGAGGTCGAGCGCCGGCGGCGCGCCCTCGCGGCCGCCGGAGTGGGGC
Source organism: Streptomyces sp. NPDC006463 (assembly GCF_042870715.1). Taxonomy (NCBI): domain Bacteria; kingdom Bacillati; phylum Actinomycetota; class Actinomycetes; order Kitasatosporales; family Streptomycetaceae; genus Streptomyces; species Streptomyces sp. NPDC006463. The sequence continues at coordinate 327,064 of NZ_JBIAHP010000001.1, read as the reverse complement.
TCGGTGACCGGGTCGGCGTACGCGTGCCGTCCGGAACCAACGAGTTGTACGTGGCCATCCTCGCCGTCCTCGCCGCAGGTGCCGCCTACGTGCCCGTCGACGCCGAGGACCCGGACGAGCGCGCCGAGCTGGTCTTCGGCGAGGCCGGTGTACGGGCCGTGCTGGGCGTCGGAGCGCGCATCGACACCGACGGCCACGCGGACGGCCGTACCTCTTCGGCCGCGCGGCCCGGCCCCGAGCACGACGCCTGGATCATCTTCACCTCCGGCTCCACCGGCAAGCCCAAGGGCGTCGCCGTCAGCCATCGCAGCGCCGCCGCCTTCGTGGACGCCGAAGCCGCGCTGTTCCTCGCCGAGGAGCCGATCGCACCCGGCGACCGGGTCATGGCCGGACTGTCCGTAGCCTTCGACGCCTCCTGCGAGGAGATGTGGCTGGCCTGGCGCCACGGCGCCTGCCTCGTGCCCGTACCCCGCTCCCAGGTGCGCAGCGGCGCCGACCTCGGTCCCTGGCTGGTGGAACAGGAGATCACCGTGGTTTCCACGGTGCCGACACTGGCCGCGCTCTGGGAGCCGGACGACCTGGGCGAGGTCCGGCTGCTGATCTTCGGCGGCGAGGCCTGCCCGCCCGAGCTGACCCAGCGCCTGGTCACCGAGGGCCGCGAGGTCTGGAACACGTACGGCCCCACCGAGGCCACCGTCGTCGCCTGCGCCTCGCTGCTCACCGGTGAGGAACCGATCCGGATCGGCCTTCCGCTCAACGGCTGGGAGCTGGCCGTGGTCGACGAGTCCGGTGAGCCGGTGCCGATGGGCGGCAGCGGCCAGCTCGTGATCGGCGGCGTCGGCCTGGCCCGCTACCTCGACCCCGAGAAGGACGCCGAGAAGTACGCCCCACTGGAATCCCTCGGCTGGGAGCGCGCCTACCGCAGCGGTGACCTCGTCCGCGCGGAACCGGAGGGGCTGGTCTTCCTCGGCCGCGGTGACGAGCAGATCAAGCTGGGCGGCCGCCGGATCGAGCTGGGCGAGGTGGACGCCGCGCTGCAGGCCCTGCCCGGCGTCGCCGGCGCCGCCGCCGCCGTGCGCACGGCGCGCAGCGGCAACCAGCTGCTCGTCGGCTACCTGGTCACCCAGGAGGGCTGGGACCGCGCGGCAGCCGTGGAGCGGCTGCGCGCCGAGCTGCCCGCTGCGCTCGTACCGCTGCTCGCGCCGGTCGACGACCTGCCGACCCGTACCTCCGGCAAGGTGGACCGGGACGCGCTGCCCTGGCCCCTGCCCGAACTGGAGACCACCGGCCCCGTCGAACGGCTGTACGGCACCGAGGCGTGGCTCGCCGAGCAGTGGGGCGAGACCCTCGGAGTGGCCGTCACCGGCGCCGCCGACGACTTCTTCGCGATCGGCGGGAACAGCCTCGCCGCCGCCCAGCTCACCACCCGCCTGCGCACCCGCTACCCGAGCGCGGCGGTGCTCGACATCTACCAGCAGCCCACCCTGCGCAAGCTGGCCCGGCGGCTGGAGAAGTCCGTACAGGACGACGGCGCGGCCCGGACCATCCCCCCGGTCCCGCTGCGGTCCAAGGTGATCCAGTCGCTCCTGCTGCTCCCGCTGTTCACCCTGGTCGGCCTGCGCTGGACCGTGGCGCTGCTGGCCCTGGGCAACGTACTGCACCTGTTCGGGCCCTATCCGTGGGCGCCGACCGCCTCCTGGTGGCTCGTCGCCGCCGGCGCGGTGCTGCTCTTCAGCCCGCCGGGCCGCCTCGCGATCGCGGCCGGCGGCGCCCGCCTGCTGCTGCGCGGGGTGAAGGCGGGTCGTCACCCCCGCGGCGGAAGCGTCCACCTGAGGCTGTGGACGGCCGAGCGGCTGGCGGAGTACGTCGGCGCGACCTCGCTCACCGGGTCCTGGCTGGAGCGCTACGCACGCGCTCTCGGTGCCAAGATCGGCCCCGAGGTGGACCTGCACTCACTGCCCCCGGTCACGGGCATGCTCAAGCTCGGCCGCGGCTGCGCCGTCGAGTCCGAGGTGGACCTCTCCGGGCACTGGCTGGACGGCGACCGCCTCGAAATCGGCCCGGTCAAGGTCGGCGCGGGCGCCGTGGTCGGCACCCGCAGCATCCTCTTCCCCGGCGCGCGCGTCGGCAAGCGCGCCGAGGTGGCACCCGGCTCCGCCGTGGTCGGCCAGATTCCCACCGGTCAGCGCTGGGCCGGAGCGCCCGCCGGCAAGCTGGGCAGGGCCAAGCGGAACTGGCCCAAGGAACGCCCGCCGCGCGGGCTGTTCTGGCGGGCCGCATACGGGGCGGCCGGCTTCGGCCTCACGGCCCTGCCCGTGCTCGCCACCCTGCCCGCGCTGCTCGTGCTGAGCCGGTTCGTCCCGGCCGACGCGGGACTCGCCGACGCTCTGCGCGGAGCGCTGCTCGCCGTGGTGCCCGGGGCGCTGGCCTACGGGTTCGCGTACGCGCTGCTCCTGCTGGTCTCCGTACGGCTGCTGAGCCTCGGACTGCGTACGGGAACCCATCCGACGCACAGCCGGATCGGCTGGCAGGCCTGGACGGTCACCCAGCTGATGGACCTGTCCCGGGAAACCTTCTTCCCGCTGTACGCCGGGCTGATCACACCGGTGTGGCTGCGGCTGCTCGGCATGAAGATCGGCCGAGGCGCGGAGGTGTCCACCGTGCTCGCGCTGCCGAGCCTCACCACCGTCGGCGAAGGCGCCTTCCTCGCCGACGACACCCTGACCGCCCCGTACGAACTGGGCGGCGGCTGGATGCGGATCGGACACTCCGAGATCGGCCGCCGGGCCTTCCTCGGCAACTCCGGAATGACCGCGCCGGGCCGCAACGTACCGGACGACGGGCTGGTCGGCGTGCTGTCCGCCACCCCGAAGAAGGCCAAGAAGGGCAGCTCGTACCTGGGCCTGCCGCCGGTCCGGCTGCCGCGTTCCGCCGCGGACGCCGACCGGAGCCGGACGTACGACCCACCCGCGCGGCTGCTGTGGGCGCGCGGACTGGTGGAGCTGTGCCGGCTCGTCCCGGTGTTCTGCTCGGCCGCGCTGGCGGTGCTGACCGTGGCGGCGCTCTGCGCGCTGGTCACGGCGAGCGGCCTGGGGATCTGGGGAGCGGCGCTGCTGTCCGGGGCGGTCCTGCTCGCCGCCGGTGCGGCCGCCTGTGCGGTCGCCGTGACCGCGAAGTGGCTGCTGGTGGGCCGGCACCGGACGGGGGAGCACCCCCTGTGGAGCGGCTTCGTATGGCGCAACGAGCTGGCCGACACCTTCGTCGAGGTACTGGCCGTGCCGTGGATGGTCGGATCGGTGCCCGGTACGCCGCTGCTGGCCCTGTGGCTGCGCGGACTCGGGGCGCAGATCGGCCGGGGCGTGTGGTGCGAGAGCTACTGGCTGCCCGAGACGGACCTGGTGGTGCTGGGCGACGCGGTCAGCGTGAACCGTGGCTGTGTGCTGCAGACACACCTCTTCCATGACCGGATCTTGAGGACGGATACTGTGGTTCTCCGTGAGGGCGCCACCCTGGGCCCGGGCGGAATCGTCCTGCCCGGGAGCACGGTCGGGGCCCGCAGCACACTGGGTCCCGCGTCACTCGTGATGGCCGGGGAATCCGTCCCCGCCGACACCCGCTGGCTGGGCAATCCGATCGAGGCGTGGCGCTCCTGAGAGCGGCCCCGTCCTCGGCAGAACCAGCACGTCGTACGAGCACAGCGCAGGGAGCGGAAGCGGCAGTGAGCGGCCAGAAGACAGCGGCATCGGACCCGTACTTTCCGGCCAACGGCGACCCCCGTTACCGCGTGCACCGGTACGAACTCGCTCTGGAATACCGTCCCGGCCCCAACCGGCTGGCCGGGACGGCCCGGCTCAGCGCGATCGCCGGGCGGGCGCCGCTCACCGAGTTCCACCTCAACCTGGCCGAGTTCAAAGTGGGCCGGGTGCTGGTGAACGGCCGGGCCCCGCACTATGCGCACCGGGGCGGCAAACTCCGCATCCGGCCGGCCAAGCCGCTTCCGGCGGGCGCCGCCTTCACCGTGGAGGTGCACTGGGCGGGCAACCCCAAGCCGGTGCGGAGCCCGTGGGGCGGCCTCGGCTGGGAGGAACTGACCGACGGGGCGCTGGTCGCCAGCCAGCCGGTCGGCGCGCCCTCCTGGTACCCCTGCAACGACCGTCCGGCCGACAAGGCCTCGTACCAGATCTCCGTCAACACGCCGTCCGCCTACACGGTGGTGGCCTGCGGCCGGCTGCTCACCCGGACGACGAAGGCCAGTACCACCACCTGGGTGTACGAGCAGTCCGCGCCGACCTCCAGCTACCTGGTCGGCCTGTCCATCGGCATGTACCAGACGGTGCTGCTCGGCGATCCCGGGCTCGGTGGTGTTCCGCAGAGCGCCCACGTGCCGGCGCACCTGCTGCCGCGGTTCTCCCGCGACTTCGCCCGGCAGCCCGCGATGATGCAGCTGTTCGAGGAACTGTTCGGGCCCTATCCCTTCGGTGAGTACGCGGTGGTCGTCGCCGACGAGGAACTGGACGTCCCCGTGGAGGCCCAGGGCCTCTCCCTGTTCGGCGCCAACCACGTGGACGGCGTACGCGGTTCGGAGCGCCTGATCGCCCACGAGCTCGCGCACCAGTGGTTCGGCAACAGCGTGACCATTGCCGACTGGCGGCACATCTGGCTGAACGAGGGCTTCGCGAAGTACGCGGAATGGCTCTGGTCGGAGCGCTCCGGCGGGCGCACCGCGCACGAGCTGGCGGCCGCCGCACACCGGCTGCTCGCCTCGCAGGCACAGGACCTGCGCGTGGTCGACCCGGGCCGCAAGCTGATGTTCGACGACCGCCTGTACCAGCGCGGGGGGCTCGCCGTGCACGCGATCCGCTGCGCCCTGGGCGACGGCGCGTTCTTCCGCATGCTGCGTGACTGGGCCACCATCCACCGCCACGGAGTGGTGACCACCGCCGGCTTCACCAACCATGTGGTCCGGTACGCGGCCGCACCGATGGACGACGTGTTCTCGGCCTGGTTGTACGAGCCGTCCCTCCCGCCGCTGCCCTCGGCGCCGGCGCCCGCGCGGCCGTCGATACCGGCGAGGCCGGGGTACCCGCCCACGAACGGCGGGCCCGCGGGCCGGGGCAGGGCTTCCGCGTAGCGGAATTCCGCCGAGCAGCTCCGGGCCGGCCGGTGTGCGCGGCCGGCCCGGAGCTGCTGATCAGGCGAGGTCGAACCGGTCGAGGTTCATGACCTTGTCCCACGCCGCGACGAAGTCCTCCACGAACTTCTGCTTCGCGTCGTCGCTCGCGTAGACCTCCGCGAGCGCGCGCAGCTCGGAGTTCGACCCGAAGACGAGGTCGGCACGGGTGCCCGTCCACTTGACCTCGCCCGTGGCGGCGTCGCGGCCCTCGAAGGTGTTCGCGTCCCCGGACGTCGCCGTCCACGCCGTGCCCAGGTCGAGCAGGTTGACGAAGAAGTCGTTCGTCAGGGACCCGGGGGTCTTGGTGAAGACACCGTGCGCGGACTGCTGGTGGTTCGCGCCGAGGACGCGCAGGCCACCGATGAGGACCGTCAGCTCGGGGGCGCTCAGGGTCAGCAGGTTCGCCCGGTCGAGCAGCAGGTACTCGGCAGGCAGCCGGTTGCCCTTCCCGAGGTAGTTGCGGAACCCGTCGGCGGTCGGCTCCAGCGCGGCGAAGGACTCCACGTCGGTCTGCTCCTGCGAGGCGTCCGCGCGGCCCGGTGCGAAGGGGACCGTGACGTCGGAGCCGCCGTCCTTGGCGGCCTGCTCGACGGCTGCGGCGCCGGCCAGCACGATGAGGTCGGCGAGCGAGATCCGCTTGCCGCCGGTCTGCGCCGCGTTGAAGGCTTCCTGGATCCCCGTCAGGGTCCGCAGGACGGTGGCGAGCTCGTCGGGCTCGTTGACCTCCCACCCGCTCTGCGGCTGGAGGCGGATGCGCGCACCGTTGGCGCCGCCGCGCTTGTCGCTGCCGCGGAAGGACGAGGCCGCCGCCCACGCGGTGGAGACGAGCTGGGACACCGACAGGTCCGACGCGAGGACCCGGCTCTTGAGGGAGGCGATGTCCGCGGCGTCGACGAGCTCGTGCGTGACGGCGGGCAGGGGGTCCTGCCACAGGAGCGTCTCGGCCGGGACCTCGGGGCCGAGGTAGCGCACGACGGGGCCCATGTCGCGGTGGGTCAGCTTGAACCAGGCGCGGGCGAAGGCGTCCGCGAACGCGGCGGGGTTCTCGTGGAAGCGCCGCGAGATCTGCTCGTAGGCCGGGTCGAACCGCAGCGAGAGGTCGGTGGTGAGCATCGTCGGGGCGTGGCTCTTCGAAGGGTCGTGGGCGTCGGGCACGGTGCCCGCCCCGGCGCCCTCCTTCGGCCGCCACTGGTGCGCGCCGGCGGGGCTCTTGAACAGCTCCCACTCGTAACCGAACAGGATGTCGAAGAAGCTGTTGTCCCAGGCGGTCGGGGTGTTCGTCCAGATGCCTTCGAGACCACTGGTGATCGCGTCGGCGCCCTTGCCGGTGCCGTAGGCGTTCTTCCAGCCCAGGCCCTGCTCCTCGATCGGGGCGGCTTCGGGGTCGGCGCCGACGTTCTCCGCGGGACCCGCGCCGTGGGTCTTGCCGAAGGTGTGGCCGCCCGCGATCAGGGCGACGGTCTCCTCGTCGTTCATCGCCATCCGGCGGAAGGTCTCACGTATGTCGCGGGCCGCGGAGAGCGGGTCCGGGTTGCCGTTCGGGCCCTCCGGGTTGACGTAGATGAGGCCCATCTGGACCGCGCCCAGGGGGTTCTCCAGCTCGCGGTCGCCGGTGTAGCGCCCGTCGTCGAGCCAGGTGGTCTCGGGACCCCAGTAGACGTCCTCGTCGGGCTCCCAGACGTCGGCGCGGCCACCGCCGAAGCCGAAGGTCTCGAAGCCCATCTGCTCCAGGGCGACGTTGCCGGTGAGGATCATCAGGTCGGCCCACGAGAGGCTCTGGCCGTACTTCTTCTTGACCGGCCACAGCAGACGGCGGGCCTTGTCGAGGTTGCCGTTGTCCGGCCAGCTGTTCAGGGGGGCGAAGCGCTGCTGGCCGGCCCCGGCGCCGCCGCGGCCGTCGCTGATCCGGTAGGTGCCGGCGCTGTGCCAGGCCATCCGGATCATGAACGGGCCGTAGTGGCCGAAGTCGGCGGGCCACCAGTCCTGCGAGGTCGTCAGCACCTCCGCGATGTCCTGCTTGACCGCCGGGAGATCGAGGGCCTCGAACGCCGCGGCGTAGTCGAACTCCTCGCCGAGGGGGTTGGCGACGGCCGGGTTCTTGGCGAGGATCTTCAGGTTGAGCCGCTCGGGCCACCACTGGCGGTTTCCGCCGCCCTGCGTCGGGTGCGGCGCACGCGCGTGCGCGACCGGGCAGCCACCTCCGCCCTCGGCCTTCGCGTCTACGACGATTGCATCATGGTTCTCGGACATGGGAATCCTTCCGTACCAGGCGGATCGCGGTGTTCAGGAACTGAATGCGGTGGAACAGCCGGGGCTCCGGGCCCCGGCACAGGTCCTCGGCCGTGTCGATCTCCTCGACACCGAGGTGGTCACCGTCCCGGACGGTCTCGAACAAGTGGGACGCGAGCGGCCGCCACCTGCGGCATGGCGTCACCGCGCGGCTCCTCGGCGGTGGTCCGTCACGTCTCTGTCTCCCGCCGCTGTGGAGTCGTCGTGCCTCTTTGCTATCTGTGAAACCGATCCTACGATGGACAGAATCCAAGTCAAGAAGGCCGCCAACCCCGTATGCCGTCGGATCCCGGACGTCTGTGCCTACACGCCGGGGCATCCCACCGAACCGAAGAGGGGAACCGATATGAGTGACCTGCTGGATCGGCTGCGGGGGCGTGGCTGGCGGATGACATCCCAGCGGCGGGTCGTTGCGGAGGTCCTCGACGGAGAGCACGTGCACCTCACCGCCGACGAGGTGCACGCCCGCGCGGTGCAGTTGCTGCCCGAGATCTCCCGCGCGACGGTGTACAACGCCCTGGGCGAGCTCGTCTCCCTCGGCGAGGTCGTGGAGGTCTCCACCAACGGGCGCGCGAAACGCTACGACCCCAACGCGCACCACCCGCACCAGCACCTGGTGTGCTCCGCCTGCGGCCTCATCCGCGACGTCCACCCGGCCGGCGACGTGCTGGCCGGCCTCCTGGCCGAGGAGCGGTTCGGCTTCACGGTGTCCGAGGTCGAGATCACCTACCGCGGGCTGTGCCCGGCCTGCGCCTAGGCGGAGTTCGCCCTGCCGCGTGCCGGAATAACCTTTGAGACCCGGGGGGTTGGAGGGGTGGAACGCACCTGATGCCCCCTGTGCCCGGGGGCCGACAACCGGAGCAGACATGACCACCGAGACGCCCCGTGACGCAGACCGCTCGTTCCTCTTCGTCCTCGGCAGCTCCCGTCCGGAAGGCAATACCGAGATCCTGGCGCGGGTGGCCGCCGAACAGCTGCCCGCCGGCGTCCCGCAGCGCTGGGTGGACCTGGCCCGGCTGCCGCTGCCCGACTTCCAGGACGGGCGGCACGACACCGGCTCCTGGACCGTCGGCGAGAACGAGGATGAACTGCGCCGGGCCACCCTGGAGGCCACCGACATCGTCATCGCCTCGCCCTTGTACTGGTACGCCCTCTCCGCGCACACCAAGCGCTACCTCGACTACTGGTCGGGCTGGCTCGCGGTGCCCGGCCTGGACTTCAAGCAGCGGATGGCGGGCCGGACCCTGTGGGGGGTGACGGTCATGGCGGACGAGGACGAGGTGGTCGCCGACGGTCTGGCGACCACCCTCAACCACACCGCGGCGTACCTGCGGATGCGCTTCGGCGGTGTGCTGCTGGGCAACGGCTCCCGCCCCGGCCAGGTGCGCGACGACGAGCGCGCGGCGATCCGCGCGAAGACGTTCTTCCAGGGCGAGGCCCCGCTCGCCCGGTTCCCCTACGAGCAGGACCCCGCGGGCCGGTAGCCGGGACGGCAGACCCGGGAGGTGTCCTGTCCGCCGGGGTCCGCCCGGTCCGCCCGGGTCCGCCGGGACTTCCTAGGTCTGCCTCGTCCAGCGCTGTGACGCCTCCCCGCCGCACGTCTTCGTCACCAGGCCGTTGGCCATGCCCAGGTCGAGGCAGCCGCCGCCGTAGTCGCTGCGCAGGCTGCCGCCCGAACCCGTACGCCACAGCCGGCCGATGTCCTGGGCGCAGTCGCCCACGAAGACGGCCTGGCCGAGACCGTTGGAGTACAGGCAGCCGCCGCTCTGCTGGTTGACCAGCTTGAAGCTGCCGTCCGACTTGGTCTGCACGGTCCACCGGGCGGTCGGGTTCGCGCAGTCGCCGAAGTCCGAAGCGCCGTAGACCTGGGTGATGCACTTGCTGTTGTTGCCGTTGCGGTAGCGGTAGGTGCCGGATTCCGGAGGCGCCGGAGGCGTGGGGGCGGTGGTCGACCCGCCGCCGGTGGGGCGCGTGGTGCCGGAGCCGCCCGCGTTCGCGGAGCTTCCGGATCCGCCCGAGCCGCTGTGGCCGCCGCTCGCGCTCCCGCCACCGGGGCCGGTTCCGGCGCCCCCGGCGACCGCGACCGGGGCGCCGCCCGGCCCGCCCTGACCCTTGTCGCTGCCGTCCCCCTCGGGCTTGTCCTGGGCCGGTGACGGCGCGGGTGACGCCGCTGCGGACGGGCTGCCGCCCGCCGTCGAACCCGTATGGTCGGCCGGGGCCGTGCCCTGGGCGGCCGGGGTGGTCCGGGCTCCGGCCTGCGGCGAGGTCGTGTTCGGGAGGTGCTGGATGGCGAGTGTCGTACCGCCCGCGACCACGACGACGGGGACGACCGCGAGGAAGACGCGGGTACGGCGGCGCCGTTCGGGCCGCGGCTCGGGCCGTACCGGAAGGGACTCCACCTCGGGCGCGGGCTCCGCCCCGGGGCCCTTCTCCGGCTCCGTCTCCGGATCCTTCTCCGGTCCCTTAGCCCCTTCCGGTTCGGGGGTTTTGCCGGTGAGGGGGACGGTCGGTACGTCGACCTCCCGCACGTCCGCGGCGAAGGCGGCCCGCTCGGTCAGGCGCTCGGTGACGGCCGCCGGCCATGACGGCGCGGTGGCCGGGCTCTGCTGCGAGGCGCGTTCGAGGAGTTCGGTGGCGGTCGGCCGGCCTTCGGGGTCCTTGGCGAGACAGGCCGCGACGAGCTCGGCGAGCTCCGGCTCCAGTTCCCGCAACGGCTCCAGGTCGGGCTCTTCGTGGACGATGCGGTACAGCACCCCGTGCCCCGACTCGTCGCCGAAGGGCGGCTGCCCGCACGCCGCGTACGCGAGCACCGAGCCCAGCGCGAACACGTCGGTGGCGCCGCTCAGCCGCCGTGTACCCGAGGCTTGTTCGGGCGCCATGTAGGCCGGCGTGCCCACGACCATGCCGGTCCTGGTCAGCTGGCTCTGCTCGGTGGCCCGGGCGACGCCGAAGTCGATGAGGGTGAGGCCGTCGAGGGTCAGCATGACGTTGGACGGCTTGAGGTCCCGGTGCACCATGTCCAGCGCGTGCACCGCCGCCAGGCCCGCCGCCGCTTCCCGCAGCAGCAGCCACAGGGCCTGCGCGGGCAGCGGGCCGCCGTGCAGCCCGACGGCTTCCCGCAGGGTGAGCCCGGGGATGTAGGCGGTGGCGAACCACGGGGGCCTCGCGGTGCGGTCGCTGGCGAGCAGCGGCGCGGTCGCCTCCGCCGGAAGCCGGGCGAGATTGTCCAGTTCGTGCCCGAAACGCCGCACGAAGTCCTCGTCCTCGCCGACGACGGAGGCCAGCAGTTGCTTGACGGCGACGTACCGGCCCTCGTGGACCCCGAGGTACACCCGCCCCATGCCTCCGGCCCCGAGCCGGCCCGCCAGCGGAATCGACCCGATCCGGTGTGGATCCCCCGCCTCCAGAGGCTCGGCCCCGCTCCCCCTCAGCTCTAACACGTCAGCCCCGCTCGAATTAGAAACAGTTTCTAGGAATCTAACCCGATGATCCCGCAACGGCAACGCGCCGCGGTGAAGGCCGACTTGCTCCTCGACGGGCCGCAGCCGGCCATCGGTGCGGCCCCGGGAGCCGGTGCCGTGAGCCGCGTCTCACCGGGGCGGTGGCGCTTGTCTATGCAACGAGTTGCATAGAAGGATCGGAGCATGGCACTTGAGCACGCGATCCTCGTCTCCCTGCTGGAGAAGCCGGGCTCCGGATATGAGCTGGGCCGCCGGTTCGACCGGTCGATCGGCTACTTCTGGACCGCCACCCACCAGCAGATCTACCGCGTGCTCAAGCGCATGGAGGGCGACGGCTGGCTCGACGTCCGCGAGGTGCCCCAGCAGACGAGGCCGGACAAGAAGGAGTACTCCGTCGCCGCGGCGGGCCGGGCCGCCCTCTCCGGCTGGCTCCACGAGCCGATCCAGCCCGACAGCGTCCGGCACGAACTCGCCGTGAAGATCCGCGGCGCGGCCTTCGACGACCCGGCCGCGCTGATCCGCGAGGTCGAACGGCACCACCGGGCGCACGCCGACCGGCTCACGCACTACCTCGCGGGAGAGCTGCGCGACTTCACCGGCCCGGACGCTCCCGCGGCGCCGGACGCCGGGCGGGAGCTCCAGCACGTCGTTCTCCGCGGCGGAATCGCCTACGAGCGGATGCAGCTCGCCTGGCTGGAGGACGTACTGGCCACGCTCCGGCGGATCGCGGCCCCCTGATCGCCCGCACCTCTCATCCCGTACGCCTTACCCCGTACGCCTCGTCCCGAACGCCTCACCCCGTACCCGCAACCCCGACCGAAAGGCGAACGTCCATGTCCGACCCGCTGCTGTTCAACCCGCGCACCTACGACCCCGCGCACTTCGACCCCGAGACCCGCAGGCTGCTGCGCGCCACCGTCGACTGGTTCGAGGACCGCGGCAAGCGCAGGCTGATCGAGGACTACCGCTCGCGCGCGTGGCTGGCGGACTTCCTCGCGTTCTCCGCGAAGGAGGGGCTCTTCGCGACCTTCCTGACCCCGGCCCCCGCCGCAGGCCAGGACGAGCCGGACAAGCGCTGGGACACCGCACGGATCGCCGCGCTCAACGAGATCTTCGGCTTCTACGGCCTGGACTACTGGTACGCCTGGCAGGTCACCATCCTCGGACTCGGGCCGGTCTGGCAGAGCGACAACGCCGCCGCCCGCGACCGTGCGGCGGAACTCCTGCGCGAGGGCGAGGTGTTCGCCTTCGGCCTCTCCGAGAAGGCCCACGGCGCCGACATCTACTCGACCGACATGCTGCTGGAGCCCGACGGCGACGGCGGCTTCCGGGCCAGCGGGTCCAAGTACTACATCGGCAACGGCAACGCCGCGGGTCTCGTCTCCGTGTTCGGCCGCCGCACCGACATCGACGGCCCCGACGGCTACGTCTTCTTCGCCGCCGACAGCCGCCACCCCGCGTACCAGCTGGTGAAGAACGTCGTCGACTCCTCCAAGTACGTCAGCGAGTTCCGGCTCGTCGACTATCCGGTCGGCGCCGACGACGTACTGCACACCGGCCGCGCCGCCTTCGACGCCGCGCTCAACACGGTCAACGTCGGCAAGTTCAACCTCTGCACCGCGTCCATCGGCATCTGCGAGCACGCGATGTACGAGGCCGTCACCCATGCGCAGGGCCGCATCCTCTACGGACGCCCCGTCACCGCCTTCCCGCACGTGCGCCGCGAGCTGACCGACGCCTACGTCCGCCTCGTCGGCATGAAGCTGTTCAGCGACCGCGCCGTCGACTACTTCCGCTCGGCCGGGCCCGACGACCGCCGGTACCTGCTGTTCAACCCGATGACGAAGATGAAGGTGACCACGGAGGGCGAGAAGGTCATCGACCTGATGTGGGACGTCATCGCGGCGAAGGGCTTCGAGAAGGACACCTACTTCGCCCAGGCGGCCGTCGAGATCCGCGGTCTTCCGAAGCTGGAGGGCACGGTCCACGTCAACCTGGCCCTGATCCTCAAGTTCATGCGCAACCACCTGCTGGAGCCGGTCGAGTACCCGGCCGTGCCGACCCGCCTGGACGCGGCCGACGACGACTTCCTCTTCCGGCAGGGCCCGGCCCGCGGCCTGGGCTCCGTACGCTTCCACGACTGGCGCACGGCCTTCGACGCGCATGCGGCCGTGCCCAACGTCGGCCGCTTCCGCGAACAGGCCGACGCCCTGTGCGAGTTCGTCACGACCGCCGCCCCCGGCGAGGAGCAGAGCCGGGACCTCGATCTCCTTCTGGCCGTGGGCCAGCTGTTCGCGCTGGTCGTGCACGGCCAGCTGATCCTGGAGCAGGCACAGCTGTCCGGTCTGGACGAGGACGTGCTCGACGAGCTGTTCGGGGTCCTCGTGCGCGACTTCTCCGAGCACGCGGTGGAGCTGTACGGCAAGGACTCCGCCACCGCCGACCAGCAGAGCTGGGCCCTCGGCGCGGTCCGGCGCCCGGTCGTCGACGCCGACCGCTCGGCGCGCGTCTGGGCGCGTGTGGAGGCACTGGCCGGGGCCTACGAGATGGCCCCCTGATCCACCGGTTCACCCCGGACGGACGGCTCCCGGCAGTGGGGGCCGCCCGTCCGGCGGCGCCGAGGTGATCAGGCCGGGCAGGCCGGGCCGGAGGAGTGGTCGGATGCCGTCATGCGCTCGATGTCGATGGCGAGCGAATCGAGCCAGGCGAGGGCGGTGAAGAACCGCAGTGGGGCGACATGCGGCGGCACATCGGCCCCGGCTTCGGGCCCGGCGTCCGGCCCGGCCTTCGGCCCGCCATCGGGTCCTGGCGTGGTCCCACGCCAGGGTGCTCCGCCCGCCACCGGCTCCGTACCCGCCCATTCCGCCGCCACGCGCAGCCGCGTGGCCACCCCGTCGGCCCGGCCGTGCAGCCACGACCCGTTGTCCTCCCCGAGGGACGGCCCCCCGTGCCCGAGCACCCGCCGCGATCCCCACAGCACGTGATGGCCCGTCATCATGGCCGCCTGCCAGTCCGGAGCGGCGTCGGCGGGCGCGCGGGGCTCGCCCTGCCGCTGCGCGAACGCGGACTCCGCCAGCAGCAGCGCCCTCTGGAGCGGCCGGTCGTCGACGGTACGTCCCGGTCGGCCCGCCACCACGGCGGCCGAGGCACTGTCGACCGTCTCGGCGGCCCGCGCCAGCAGCAGCGCGACCGCCCTGGGCAGTTCCTCCTGCGCGCCCCGGGGCCAGGCGAGCAGCCCGAACACGATGCCGATCAGGCTGCCGACGATCACGTCCAGGAACCTCACCTCGGCCAGTTGCCACGTCACCGGCGCCAGCTGCGCGAAGACGAAGGCCACGACGAGGGTGAACATGCCCTGGGCCCAGCCCACGCCCCGTACCGGCCCCACCCGGAACGCGATCAACATGATGACCGGCAGAGCGACGGCGTAGACGGTGGTACGGCCGCCGATCAGGAACAGCAGGGCCGCGGTGACGAGGGCGCCGAGCAGCGTGCCGGTGAGTGCCTGATATACGGTCGCGCGGGTCTGGGACGCCGTCGTCCGGGTCAGGCTGAGGACGGCCAGCATCGCCCAGAAACCATGGGGCAGTGAATCCACGCCCGCGACCGTACGGGCGGCGGCGAGCGCGAGGCTGATCCGGACGGCGTTCTGGAAGTACACCGACCGAGGCCCGGCGTGTGCCACCAGCCGGTGCCACCACAGGTAGGGCGCACGCTGACCGGCGTACCAGAACCGGGCCCGGTCGACCTCGGCCGGCAGCGGCGCGCGCCGGCCCCGTACCGCCAGTTCGGACGCCGTCGTGAAGGCCACGGCGGCGTCCGCCGCCTCCATCAGCGCCGCCCGGCGCCGGCCGCGCGCCGCGGTCGAGAGCTGCTCCACCGCGGCGGCGGCCGCGGCGTCCTCCCGTACGCGCCGCAGGGCGCCGGCCGCGTCGGTGGTCTCGTCCGTTCCGTTCAGCAGGGCCGCGCTCTCGGCGGCGGCCCCGCCGACCGCGAGGAGCAGCTCGGGCCCCTGCGGCGGAGGCGGGCCGCCGCCGGGCGGCGGGGGAAGGTTCACCAGCCGGCTGAGGAGCGTGCGGCAGACCATGCCCGCGTGGGCGAGGGCGCGGTCCCGCAGGCCCGGCCCTGCGGGGCGGTCGGCCTCGGCGACCCGGGAGGGCCGCAGCGACTCTCCGGCCGCCCGGGCCGCCTCCGCCGAAGCGGCGGACAGCGTGTACGGTGCGCGGCTGAGCTCGGCGGCACAGAGGGCCGCGGCGCCGGCCGCCTCGGCGGCCAGCAGCCGGTAGGAGGGGGTGGGCGGCTCGGGCAGTACGAAGATCTCGGCGAGTAGCAGCAGTGCGAGGCCGAAGGTCGCCCCCGCGAGGCGGTCGCCGAGGGTGTCCGGCGCGTAGGGCGGGAAGCACGGCAGGATGTAGAGAAGCTGCAGCCCGGGAGCGGCTCCCGCCGCCCGGGGCCCCGCAGCCGCCACGAAGGCCAGGACGAAGCCGATCAGCAGCATGCCGGCCACGGCGCTCCAGGTCCGCACCGCGAGGTAGGTGCCGGCCGTGATCAGCACCCAGGCCGCGGGCGTGGCCCTGACCATGACGGCCGCCCGCTGGCGCCCGGTACCGGGGATGTGGGAGAGGGCCCCCAAAGACACCACGGAGAACAGGGCGTACGTCGCCGCCGCGGGCCGGTCCAGTCCGTACAGGCACACGAAGAACCCGGCACACGCGGCGAGGGTGGTGCGCACCGCGCGCTGTGTGACGCTCGCGGGGCCGCGGCCGGCGCCGGCGTTGCGTTGGGCGCCCATGACTCCAGCATCGGGCCGCCCGGGGGAAGCCACCACATACGGACGGACATGCCGGTCGGGCGGGCTCCCGCACCGGGATCAGCCCAGGAAGGACAGCCGCACGGTGCGGTCGGGGTTGTCCCGGTTGGTGTCGACCAGTACGACCGACTGCCAGGTCCCCAGTGCGAGCTCGCCGCCGACCACCGGAAGGGTCATGTGCGGTGGCACGAACGCGGGCAGCACGTGGTCGCGGCCGTGCCCGGGGGAGCCGTGCCGGTGCCGCCAGCGGTCGTCCGCGGGCAGCAGCGTACGCAGGGCCCGCAGCAGGTCGTCGTCGCTGCCGGCGCCCGTCTCGATGACGGCGAGTCCCGCCGTCGCGTGCGGGGTGAACACGTTGAGCAGCCCGTCCCGCCCCCGGGCGGCCCCCCGCAGGAACTCCGCACACGCGGCGGTCAGGTCGTGGACGGTCTCCGACGTGCCGGTGCGGACGTCGATGGTCCGGCTGGTGAAGGTGTCTGCCATCCGTGCATCGTCTCGCGGCCCCCGTACACGTCGCGGACGCCGCACCGTGCGGCCGATCCGTTGAAAACCGCCCGCACCGCGCATCGGCGGGCGTCCGCCCGGGCAGCCAGCCCCTGTGGCCCTCCCCGCCTCCCGCCCACCGAGCCGGCCCGCGGTGTCCGCCGCGCCGGCCGCGCCGGCCGCGCCCGTCCGAGCGCCCTCCGCCCGGCGCGCACTCGTCGCCGGGTCCGTCGGCAACTTCGTGGAATGGTACGAGTTCGGTGTCTACGGCTCCTTCGCCACCGTCATCGCCGCTCGCTTCTTCACTCCCGACGGCGGCGACCGGACCCAGGCGCTCATCGCCACCTACGCCGCCTTCGCCATCGCCTTCTTCTTCCGTCCGCTGGGCGCTCTGGTCTTCGGGCGGCTCGCGGACCGGGCGGGCCGCCGGACCGCGCTCGTGCTCGCCGTCTCCCTGATGACCGGCGCGACGACCCTGATCGGAGTCCTGCCCGCGTACGCCACCGCCGGCGCGGTCGCACCGTGGCTGCTGACCCTGCTGCGCAGTGTCCAGGGCTTTTCCGCCGGGGGCGAGTTCGGCGGGGCCGTGAGCCTCCTGACCGAGAACGCACCACCGGGCCGTCGTGGCCGCCACGGCGCCTGGCAGTCCTGCACCGTCGCGCTCGGGCTCCTCACGGGCGCGGGCGTCGCCGCCGGCCTGGCGACCCTGCTCTCCGAGAGTGCCCTGTACGCGTGGGGCTGGCGCATCCCGTTCCTGCTCGCCCTGCCGCTGGGCGCCGTGGCGCTGTCGCTGCGGCTCCGACTCCCGCAGACCGCGAACCCCGGCGCCGCCGCCGCGCCCGCCGACCGCGGACGGGCCGGGGACGCGACGCCCGAATCCGCCGACACCCCGGGCCGGGCCCACGGCCGGGCGGACGCCCCGGGAGCGGCCGGCACGGCACGCGCCGTCGTCCTCGGCGTAGGCCGGATCATGGGCTGGTCCGCGGCCGGCTACACCTTCCTCGTCGTACTGCCCTCCTACCTCCAGGCCACCCTGGGCACCACCTTCCAGCAAGCCCTGGCCGCCACCTTCATCGCCAACCTCGGGTTCGCCGCCGCGATCCTGCCCGCCGGGGCACTCAGCGACCGGGTCGGCCGACGTGCGGTCATGCTCGCCGGCAGCGTACTCGTGATCCTGACCGCCGTACCGGTCCTGCACGTCCTGCGCGACCCCGGCACCTCCGTCGCGGCCAAAGCCGCGACCTTGGCGGCGGCCGGCGCGATGATCGGACTCCTGGCCGGTCCGGGCCCCGCCCTGCTCGCCGAGATGTTCCCGACGCGCGTCCGCAGCACGGGACTGGGCCTGGCCTACGCGCTCTCCAACGCCGTCTTCTCCGGATGCGCGGGCCTGATCGTCACCGCACTCGTACGGCACACCGGCAACCCGGACGTTCCGGCCCTCTACGCGGCGGGCGCCTGCGCGCTGTCCCTGCCCGCCCTGCTCACGCTGCGTCCCGACGACCACCGAAGGCCCCTGCGATGACCCGCCCCACGGCCCGGCCCGCACCTCCGACCACCGTCATCGGCCTGATGTCCGGCACCTCCTGCGACGCCGTCGACGCCGCGGCCGCCCGCATCACGTGCGACGGCCCCGTGCTGCGCCTCACACCACTCGGCATGGTCAGCGAGCCGTACGACGAGGAGCTGCGCCACACGCTGGCGGCAGCGCTCCCGCCCGGCCGCACCACACTCGCCGACGTGTGCCGCCTCGACACCCGGATCGGGCAGTCGTTCGCGGCTCTCGCCGCCCGGGCCGATCGCGAACTCTGCGCGGGCCGTGCGGATCTGATCGCCTCGCACGGCCAGACCGTCTTCCACTGGGCGGACGGCGGCCTCGTGCACGGCACCCTTCAGCTCGGCGAGCCCGCGTGGATCGCGGAGGCGACCGGACTCCCCGTCGTCTCCGGCTTCCGGACCCGGGACGTCGCCGCCGGCGGGCAGGGCGCGCCACTGATCGGCCTGATCGACCGCATGCTGCTCAGAGGACACCCCGGCGTACCGGCCGCGCTGAACGTCGGCGGCATCGCCAACGCCACCGTACTCACCCCGGACGGCACCCCGGCGGCCTTCGACTCCGGGCCAGGCAACGCCCTTCTCGACGCCGCGGCCCGCCACTTCACCGCCGGGCGCCTCGACCGGGACACCGATGGCCGCCTGGCAGCCCGCGGCACCGTCCACCTGCCGCTGCTCGACCGCCTGCTCGCCGAGCCCTATTACGGTCTGCCCGCGCCCAAGACCACCGGCCGGGAGCTGTTCCACTCCGGCTACCTGCGTACGGCCCTGGACGCGGTCGGCCCGCTCCCGGCCCCCGATGTCCTGGCCACCCTCACCCGGCTCACCGCCCGCACCGTCGCCGACGCCCTGCGCCCGTACGGAGTCACCGAGGTGCTCGCTTCCGGCGGCGGCACCCGCAACCCCGTTCTGATGGCCGCACTCGGGCAGGAACTCGGCGCCGCGGTACGGCTGCGCACCTCCGACGCGGTCGGGCTGCCCAGCGCCGCCAAAGAGGCGTACGCCTTCGCCGTGCTGGGCTACCTCACCCTGCACGGTCTGCCGGGCACGGCGGCGCAGTGCACGGGCGCGGCAGGCCCCCGGGTCCTCGGCTCCCTGACCCCGGGCCGCACGCCGCTGCGCCTGCCCACGCCGCTCACGCGGGCGCCCCACATCCTGACGGTCACCCCGCCACCGGCCGCCTGACGTCTCACCGGCCTGCCGGTTGCACCGCCGGTACGCCGTCCCCGGGCGCCTTGGCCGTGACCAGCAGCCCGGCGATCAGCCCCGCGAGCAGCATGCTGCCGACCGCCCACCAGAGGGTGGTGGTGTAGCCGCCCAGCAGTGCTTCGTTGACCGGCCCGGACGGCCATGACGAGTGGCGCAGGCGGGTCACGACGACGCTGCTGAGCAGCACGGTGCCGAGCACCCCGCCCACGTACTGGGCCACGGTGACGGTCGCCGAGGCGGCGCCGGAATGCTGCGGGGCGACAGCGGTCGCGACGGCGAGGAGCGGCATGAAGGCCACGCCGATGCCGAGGCCCATGAGGAGCATGCCGGGCAGTACCTGGACCACGTCGGCGCCGTCGACCGTGAGTTGGGTCAGGAGGACCAGCCCGAGAGCCGCGGTCACCAGGCCCGCCACGATCAGGACGCGGGGAGCGACGCGGTGCTGCAGGCGGGCCGAGACCTGGGTGGAGCCGATGACGATCGCGGCGACCAGGGGCAGGAGGGCCACTCCGGTCATGGCCCGGGTGTAGCCGCGGACGCTCTGCAGGTAGAAGGTCATGGACGGGAACGAGGCCATGACGGCGACGCCGGCCAGGAGCATGACGAGGATGCAGCCGACGCGGTCGCGGCCCGCGACGCCGTACGGCGAAGGGCGTCGGCCCGCCGTTGTGGTCTGCCACCACAAGAAGGCCACGAACAGGGCGACGCCCACCGCGAACAGGACGAGGACCAGCGGGGCCGTCCAGCCGAGGCCATCGACCTCGGTGAGGCCGTAGGTGAGGGCGGCGAGTGCACCCGTGCCGAGCAGCAGGCCGATCCCGTCGAAGCGGGCGCCGGTGGTGCCCGGGCGGTCGTGGACCAGGGGGAACGCGCCGATGAGGGCGATCACGGCGAGGAGGACGCAGGCGTAAAAGGACATTCGCCAGCTCACGGATTCGATGAACCAGCCGCCCGTGAGCAGCCCGAGGGCCGAACCGCCGCCGGTGATCGAGGCGTAGATCCCGAAGGCCCTGCCGCGTTCCTTCGGGTCGGTGAAGCCGGTGGCCACCAGGGCCAGCGCGGACGCTGTCAGCAGCGCGCCGGAGAGGCCCTGCAGGGCGCGGGCCCAGACCAGCATGCCGGAATCGCCGGCCGAGCCGGCGAGCGCGGAGGCCGCCGCACATCCGGCCAGGCCGATGACGAAGACGAGCTTGCGCCCCACGAGGTCCGCGAGGTACCCGCCCAGCAGCAGCACGCCGCCGAAGGTGAGCGCGTAGGCCCTGAACATCGAGGCCAGGCCGGCGCTCTCGACCCTGAGGTCGGCCTGTACGACCGGTGCCGCCATGTTGAAGGTCGCCGTGTCGATCAGCACCAACAGCTGGGCCAGGGCGATGACCAGCAGACCCCACCAGCGCCGGGGGTGCGGGGACGCGGGCCAGGGGCCCGGGGGCGGTCCGAAGCCCTGCCCGGGGCCGGCGTGCGCGTGGGCGGTCGGGGAGTACGCGGGCGGCGGGGGCAGCGGCTGGGCCGGGGTCTGGTCCTGGGGCCGTGGCCGCGGGATGCGGGGGTCCGGGTGTGCCGTGGGTGCCTCGGCGGGGCTTTCGGTGGGGGATCCAGCGGGTGTTGCGGGGGCGTAGTCCAGCAACTGGGCGGCATGGCGGCCGAGTTGTGCCAACACCGCGCCCGGCAGCCACTCCGTCGCCTGATCAGCCGCCTGATCCGTCGCCGTGCGCGCGGCCACCTGCTGGGGGGTGGGCCGCCTCGCCGGGTCCTTGTGGAGGCATTCGCGTACGAGGTCGACCAGCGTCTCCGGTACGCCGGTGAGGTCCGCCTCCTCCTCGGCGATCCTGAAGAGGTGGGCGTTCAGGCCGGTGTCCTTGGCGCCGAACAGCAGGCGCCCGGTGGCGGCGTAGACCAGGACGGCGCCCAGGCAGAAGACATCGCTGGCGGGGGTGAGTTCGAGGCCGCGGACCTGTTCCGGCGACATGAAGCCGGGGGAGCCGATCAGCATGCCGGTGTGGGTGTGCAGACTGTCCCCGGCAAGGCTGTCCATCGCCCGCGCGATGCCGAAGTCGATGACGCGGGGCCCGTCGACGGTGACGAGGACGTTGGACGGCTTGAGGTCACGATGGATCAGGCCCGCCTCGTGCACGGCCTGCAGGGCGACGGCGAGGCGGTTGGCGAGCGTGCGCACCGAGTGCTCGGGCAACGGCCCGAAGTCCTGGGCGACCACGGTCTGCAGATCGGGCCCCGGAATGTACTGGGTCGCCACCCAGGGCACGGCGGCGTCCGGGTCGGCGTCGAGCACGGCCGCCGTCCAACTCCCGCCCACCCGCCGTGCGGCGGCCACTTCACGGGCGAAGCGTCGGCGGAACTCGGGGTGCCCGGCGTACTCGGCCTGCACGACCTTGACGGCCACGGTGCGGCCGCCCTCGGAGCGACCCAGATAGACCAGGCCCATACCGCCGGCGCCCAGCCGGGCGATCAGGCGGTACGGGCCTATGCGGATCGGGTCTTCGGTGATCAACTGGTCCACGGGAAAAAGGTAGTACAGCCGTCCAACAACGGTGGGGCCATCAGGCAAATCGTCCGTGCGAGGCCCGCTTCGGCCCCGACGGCCGCTCCGTGCTCCCGGGGCGCTGTGCATACTGCTGGGCATGACGTCCACGATCGCCACCCGCCTGCACCTGATGATCAGCTTTGTGCTGGTGACGTGCGGGGCGGTCGGCGGCGCCTGTTTCGGTCTTCTCCTCGGCGGCCGGTCGGCGGCTCTGGTCGCCGGAGGAGCGGCCGGCCTGGGCGCGGGGATCGGTTCGTTCCTCTCCCGCCGCCAGGTCGTGGAGTTCTTCCAGCCGGAGCGGGCCGTCACCCAGGTCGACGGGTACGCGGAGGGGATCGCCGACGCGGTCCTCGTGAGCATCGCGACCTACCAGTCCGCGGTCTTCCCGCTCACTCCGGAGGGTGTGACCGATGCGGAACGGGATGCCCGCCGTACCGTCGCCTACCGGGTCGCCGCCCATGACGGCCTGCCCCTGGCCGTACGGGTGTCGGCGGCCGCGGCCCTGGAAGCCGTCGACCAGGGCCTGGACGCCGAACGAGCCCAGGCGGCGATGAAGGCGCTGTCCCTCACGGTCTACGACCACCGCGGCGGCCGCTGAACCCGCGCGGCCCGTCGGGCGTCGCGATCCGGGGCCCGTGGGCCGGTCAGCCGTTCAGCGACTTCATCAGCTCGGGGGAGTAGCGGTCGCCCGAGGCCACGCCGTGCGGGGCCACGGCGTCGATGGCGGCCAGGTCCGCGTCGCTGATCGTCACGGCGGCAGCGGCGATGTTCTCCTCCAGGTAGCGGCGGCGCTTGGTGCCGGGGATGGGCACCGCGCCCTGGTGCAGGGTCCACGCCAGGGCGAGCTGCGAGGGCGTGACGCCCTTCTCGGCGGCGAGGCGGCGCACCTGCTCGACGACGGCCAGGTTGCGGTGGAAGTTCTCGCCCTGGAAACGCGGGTCGGTGCGGCGGAAGTCGTCGGCGGCGAAGTCGTCCGGGCTGGTGATGGCCCCGGAGAGGAACCCCCGGCCTAGAGGGGAGTAGGCGACGAGCCCGATGCCGAGCTCGCGCAGGGTGTCGAGGACGCCGTCGTGCTCGATGCCGCGCTCGAAGAGGCTGTACTCGGTCTGTACGGCGGCCAGCGGGTGGACGGCGTGGGCGCGGGCGATGGTGGCGGGCGCGGCCTCGCACAGGCCGATGTGGCGGACCTTTCCGGCGGCTACGAGATCGGCCAGGGCGCCGACGCTCTCCTCGACGGGCACGTCCGGGTCGATGCGGTGCAGGTAGTAGAGGTCGATGTGGTCGGTGCCCAGGTGGCGCAGGGAGCGGTCGGCCGAGCGCCGGATGTAGTCGGGGGTCGCGTTGTGGCCGAGGAAGGCTCCTTCGTCGGTGAACTCGATGCCGGTCTTCGTCGCGACCACGGCGGCTTCGCGGCGGCCGGTCAGCGCCTTTCCGAGGAGCCGTTCGTTGTGGAAGGGGCCGTAGCCCTCGGCGGTGTCGAGCAGCGTGACGCCGAGCTCAAGGGCGCGGTCGATGGTGGCGAGGGACTCGGTCTCGTCCGTGGCCCCGTAGTGGGCGCTCATGCCCATCAGCCCGAGTCCTTCGGCGCCGACCTTCAGTCCCTGGCTGCCCAGTGTGCGGATGTCCATCGGTGTCTCCCTGGCGAGTAAGTAACTAACTGGATAGATAGAGCTTGCACCAACCTCCGGGGCGATGTCAATAACCAGATAGTTACTTGCTAGGGTGTGAGGCATGGCACGGGATTCCAGCGCGACCAAGGCCCGCCTGCTCGACGCGGCCTTCTCCGAGTTCGCCGCGTACGGCATCGCCGGTGCGCGGGTCGACCGCATCGCGGAGGCCGCGCAGGCGAACAAGCGGCTCATCTACGTCTACTACGGCAACAAGGAGCAGCTCTTCGACGCCGTGCTCCAGCAGGCCCTGGAGACCGGCTCGGAGTCCGTGCCGTTCGACGCCGACGACCTGCCCGGCTACGCGGGCGCCGTCTTCGACCATCTCGTCGAGCGGCCGTCGCTGATGCGGCTGGTGCTGTGGAAGCAGTTGGAGCGTCCGGGGAACACGGAGACGACGGCCGCGTCCTACCAGGGCAAGATCGCGGCAGTGCGGCGGGCGCAGCAGGCGGGGCGGATCGACGCCGGGATGGACGCCGCCGATGTGCTGACGCTGGTGATGGCCATGTCCCAGGCGTGGTTCGGCGCGGTGGGCGGTCCGGCGGCCGACGAGACCGGCACCGCCTGGGCCCCCGGGCAACTCGCCCGCCACCGGGTGGCAGTGGTGGAGTCCGTACGCCGGATCATCGCGCCGCCCACGGAGTAGAGCGCAGGCACGGCGGTCGACGCGGATGCGGCGGCGGTGGGGGCCGGGCCGGTCGGCCTGAGCGCCGCACTGCTGCTCGCCCGGGCGGGGCCGATTCGCTGCACCTGCTGGTCCTGACCTACGCCGGCCCGTGGCAGCTCGCCGACCTGCGGGTCGATGACCCTTGGCCGGACCCGGCGGGCGTGCACATGATCGGCGGGCCGCGCGGCCTTCTCGTGGTGCTGCACCGGCCGCACGGCCCGGGGGTGGACGGCGAGCGTCCGCGAATGCCACCCACCGGTGCCTGGCCGCACGTCACGGGAGCCGGCGGGGGCTGCTGATCGGCGACGCCGCCCGTGTCTGCAGCCCGGTCGGCGGTCAGGGACTCGACTTCGGCCTGCGCGCCGCGCCGACGCCCTGGATGTGCTCGCCCGCACCGACCTCGCCACCCGCGCCGTACGGAAGGCGAGCCTGCGCGGCGTCCTCACCAGCCCGGCCGGGCGCCGCCTGCTCGCCGAGGCGGTCGCCTGCCCGAGCCGGGCCGGATCCCGGCCTCTCCGGCCCTGGCCGGCGCGGCGGCGTCAATGGACCAGACGGGACAGCAGCCGGTCCGATCCGCGTGCGAATTGGCGCAGCCCGCCGAGGGTGAGGGCGGACCGCAGGGGCGCCAGGATCTGCAACGGGGTGCCGAGCAGGCGGGGGTTGCTGTACGGGACCCAGCCGGTGGCGCGCGGATGGTAGCGCGGCGGGCCGAAGCAGAGCCGTTTCGTGACCACCCAGCGGGTCTCCGGGCCGGTGTTGGGGCGGGTGGCATGCAGGTGGTCCCCGGCGAAGAGCAGCAGGTCGCCCGGGTCCAGCTCGATCTCCACCGGGTCACCGATCCACTGGTCGGGCAGCAGCCGCACGCCGTCGTGCCGCAGCGGGCGCCGGTAGGCGTCCGGCCAGATGGTCAGGCCGTTGTCCCGCCGTACCCGGCTGACGGCCATCCAGAGGTTGACCGAGTTGACGGCCGTGTTGAACCAGGAGTCCGTGTGCGCCTGGGCCGGGAGCAGGAAGCCGGTGTAGCCGCTCAGCTCCTGCTCCGTCGCCGAGGGGCCGCGCACGGCGGATCGCGGCGGCATGATCCGCACACCCAGGTGGTCGCTCACGTACAGCCGGCGTCCTTGCGGCGGCAGCGTCCGCGCGAAGCGGAGGAGCAGCCGCCGGGCGGCCGGGCGCACGCGCTGGTCCAGTTCGTCGCGCACCGCCCGGACCTCTCCGACGCCGGCGACGTGGTGCAGCTGCTCAAGGCCCCGCTCCTCCAGGTACCCGGCCGCGTCCGGTGAGACGGCGGACGAGACCGACTCCAGTGCCGCGCGGTGGACCTGTCCGACGGCGGCGAGCCGGTTCAGCCCGCCGCGGACCACGACCAGTCGGCCTTCCATCACCTGGTGCAGGCGCAGTTCGCCGAAGGCTGACTCGTGCAGGGTCGCCAGTGCCACGGTTCCTCCTCAGCGGGACGGCTTGGACGCGCGCAGCGAGAAGGACAGCGGCATGGCCGGCAGTCCGTCCGGCAGCCGCCACCACCCGTCCTCGTCCTCGGTCATGAACGGGAGCATCCGCCATGCCACGAACGGCCACTCGTGCAGGAACTCGACCCGCAGCCCGGCCGCCGCCAGGGCACTGACGACATCACCGAGCGAGTGCCCCCAGGCGTACTCCACACCGGGCAGCTCCGCCTCGGCGACCGCGATCGGGCTGCGGTACTCGAAGGCCAGCGGCTCGGCCTCGCCGAAGTAGGAGTACTTGAGCTTCAGTTCGGGCCGGTCGGCCTTGTTGTCGAGCATCCAGGCCGCCGGATGCGACTCGAAGACGTAGACGAAGCCGCCGGGCGCGGTGAAGTGCGCGGCGACCTCGGCCCAGCGGCGCAGGTCCGGCAGCCAGCCGAGCACCCCGTGCGAGGTGTAGACGATGTCGAAGGAGCCGTCGAGACGGGACGGGAGGTCGAGGACGTCCGCCTCCACGAAGACGGCCGAAGGGTCGACGTCGGCGGCCAGGGAACGGGCCGCGGCCACCCCCTCGGCGCAGAAATCCACGCCGGTCACCCGTGCTCCCAGACGGGCCCAGGAGAGGGTGTCCAGCCCGACGTGGCACTGTAGGTGCAGCAGCGAGCGGCCGCGCACCTCGCCGACCTCGGCACGTTCCAGGGCGCGCATCCGCGAGCCACCGGTCCGGAATCCGGCGAGATCGTACTGGGCGGAGGCGGCCTTCAACGGCGTCCAGTGCTGCCACATCTCGTGGTTGTTCCTGATGTACGCCTGGGGGTCGCGCGGCCCGCCCGGCGTGCCCGGAGCCGTCATGCCGGCAGCTCGTAGACGCTGATGTGCATGACGCTGCTGTCGTCGAAGGCCGCGCCGGACCAGCTGCCGTACCGCTCGCGCAACCGCAGGCCCGCGGCCGCCGCCATCAGGTCGAGCTCACCCGGGGCGGCGTAGCGGAAGGCCACCCGCACGTGCCGGAAGAGGCCCTTGTCGAGCACCAGGTAGTCGGAGACGTAGCGCTGGGAGGCGGGATGGACCCGGCGGGTCCGCAGCACCGGGTCGCCGTTCGCGCTCTGTACCGGCTGGGCGCCGGCGCCGGCCTTCGCCACGAGGGCCTCGGGCACGTGGGCGTCCAGCACGAACAGCCCGCCGGGCAACAGCCGCCCGGCCGCCCGGGCGAAGCAGCGCAGCTGGTCCTCCTGGGAGGTGAGTTCGAAGAAGGTGCCGCCCGCGACGTACACCACGGCGAACTCGCCCTCGTGCTCCACCTCGGCGAAGTCGCCGATGCTGATGCCGATCCGATCGCCACCCGGCTTGGCCCGGAGCTGCTCGACCATGCTCTTCGCGGCGTCGACGCCGTGTACCTGGTGCCCGCGCGCGGCCAGCGGCAGGGCCACCCGGCCCGTGCCTATGCCGAGTTCGAGCAGGGGGCCGGGCGGCACGCTCCGCGACAGCCGGTCCAGCAGGCCCACGGTGGCCTCCGTGGTGTCGGCGGACGGGGTGAACCAGGCGTCGTAGCGGTCGGCGAAGTCGTCGGCGTAGCGGGGCGCTGTCGTCATCGTGCTCCTCTGGGGGTGGGTCAGCCGAAGGGGTGCGGCGGGCATCCGGGGGCGGCCGCGGAGGGCAGCGGCCGAGTGCCGGGGGAGATGAGGCGGACGAGGGCCAGGTGCTCCTCCCGCAGTGCGGCAGGGGCCGTGTCCACGGCCAGGACGTCCTGGGCGGTGTGCTCGGCGAGCGCACGCACCGGGTCAGCGGGTGTCACGGGTGCCACTGGTGGTGTCCGCGGGGCGGTCGGCCGGTACCGCGTCCAGTAGGCCAGCGCGTCCTGGGCGCCGCGGTACGCCCACAGCGCGTGTTCGACGGCGGAGGCGGGCGGGCCCGTCGGCGCTGACCGGCGGCCTGCACGGCGGGCCGCCGCCGTGCCCATGCTCCAGCGCACCATCAGCGCCTCGTACGCGGCCCGTGCGAGCAGGTCCGGACGAGCGGTGGCCGGGCCGCAGCGGGCCCCGAACGTCTGCTCACGGCCGCCGGGGGTGTGCAGGCAGACGGCGACGACGACGCAGCCACCGGGCGCGGGCAGCGTCAGCGCGGTGGCGCGCAGACCGGCCCGCTCGCACACGCGGCCCACCGGCGGCGGGAGTTCGCCGAGGGCCTCGGCGGCGGTGGGCGGATGCTCGGCCGGGGCCTGCCAACTGCGGCGCAGCAGGTCGCGTTCCAGGATCTCCCAGGCCGCGTGCGCGATGGCCGCGGACCGGTCCGGGTGGGCCGCCAGGCCGGTGGAGCCCGCGCGTGCCGGGGCGGCGCAGCCCGCCGGCGGGCGGTGCTGGAGGAAGACAAGGGCGGCGGGGACCAGGGTCTCCTCGCCGGAGATCAGGGATCTGCCCGGGACCCACAGCTGGCGTGCGGTGCGCCCTTCGGGCCCGGACCACGGCGCCGGATCGAGTACGGGAGCCCGCTTTCGCAGCAGTTCGGCGTGGCTCGCGACGACGGCGGGGGACGCCTCGGCCGCGCGCCCCGCCAGGACGCTGCCCATCCGCTCCAGGAGCTCGCCCCGGGCCCGCACCGCGACCTCGTCGGCCCGGGTGCCCGCCGCGCTGCCGATCAGCACCCGGTCCCCGCCGGCGCTGGCGGTGGTGTCGAACAGCGGACTGCGGGCGGCGACCCGGCCGAACAGCAGCCGGGTCTCGCCGGGAAAGGGGGTGAAGACCTGCGGGGTCCAGGTGGCGGGTACGGCGCGGGCGGCGGGGGGTGGCACGGGCGTACTCCCGGGTGTGGTGGGTCAAGCGGCGGTGGGACGCAGCTGGGCGTCGCACTCCGCCAGGACGGCGAGGCCGTGCCGGGTGAGCGTCCCGGAGTGCTGCCGCAGCGTGCCGAGTGCCTGCCGTGCCCCGCCCGACAGGCGGTTCAGGCGTGCCGTCAGCGCCGGGACGTCCGCGCTCCCCCCCGGTTCCCCGTCCAGGAGGCGCCGGTACAACTCCGTGGTGCGGACTAGCACCACCGCCTGCTGGAAGAGGCCCGCGAGTGGGCGCGGATCCGCGCGCAGAGGAGTCCGTACGGGGGCGGCGGCACCGGCCGCGGCGGTGAGGAACGGGCTGCCGAGCTGCGCGGCGTTGCAGCGGGTGTGGGTGCCCTCGTGGACCAGTGCCTCGGCGAAGCGGACCGGGCCGGGCAGGCCGAGGGGGCTGCGGCCCAGCCGGGTGCGGTTGACATAGACGGCGCCGTGGGTGGCGAAGTCGGTGAACCCGTCGATCGCCGGCCCCTCCAGCAACGCCACCTGGGCCACGCAGACGCGCAGTTCGGCGAGCATCTCGGGCCAGGCGGAGCCGAGCCGGACCACGCTCCGGTCCAGCAGGTCGCGGTTCGCGCGCTGCCAGCGGATGGCCCGGGACCCACCTGTGGCCTCGGTGCCGGCGGGCCGCGCCGCCAGGGCCCGGGCCACCGACCAGGCGTGGTAGGGCGCCGGTTCGACAGGTTCCAACGGTTCGTGCGGTGCGCCGCTCAGCTTCTGCGGCAGGTCCGGTCCGCGTGTCTGCGGCAGGTCCGGTCCGCGTGCGGCCTGTACGGCGAACGCGGCGGCCACCGTCTCGGGGCCCGACCATGCCGGGGACCCGAGACCGGCCGCCGCCCAGATGCCCCGCGCGACCCGCCGGACGGTCTCCTCGTCCCGCGCGGCCTCGCACGCATCGGCTGCCACCCGCAGCACCGGCTCACCTCCACCTCTGGGATCGGACCTGGCATCGGGAACGGGGCTGCGGGCAGCCGATGGGGCAGGGTCAGTCCTGGTCCGGCACGTCGATCATCAGCGCGTATTCGGGGAGTTCCTCGGTGACCTGCTCGATCTCGATGGCTTCCTGCTCCATGCCGATCCTTCTCTCTCTCGTCGGATGCCTCACGGGGCACCAGCTGAGGCCCGGTCGAACGTAAGACGGATCGAGCAGCCGCGCCATACGGCGCCCGGCCCGGCGTCGCGGAAACCGGACGCCCGCCGTCCCCCGTGCGCCGGACCTCTGCCGCAGGCCGCGTAGCAGAGGCATCGCCTGCGCATCCCCCACCCGTCATGTGACACCAGCGACAGGAGGGAGCGATGTGACGACTGCGGCGCCCGGATCTGGCTGATATCCGTGCCGGGCCGGGCGGCCGCGCGCCGCCGTGCGCCCCGCGGTGCCACCGGCGGGACGGCAGGCACCGTTGTGACCGCAGGGGGCGGCGGGCAAGCATGGGCGATCCTCACTGCCACGTCCGGAGGCACCATCACCATGCGGATCGCCTATCTGCACAGCGGCAGCATCCCCTCCGTGTACGCCAACGGCGTGCACGTCATGCGGATGTGCGACGCCTTCACCGACGCCGGGCACGAGGTAGTGCTCTACGCCCTGGCCGGCACCGCTCCCGCCGACGACATCCACGCCTACTACGGCACGCGCAACCGCTTCGAGGTGCACACCGTGGCGCAGCCCGCGACACCGGGGCTCGGCATGTGGGTCCGTGCGCTGCGGGTCCGGACCGAGCTGTGCCGCCGCGGCGTGCCCGACGTCCTGTACGGGCGGGACCCGTACGCCCTGCTCGCCTGCTCGGACCTGGCCCCGCTGGCCTACGAGACACACCTGATGTGGCAGGACCGGGGGATTCGGGCGGTGGAGCGGCTCCTGCTGCGCAGGGCGAACCTGCGCCGGGTGGTGTTCGTGTCCCAGGCCCTCGCCGACGACTACCGCAAGAGCCATCCGGAGCTGGCGGCCCGGCGGCGGGTCGACCTGGTCACCGCTCACGACTGCGCCGACCCCGTGCCGGCCGACGGCCCGGTGGCCCGATTACCCGGCCGGGAGCAGGCCGTGCGGATCGGCTACATCGGCCACCTGTATCCCGGCCGGGGCACCGACGTCATCCTCGCCCTCGCGGGCAGGCTCCCCGAAGCCGACTTCCACCTGGTCGGCGGCACCGCGGAGGACCGCGCGCACTGGGAGAGCCGCTCCCGACTTCCCAACGTGTACTTCCACGGCCACCGGCCGCCTGCCGAACTGCCCCCGTACTACCGGGCGTTCGACATCGTGCTGGCCCCGTACCAGCGCCGTGCCTACTGCGCCGGAGGCATCGGCGAGATCAGCCGCTGGGTGTCACCGATGAAGCTGTTCGAGTACATGTCGTACGGCAAGGCGGTCATCGCCTCGGACCTGCCCGTCCTGCGGGAGGTCCTCGCCGACGGGGTCAACTGCCTTCTCTGCCCTCCCGATTCGGTCGCCGACTGGGAGCGGGCGGTGCGGCGGCTCACCGAAGACGCGGCCCTCCGCGAGGCCCTGGGCACCGAGGCCCGCAGGCAGTTGGAGGAGCGGTACACCTGGCGGGCCCGCGCGGACCGGGTGCTGCCCGCCGTACAAGCCCCCACCCGGGCGGGGAGCCGCTGATGCGGGCGGTGGTGACCGGTGCAGCGGGGTTCATCGGATCCCATCTGTGCGCGCACCTGCTGGCCGCCGGCGACACGGTCGTGGGGATCGACGCGCACACCGACTACTACGACCCGTCTCTCAAGGCGCGCAACCTGCGCGCACTGACGCCCCACCCGGCCTTCACCTCGCACCGCGCCGACCTGCTGGAGACCGACCTCGGCGCCCTCCTCGACCGGGCCGAAGTCATCTACCACCTGGCCGGGCAGCCGGGCGTCCGGCCCTCCTGGGGAGTCGAGTTCAGCCGCTACGCCCACCGCAACCTGCTCGCCACCCAGGCCCTGGCCGAGGCCGCCCGGGAGCTTCCCCTGCGCAAGTTCGTCTACGCGTCCAGCTCCTCCGTGTACGGTGACGCGCCGGCCTTCCCCACGCCTGAGACCGTGTGCCCCCGGCCCGTCTCCCCGTACGGGGTCACCAAGCTGGCCGCCGAGCACGTGTGCGAGCTGTACCGCACCGCGTACGGGCTGCCCAGCGTCTCGCTGCGGCTGTTCACCGTGTACGGCCCCCGGCAGCGACCCGACATGGCCTTCGCCCGCCTGATCGATGCCGCGCTGACCGGCGAGCCCTTCCCGCTGCACGGCGACGGCGAGCAGACCCGCGACTTCACCTACGTACAGGACGTGGTCACCGCCATGCGCGCCGCGGCCCACTCCGGCTTCACCGGCGTGGCCAACGTCGGCGGCGGCCGGCCCGTCTCGATGAAACAGGCCATCGCCACGGTCGAGCAGCTCGCCGGTCCGGTCACCGTCGACGCACGGCCGGGCGGTCCCGGTGAGGCGCGGCACACCGGGGCCGACATCACCCTCGCCGAGCGGGAGTTCGGCTACCGCCCCCGTACGGACCTGTACGACGGGCTGGCCGACATGGTCCGGTACGCGAGGACCTGGAGGCGCTGCCTCGATGACTGACCACCGACCCGCCCGGCCGAAGGTCTTCGGCCTCGGGCTCTCCCGCACCGGAACCCGTTCCCTCACCACCGCTCTGCACACCCTGGGTTTCGACGTCGCCCACTACCCTTGCGACCCCGGCACCTACCAGGCGCTGGTCGAGGGCAAGGCGCGCTTCCCGCTGCTCGCCGAACGCGACGGGATCACCGACATCACCGTCGCGCCCTACTACGAGGAGCTCGATCTCGCCTGGCCCGGAGCCAAGTTCATCCTGACGGTCCGCGAGGAGCAGAGCTGGCTGAGATCGTGCGCCCACCACTGGGAACGCCCCGTCACGAGCAAGGCCGAGCCGGACTCCCTCTACGTACGGCTCCAGCACTTCCTGCGGGCCGCCGTGTACGGGTGCCACGCGTTCGACGCCGACCGCTTCGCCCGGGTCCACCGACGGCACGTGGAGCAGGTGCGGCGCCACTTCGACGGCCGGGACGACGACCTGCTGGTACTCGACGTCGCGGGCGGGCAGGGTTACGAGCGCCTGGCCCCCTTCCTCGGCGTACCGGCCCCGGACGAGCCGTTCCCGGGTTCCCGGTGACCGGCGGCGGACGCCGGCGGTCACCGGTGCGGGGGCGGGGATCCGCCCTGGCCCGTCAGTCGCCGAGGGCTTCCAGGACCTTGCCGAGGTCCACGAACTTGAAGCCGGTGGCGGTGCGGTCCGTGGCCTGGGGCGTCTCGTGGCCGTCCTGGACGACGAGGAGGCCCTTCGGGTACTTGCTCCCGAGAGGGGCGCCCAGGGCCGCGGCGCCGTCACACTCCTCGGAGCCGTCCAGGGTGCGGGACGCTGTGACGCGGAAGCCGCCCTCGTACTCGTTGCCCTCGTCGCTCTCACGGTCGTAAGCCGCGAAGGTGTCGTCGCCCTGGCTCGACGCGAGCAGGTAGCCGTCGCCGTCGGGCTGCGTGATCAGGGTGAGCCCTTCGACGTCGGCCGTGAGCCGGCGGCCGCCGAAACCGGGGTCGGGCCCCGGCGTGCACTCCTCGGTCGCCTCGTCGTAGGTGCCGGGCCTTCCGTACTCGCGGACCTTGTCGACCAGTTGCGGGGCCGTCGTGAGGTCGGCCCGCAGGCGCCAGATGCCGATGTCCTCCTGGCCGGCGTAGAGCGTGCCGTCGGCCGGGTCGACCACCATGCCTTCGACCTGGGGCAGTTCACCGGGCTTCGCGCACGGGGACCAGGAAGCGCCGTTCGGCAGGCGGAAGGAGGAAGGCAGGTCGAGGGTGCGGACCTTGCGGTAGTCGACGGTGCCGGAGCCGGTGGCCACCAGTTCGAGCAGAGCGATGGTGGTGGTCTCACGCCGGCTGACGAGTGCGTAGGCGCGGCCGGTGGCCCGGTCGGTCCAGGTGGCGAGGCCGTAGGCCGTCCGCTGCTCGTTGACCTCGTGCTGGTCGGCGGAGAAGACCGGCCGGACCGCCGGGGCGGTGACGTCGGTGAGCGGGCCGCCGGGCCGGGCGGGGTCGATGCGGTAGAAGCGCAGCCGGTCGTTTCCGCGGTCGCTGGTCACGGCCAGGTCGGCGCGGCCCGTCGAAAGCCGCAGCCCGTGGATGATGTCCACATTGTTGAAGCGGCCGGGTGCGTCGCCGGGTGCGGGGCCGCTCGGCGCGGGCACGGACTGGATCTGCTGCGCGTCGAGGTCGTAGACCCGCAGCCCTCCCTCCTTGGCCGTGGCCACGACGAGGCTGCGGCCGGGGTCCGCCGCGTTGCGCCAGATCGCCGGGTCGTCGGCGTTCGCGTTGCCGCCGGCCTCGTCGTCGTACAGGGCGGCGGTCTCGGCCCGGGCGGTGACCGCCGGCAACGGGGCGGGCCCGGTCCGGGAGGTGTGGGCCTGCGCGGGCACGGTCGCGGCGAGCGCCGCGAGGGCGACGACGCCGGCGAGCACGCCCGGCCGTCGAATGCGGGAGAGGGGCACGAAGTGGCTCCTTCACGTCGGAACAGATCGTGACCACGTTCGGCACGGTTCGTAGCCGGTGCCCCATCCCGGGGTGGAGTTGACGTGAACTCTTCATCGGCTTGCAGGCGCGTCCGAACCGGTAAGCGGGAACCGCCCAGGACGCGGTCTTCGTCGTGTCGGTCGTGATTGACATTACCGACCTCACTGTCGAGCAGCTCGCCGAAGCCTGGCAGCGCATCCGTGACACGTTCCCCGCGCACGAAGTGGACCCCTACGTCCTGGACTGCGCCCGCAGGCTCTCCGCCGACCCGGGCGGGGAACAGGCCCACGTGTGGGTCTCCGGGCTGTTGGCGATGTCGGGCCACCTCGCCCGGCGTCCGGTGCGGGAGGCCGAGCGCGCCGCCCTCGACGCCCTGCGCGCCGCGGCGAAGGAGCTGGGCGGCCGGGCCTGCTCGCACGAAGACCACCCGTACGAGGCGGAGATGGACTCGATGGAGGACGAGATCTGGCTGGGTGACAACGGGCTGCTGACCGGCGAACTCCCGGCACAGGACGGCGACACCGACGCGGGCAAGGTGCTGTGCCCGGGCAACGTGGCGGGCTGGGCGCGCCTCGCCGTGGACGTGATCGCGCCGCTCACCGTCCGCCGGATCCCCGTGGGCGCGCCGACGCATCACCAGAGTTCCATCAACACCCTGTCCGGGATCGTGAACGACTACCCGTACTGCGATCCGTACGAGGTGCTGGTCGGCGAGGCCGACTGCCTTCCTGCCCGGCCGACCCGCGGAGTGCTCGCGGGCTACCTCGTGACCATGAACGCGACCTGCTGGTACGCGGCGTCGGAGAGGGTCACCGACCGCTCGGTACCGGCCGCGATGGTCAAGGGGGTCGAGGCCGCCGTCGCGCTGCTGGACGACGGTCCGTGCGCCCACGGCCCCGGTGAGCATCCCGATACCGCAGACCCGGACCACGCGAGCCAGGTCGGCTACCTGCTGCGCAGCCCGGGCGGCCGTGCCGAGATAGCCGAGTATCACGGGTGGGACGAGGAGGACGAGGACGAGGTCGACGACGGGGGCGACGGGGACGAGCCGCTGGACGCGTGGCTGTGTCCCGCATTCCTGCACGAGCTGGCGTCCGAGACGATCGACACCCTGACGCAGGCCCTGGCGGCTTTCGACGACGAGCCGGCGGAGAGCCAGGACGGCGCCTGACGCAGGGCGCGACCGGCGGGCGGGCTCATTGCGCCGGACCGGCCCCGCGCGGGTCGATCGGTGTGAGAACTCCGAGCCGGTCCTCGACCGCCTGGGCCGCGTCCAGGCACAGGTCCTCCCGAAAGGCACGCCCGACGATCTGCACTCCGCAGGGGAGCCCGTCGGCCGCACCCGTCGGCACGGCCACGGCGGGCACGCCCACGAAACTGGTCGCCGTACACAGCCGCATTCCCGAAGCGACCCGGTCCCGCCCCGCCCCGTCCCGCGACTCCAGCCCCGGCTCGACCGGCGGCTCGGTGAACGACGGGCCGAGCAGGAGCGGGTATTCGTGCAGGAATTCGGCCCACGAGCGGCGGATGTTCATCCAGGTGCCCATCAGCTTCATCAACTCGTCCGCGCTCGCGGGCGGGGTCCGCTCCATCGCCATCCCGATGTAGCGGTCCCCGCCTTCGCCCAGCAGCCCGCGCACCGCCGGCCAGGTCGGGGCGAACTCGGTCATCGTGATCCGGCCGTACGCGTCGAGCGCCTCGTCCAGCCTCGGTACGTCCGCCACCTCCCGCACGTCGTATCCGGCGGCACGAAGTGCCCCGGCCACGGCTTCGACGGCCGCGCGCACCGTGGAATGGACGCCGTGCCCACCCGGGTCCGCCACGACCGCGACCTTCACCGGGCCGGGGAGGGGTTCGCCGTACGCGGGCACCGGTACCGCCCGCGGGTCGCGCGGATCGGTCCCCGCCAGCACCTCGTACGCCAGCCTCAGATCGCCCACGGTCCTGGCCAACGGGCCGTCGGTGACCAGCATCTGGGACGCCGGGCCCGGGTCGTCCGGGCCGAGGACGCGGTGGTCGGCGGGGAACCGCCCGGTGGTCGGCTTCAGCCCCGCCACTCCGCAGAACTGGGCCGGGACGCGGATCGAGCCACCGGAGTCGTTGCCGAGGCCGAGCGCCGCCATGCCCGTGGCGACGGCCACCGCGTCGCCCCCGCTGGTGCCGCCCGGCGTCCGGGCGGGGTCCCACGGGTTGGCCGTGTCGCCGAACAGCTCGCTGCGCGTGTGCATCCCGGCCAGGATCAGGGTGGGTACGTTGCTGTGCCCGATCGCAATGGCCCCGGCGGCGCGCAGCCGGGCCACCGGGGGCGCGTCCGCCGCCGCGACCAGATCTCGGAAGCGCGCCACGCCGAACGTGGTCGCCGCGCCTTCGACCGCGGTGGTCTCCTTCACCGTGAACGGCACGCCCGCGAGCGGCCCCAGCACCTCGCCGGCGGCCCGCCTGCGGTCGGTATCCGCCGCCGCCCCGCGCGCCCGGTCCGCGAGGAGCTGCGTGACCGCGTTCACCCGCGGGTTGACCACGGCGATGCGCTCCAGGTGGCTGTCCACCAGTTCCACCGCCGATACCTCTCCGCTTCGTACGGCCTCCGCCTGCGCGGCAGCCGGCATCCGCCACAAACCCTCTTGCATGACTCGCACTCTCCCCACCTGGTCGTTCCGATGCGCTTGTATCGGAACAGTAGAACAATAGCCCGGGATCCGATGCGCACGCATCGAATAGAGTGAACTCACGACAGTCCGCGGTGGAACAGGGAGGCGACCGGGCATGCCCAGACAGGTGGACCACGAGGGCCGACGCCGACTCATCGCCGAGGCTGTCTGCCGTCTCGCCGACGAACGCGGGCTGGAGGGCGTGACCCTGCGCGACGTCGCCGCCCGCGCACAGGTGTCGATGGGCGCCGTCCAGCGGTGCTTCCGCACCAAGGAAGAGATGCTCGTGTTCGCCCTCGGATCCATCGGCGAACGGATCGGCGAGCGCGTACAGGCCCGCCTCGTCAGGAGCCCGGCCCAGTCGGCAGCCTCAGCCCTGGGCCACGCGGCCACCGAGATCTCACTGCTCGGGGAGGAGCACCGCGCCGAGGCCAGGGTCTGGCTGGCCTTCGTCGCGCAGGCGGCCGTGAGCAAGGCGCTCGCCGAGACGCTGAAGGCGAACTACGCGGCCCTGCAGGAAGCGTTCACCGGTCTCATCTCCGAAGCCTGCGAGGGCGCGGCCCGCACCGTCCCCCTCGACGCGGAGCGGGAGGCCCGCACCGTCCTCGCGCTCGCGGACGGCCTCACCGCCCACGTCCTCATCGGCCACCTCACCCCGCAGGAGGCCCAGGACGTCCTGCACGCGCACCTGAGTGGCCTCTGGGACCCGGCGACCGTCCCGCGCCCGACCTGAGGGACCTCGGTGGTGCGCTCCGCACGCGACCGCCTACGCTGCGGGGATGATCAAGCCCATAGAGCTGGTGATATTCGACTGCGACGGAGTGCTGGTCGACAGCGAGCGCATCGCCGCGCGCGTCCAGGTGGCCCTGGGAGCGGAACTCGGCTGGCCGATCACCGAGGACGAGGTCATCGACCGCTTCATCGGTCGTTCCAACGCGTCCGTCGCCGAGCAGGTGGCCGCCCGGCTCGGTCAGGAAGCAGCCGTGACCTGGACGGACCGGTTCGTGGAACTCCACCGCGAGGCGGTCGACGCGGAACTGTCGCCCGTGGAGGGGCTGCCCGGGGCACTCGACGCGATCACCCTGCCCACCTGCGTCGCTTCCAGCGGTTCGCACGACAAGATGCGCCACACCCTCGGACGGACCGGTCTCTACGAACGCTTCGCCGGCCGCATCTACAGTGCCACGGAGGTCGCGCACGGCAAGCCGGCCCCGGACCTCTTCCTGTACGCCGCCCGGCAGATGGGCGTCGACCCCGCTGCCTGCGTGGTGGTCGAGGACAGCCGCCCGGGAGTACAGGCCGCACGCGCTGCCGGAATGCGCGCCTTCGGCTACGCGGGCGGTCTGACCCCCGCGGAGCGGCTCGAGGGACCCGACACCACGGTCTTCCACGACATGAGCGAACTCCCCGGGCTGCTCACCGCGCGGTGACGCCCGGTGAAGGACCGGCCCGCGCGCTCCCCAGGAGCGTCGGTGTCTGTTCCCGGTGCGCTCTTCCGGGTGCTGGGAGACTGGTTCCATGAGGTCCACGAAGCCGGCCGCAGCGCCACGGTCCGCCGATGAGGCGGCTGCGGGGCACAGGTGGGGGGAGGTGTACGCGATCCTCTCGGAGGCCGACCGGAACGAGGCGCTCGGCCCGGAGGACCTGGAGCGGCTCGCGCTCGCCGCCCACCTGATCGGCAAGGATCCCGAGAGCGACGACCTGTGGACCAGGGCGCACCATGCGTGGCTGACCCGCGACGATGTGCCGCGGGCCGTGCGCTGCGTGTTCTGGCTGGGGCTGGATCTGGTCCTGAGCGGGGAGTGGGCCCGTGCCGCCGGGTGGACGGCGCGGGCCCGCAGGCTCCTCGCCGCCGGGCAGGCGGACGGCGTCGAGGAGGGGTACCTCCTGGCGTTGGAAGGGCTCCAGAGCTTCCTGGCGGGGGATACGGAGAACGCCGAGGCCGTCTCCGAGCGGGCGTTGACCCTCGCGACACGGTTCGGGGACCGGGACCTGACGAACTTCGCCATGGTCAGCGTCGGCGAGAGCCGGATCAGGCGCGGGCAGGTGGACGAGGGCGTACGGCTCCTCGACGAGGCCATGGTCGCGGTGACCGCGGGCGAGGTGTCCCCGATCGTGTCCGGGCTCGCGTACTGCGCGGTGATCGCGGCGTGCCACGAAGTCTTCGACCTGCGCCGGGCCCGGGAGTGGA
Source organism: Streptomyces sp. NPDC006463 (assembly GCF_042870715.1). Classification (NCBI taxonomy): domain Bacteria; kingdom Bacillati; phylum Actinomycetota; class Actinomycetes; order Kitasatosporales; family Streptomycetaceae; genus Streptomyces; species Streptomyces sp. NPDC006463. Next base: position 288,593 of record NZ_JBIAHP010000001.1, on the reverse strand, counting down.
CGGCCGAGCTTTCCCGGTGGTGCGCGGCTCAGCAGGAACTCGTGCCGTACCGCGGCATCTGCCTGGCCCATCGCGTCGAGATCATGCGGCTGCACGGAGACTGGTCGGACGCCCTGGACGAGGCGGACCGCGCGGTCCGGTGGATGCGCTCGGCGTCGGCCGCGCAATCCGCAGACGCCGCTTACTACCAGCTCGGCGAGCTGCATCGGCTGCGCGGTGAACACGACCAGGCGGAGCGCGCCTACCGCGAGGCGAGCAGACTCGGGCACACCGCACAGCCGGGAGTCGCGCTGTCACTGCTCGCGGCGGGGGACACCGGGGCCGCCGAACGCGCGATCCGCACCGCACTCGACGCGGCCGACGACCGCACGTCGCGCTGCCGGCTCCTGCCGGCGTACGTGGAGGTCATGCTGGCCGCGGACAAGACCGGCGAGGCGCGAGCCGCCGCTGAGGAACTGGCCGCGGCCGCCGAGACCGTCGCCTCCCCCTTGCTGAAGGCCATCAGCGGCCGGACGACCGGCGCGGTGCTCCTGGCGTCCGGCGATGCCCGCACCGCCCAGGCGGTGCTCGGCCATGCGGTGGCGACGTTCAGGGACCTCGACGCGCCGTACGACGCCGCGCGGACGCGCCTGCTCATCGGGCTGTCCTGCCGGGAGACCGGTGACGAGATCACCGCACAGCTGGAGATCGAGGCCGCCAAGTCGGTCTTCCGGGAGTTGGGGGCCGCACCGGACCTGCTGCGCGCCGAGAAGCTCGCACTCAAGGCCACGACCAGGGCGGCGGCCCTGCTCACGCCCCGTGAGCTGGAGGTACTGCGCCATGTTGCCGTGGGGAAGTCGAACCGGGCCGTGGCGGACGACCTGTTCCTGAGCGAGAAGACCGTCGCCCGTCACCTCAGCAACATCTTCGTCAAGCTCGGAGTGTCGTCGCGTTCGGCGGCCACGGCCTACGCCCACGAGCACAGCCTCGTCTGATGCGTGGACAAAATGACCCACGTTCCGGAGTGGACGTTCTGGGGACGCGGTCGGCCGCGTCAGCTGCCTAACGTTTCACCGTACGGACCGACAGACCGGGCAGGTGACGTCATGTCGAACCAGATCTACGACGCCGTGGTCGTCGGGGCGCGCTGCGCCGGCGCGCCGACGGCGATGCTGCTGGCCCGCAAGGGCTACCGCGTGCTCCTGGCCGACCGGGCCACGTTCCCGAGTGACACGATCTCCACCCACCTCGTGCACCCGCCCGGCCTCGCCGCCCTGGACCGCTGGGGGCTGCTCACCGAGGTGGTCGCGACCGGCTGTCCGGCGATCGGCACCTACTCCTTCGACTTCGGACACTTCACCATCGAAGGCTCCCCGGCCGGCTGCGGGTTCCAGGCCGCGTACGCCCCGCGCCGTACGATCCTCGACAAGATCCTCGTCGATGCCGCCGACCGGTCCGGCGTGGAGGTGCGGGAGGGCTTCACCGTGGAGGACCTCGTGATCGAGGGCGACGCGGTGACGGGTGTCAGGGGCCACGGCGAGGGCGGCGGCAGGACCGTCACGGAGTACGGCCGCGTCGTCATCGGCGCGGACGGGATCCACTCACTCGTCGCGAGGACCGTGGGCGCCGTCCGGTACGCCGAGAAGCCGAAGCTCCAGTGCAGCTACTACTCGTACTGGACCGGGCTGCCGATGGACGGCCGGTTCGAGACCTACGTCCGGCCCGATCGGGCCTTCGCCGCGTGGCCCACCAACGACGGCCGGACCGTGGTCATCTGCGGGCTGCCGATGCGCGACTTCAAGGCCAACCGGTCGGACGTCGAGGGAGGCTACGCCGCCACCTTGGCGCTGGTTCCGGCGTTCGCCGAACGGGCCGCTTCGGCCACGCGCGTGGAACGCCTCGTCGGGACTGCGGTCCCGAATTTCTTCCGCAAGCCCTACGGCCCGGGCTGGGCACTGGTCGGCGACGCCGGATACCTCAAGGACTTCATCACCGCCCAGGGCATCCAGGACGCCTTCCGTGACGCGGAACTGTGTGCGCAGGCCCTCGATCAGACCTTCACCGGCAGGCGGACCTTCGACGCGGCCATGAAGGACTACCAGGAACGCCGGGACATGCAGGTCATGCCGATGTACGAGTTCACGGCCCAACTCGCGTCGCTGGACCCGCCGCCACCGCAGATGCAGCAGCTGCTCGGCGCGGTGTCGCGCAGCGGTCCGGCCATGGACGGGTTCGCCAGGGTGGCGGCGGGGGTCACCTCGGCCGCGGAGTTCTTCTCGGACGAAAGCCTCGAACACCTCCTGGTCTAGTGGAACTTCGACCGGGCCCGCGGCTGGCTAGGCTGCCGGTCATGACAACGGCCATGACCGGCGGTGCGACCGACGAACCCGCCCACCACGAGCCAGGAGACATCCACCCCATGGCATCCGAGCACGACACGACCTCCGAGCCCGTACGCGTCAGTCGTCAGGGTGCGGTGACGACGATCAGCCTGAACCGGCCCCACGTCCGCAACGCGGTGGACCGGACCACCGCGATGGCGCTGGCCGAGGCGTTCCGCGCCTTCGACGCCGACCCGGGAGCGGCCGTGGCCGTCCTCCACGGAGAGGGAGGGACCTTCTGCGCCGGTGCCGACCTGAAGGCCATCAGCGACGGAAAGGGCAACCGGGTCGCCGCGGACGGCGACGGCCCCATGGGCGTCTCCCGGATGCGGCTCTCCAAGCCGGTCATCGCCGCCGTCAGCGGACACGCGGTTGCCGGCGGTCTGGAACTGGCGCTCTGGGCCGACCTCCGGGTGGCCGACGAGAGCGCGGTGTTCGGAGTGTTCTGCCGCCGTTGGGGTGTGCCGCTGATCGACGGCGGAACCGTACGGCTGCCCCGCCTGATCGGCACGAGCAGGGCGATGGAGATGATCCTCACCGGCAGGGCGGTCGATGCCGCCGAGGCCCTGCACATCGGCCTCGCCAACCGCGTGGTCCCCGTCGGAGAGGCGTTGGAGAAGGCCCGGGAACTCGCGGCGCACCTGGCTCAGTTCCCGCAGACCTGTATGCGCCACGACCGTATGTCGGTCCTCGAACAGGAAGGCCTCGACGAGAGCACCGCCCTTGCCATCGAATTCGGGCACGGCACCGTCTCGCTCGCCGCCGAAGCCGTGACCGGGGCGGCCCGGTTCGCTTCCGGAGCCGGACGCCACGGCCTCGGCAGCGGGCCCGCCTGACAGGGGTGAGGCCCAGGTGGTCGCCAACTGGGCTGGCCACGTGGGCCTTTGGTGCGTTGTCCTATCATCGATCCGATTTCCGCCCGCCCGTGCCAGCGCAGGCAGGCGGGAAGAGAATCTCGATGAGAGGGCAACGAGCACTTGCGATTGACAGGCAAGCACCGGATATCCATCGTCGCGGCGGCGGCCGCGGCGGCGATCGTGGGAAGTCTGCAACTCCCCTCAAGCGCGTTCGGCACCGAGGACACCGGGAGCGCGGAGAACACCGCGCCCGACGCAGCGGGTTCGGAGTCGGCGCCGCCGGCCGCGGAGGCGCCCGACGCCCACACGGAGGCACCCGACTCGCACGCGGAGGACTCCGCCGCCCAGAGCAGCGACACCACGGCCTTCAAGGACGGCGTCATGTCGCTCGGCGCACCGGCGTCCCGGCCCGCGGCCAGGTCGGCCGCGGCCGCCGCGCCCGCACCGCCCCAGGGTGAAGGGTGGAAGCTGAGCGGCGCGACCAAGTGGCTGCAGACCGGCTACAAGATCAAGTTCTACGACCAGAAGTCCGCGGACTGGCTGGCCCCGTACGTGCAGGCATCCGCCGCGGACCTGCGGCGCATCACGAACCTGCCGGTCTCCGTCGACACCGAGCCGGTCGGCTGGGACTACGTCAGGCCCAGGGGCGAAGTGGTCATCGGGGTCCTGCACCGCCCGTGCGTCCCACCCGCCGGGGAAGGCAGCATGGGCAGTACCGGCTGGAAGGTGGTGCGCGACGGATCGGGCAGCGCGAACCTCAGCTGCGGCTTCACCGCGTCTTCGCTGGCCGACACCGTGACCAGCGGACACGCCTACATCGACGACGAGTTCTTCACCCCGGCCGGCAAGCCGACGGCCGCCATGGGCGAGACGTACATGCGCAACCACATCAGCCACGAACTCGGACACACGCTGGGCCTGACGCACGCCAATCGCAGCCTGACCAAGAGCGACTGCGTCAAGGGCACCGACTCCGGCCAGTTCCCGGTCATGTGCTCACCCACGTACGCCTACCAGGACAAGCGCGCGGGCACCTACGTCCAGCAGTTCGACGTGCAAGGCCTGCGCCTCCTCGCCGCCGGCGGCGGCGCCGCGCTGTCCCCGCAGGGCAAGGTGAGCGGCCTCGGCGGCAAGTGCCTCGACGTCAAGGGCGGAAAGGCGGCCAACGGCACGCAGATCCAGCTCTACACGTGCAACGGCTCCGCGGCGCAGTCGTGGATACTGGGCAAGGACGGTACGTTCCGCGCGTTCGGCAAGTGCCTGGACAACGCGCGCAACGCGAGCACCAACGGCAACAAGATCAGCCTCTACGACTGCAACGGCACCGCGGCGCAGCGCTGGTCCGTCAACGCCAAGGGTCAGATCGTCCACGTGGCCTCCGGCAAGGTCCTCGACGTGACCGGCGGCGCGACCGCCAACGGCACGGTGGTCCAGCTCTACACGGCGAACACCAACAAGCGCCAGGTCTGGGTCACCCCGAAGTAGCCGGCCCACCCCCGTGCGCCGTACCAGGGCGGTACGGCGCACGGGGCAGGGCCACGCCCGCCGTGCCTGCGCAGCCGCCCCGGCGGCCAACTGCCGCTGGGGCGGTGGGGACAGCTCCAGTTCCGGGCTGGGGCTGGGCCCATGGCGGCCGTCCCGCTCGGCGGGAAGTCTTGGATCATGAAACGAAACAAGACAACCCTGTCCGTACTGCTCCTCTCCCTCGGTGCGCTGGTCGCCGCCGCGCCCGCCTCCTCCGCACAGTCGCCGGTACCTGCCCTGGAACGCGACGCACACCCTCTGCGCACCGCAGACCCCCGGGCGAACCTGGACGATCTGCGCCCGGTCGGCCGCATGGTGGAGGACGCCCGGGTGGTGGGTCTGGGTGAGGCCACCCACAGTTCGCACGAATTCCTCACCATGAAGCACCGGGTCTTCCGCTACCTCGTCGAGGAGAAGGGCTTCCGCACCTTCGCCCTGGAGGGGAGCTGGAGCACCGGACTGCGGCTCAACGACTACGTGCTGCGCGGCGAGGGCGATCCGGAGCGGATCATGCACGAGGAGTTCCAGAGCAGCTACGTCTTCTGGAACAGCGCCGAATACCTGAACCTGCTGCGATGGATGCGCGGTTACAACCTCCGGCATCCGCACGACCCGGTGCAGTTCATGGGCGACGACTTCGGGTACGCCGGTCCGGAGCTCTACGACAAGGTGACCGGGTACGTGGCCCAGGCCCACCCGGCGCTGATGGCGCGCTTCAGCGAGCTGTACCGCGGCCTGCGGCCCGCGACCACCCCCGAAGCCCACATGACGGAGTATTCCGGGCGGCCGCTCGCCGAACGCAAGGAGATCGCCGACAGGACCGGGCGCGCACTGGAACTGCTCAAGCGGCAGGGTCCCGGCGCGGGGACGGACACCGAGGCGTACGACTGGGCGGTGCAGCACGCCACCGCCATCGACCAGACGGCCAGGGGATACGCCTTCGACTTCGACGACCAGCAGCAGGGCGCGCAGGCCATGAGCTACCGGGACGCGATCATGGCGGACAACGTGGACTGGTGGCAGAAACACACCGGGAACAAGGTGGTGCTGGCGGCCCACAACGGGCACGTCGGCCTGCGGACCCACGATCCGGAGCACTATCCCAAGGTGCAAGGGAGCTATCTGCGCGACAAGTTGGGCAAGAACTATGTGAGCATCGGCTCCACCTTCGACCAGGGCTCGTTCAACGCCGTCGCGGACGACGGTCAGCTGAAGGGCTTCAGCGTGGGGCCCGCGAAACCCGGCAGCAACGAGCACACCTTGGACAAGGTGCGCCACCGCGACTACGTCCTGGACCTGCGTACCGCCCCGCCCGCGGCCCGTACCTGGCTGGCCTCGGCCCGTCCCGTCAGGAGTATCGGCGGGGCCTATCCGGGGCCCTACGGGCCGGAGGCCGACATCGCACTCGCGCGGTCGTACGACATCGTCATCCATCTTCACCGGGTCAGCGCCGCTCGCCTGCTGCCGTAGGCGAGGGTTGCGGCGTGGCACTTGGTACGTGGCAGTGGCACGAAACCCGCGATCGTAGGCAGGGAAGCCACTCGTGGCCGGCGGGCCGTGGCGCGAAGCTGGAGCCATGACAGACAAGCCCCTCGGCCGCAGCGCCGTGTACACCGTCCTGACCACCGGCTACACCACCTCCACCGGACCGGGGGTCGCCGCCACCGTCTCGTACGTGTCCGACGGCGACCGGCACGTGATCGTGGACCCGGGCATGGTGGCCCACCGTGACCGCATCCTCGGCCCGCTCGCGGAACTGGGCCTGGGACCGGACGACATCACCGATGTCGTGCTCAGCCACCACCACCCCGACAACACCATGAACGTGGGCCTGTTCCCCGAAGCGTGGGTCCATGACCACAAGGCGGAGTACCGGAACGACCAGTGGACCGACCGGGACGCCGAGGGTCATCAGCTCACCGGATCCCTGCGTCTGATCCGAACTCCGGGCCACAGCCCCGAGGACATCACCCTCCTCGCCGGCACCGCCGACGGCGTGGTCGCCTTCGCCGGTGACCTCTGGTGGCGCCCGGACGGCCCGGCCGAAGACCCGGTGGCCCCGGACCGGGACGACCTGCGCACCTCCCGCCTCCGTGTCGTGGCGGCGGCCGACGTGATCGTCCCGGGCCACGGGGCCGCCTTCCCGGCGGGGGAGGGGGTGCCGCTCTAGGTTCGATACGCGCTCCGGGCCGCCCTCGCTCCTGGCCGTCGGCCATCGCCGCATCGCATCCCAAGGGCCCTACGGCGTCAGGCGAGCCGGCGTCGGGCCGCCTTGAGCAGGCGGCCGGCGATGACCGCCGGGACGACCGCCATGGCGACGAGGAGCAGCAACACTTCGGCGGGGCCCAGGTTCCCCGGTGAGACGATGCCCAGCAGCCGCAGGACGCAGGCTGCGGGCAGCAGCGCCGTGGCCGCCGTCGCGACCTGCTTCTCCCCTGTGGTCCAGTACCGCGCCCTCCACAGCAGCGTCAGGCCGACGAGCCACAGCAGGGCGGCCACTGGGGCGGCGGCGACCCACAGCAAGGCACTCGCGGTCAGCGGAACGACGGCGGCGACGGGCCGGCCGAAGCCCCGCGGGGGCGTCGACGGTTCCTCGTGCAGGGCGGTCGCCACGATGGTCCGCGGGTCGCCGAGCTGTTCCAGCAGGGCCCGTAGCGTGTCGGCGTCGTGCGCGGAGCCTTCGGCAGTGGACACGGCGATGTGCTCGACCAGGTCCGCCAGCAGCTCGTTCCTGCGATCCGCCGGGAGTGCTGCCGCCTCGCGTTCCACCGTGGCCAGGTACTGCCGGACGAGCGGATGATCCTCTGCCTTCATGACTGCTCTCCAGGGGTGTTCGCGAGGAAGTGGTCGACGGCGTTGCGGAAGTCCGGCCAGGCGGCCGTGAACTCCGCCAGCGCGGATCGTCCGGACTCCGTCAGCGCGTAGTAGCGGCGCGGCGGTCCGCTGGGCGATTCCTGCCAGGTGGTCTCGACGAGCTCCTCCCGGCGCAGGCGCGACAGCAGGGGGTAGATCGTGCCCTGGCTGGTGGCCATGACCTCCACGGCCCCGAGCTCCCGCAGCAGTTCCACTCCGTACAACGGGCCGTTGCGCAGCAACGCCAGGACGCAGTACTCGATGACGCCCTTGCGGAGCTGGCTCGCGGCCTTCCCGGGGTCCCGCTTGCTTGCATCGTCGGGTTCCATGCAAAGCATGGTAGCTGAGAGCGGACGCCCGGGACGGTCGCGGCACTGGCGGCAACTGGCGGCATCGGTAGGGCTCGGACAGACTGGTTGGGGGTGTCAGGGGCGGGAGGAGACTCCGATGTTCGGACATGTGCGATCAATCCACGACAATGATCCGATCCTCATGATCAAGGTCAGCGTCTATCGCGGTGATCTGACGTCCATTGATCACGTCTTCACCAACGACGAGGGCCGATACGACGTGGAAGTTCCCGCGGGCGCGACGGTCACCGTGCGGTTCGACACGCATCACTCGCTCAACAACGCTGAGGAATGGCAGCCGTCGGTCGTCGCGAACGTCGTTGCCAGCGACGACACCCCCTTGGACCGGTACCTGGTTCGACGAGGTCATGATTCCGACGCGGTGTCGGCCATGGACGCGCTGAGCGGATATCTGATCGCCGCGGCGTCGAGTGACGTCGAGGGGGACGCGCAGTACGCGGGTACGGCGGTGAAGCGCCTTTCGACGCTCAAACAGCACACCCGGGTGCTCCAGGACCTTCAGCAAAAGCTCCTCGACCACTTCGGCGAGCAGACGTAGCGGGCACACTTGACTGATCGCCAGGAGTGCCGCCGTGGGACCCGTGGACACACCGTCCGCGCACGGCGGCTTCCCTTTCCTGCCGGCCTTCGGCCTCCGGCACCCCTGGCGAAGCGGGGTCGTCGAATGCGGCCGGGAGGCGCCGCCGCGCCGGACGGCAGACGATGGACTCGTGGGGACGCGGATCCCCGAAGGCAGGGCCAGGGCGGCACGGCGTTGGGTGCAGGTGCCACATGAACGAGCACATCCCGGTCGACGAGCTGATCAGCGGCGCGGCGCAGGCCGCCGGCGGTTGGCTGGGTGCGTTGCCGGTCGCACTGGTGGCCACCAGCGCCGACGGGACGATCGTGCGCTGGAACCAGGTCGCGCAGGAGCTGCTGGGCTACGCCCCACCGCAGATGCTGGGGCGCAACATCGCCGACCTGGTTCATCCAGGAGCTGATCGCAGCCTCGGGCGCTCACTGTGGGAGGCCGCCGCCTCCGGTCGGGGCGTCATGGGCACGGTGACCGCCTGGCACCGCGACGGGCACCCGCTGGAGCTGGAGATCTGGGCCTCTCCGGTGTCCGACCGCCGGCACGACGCGGCCACGGTGCTGGTCTTCGCCGCCGATGCCCACGCGGCCCGCCGCATCCGGGGGTCGTCGGCGGTATGGGACGGCCTGTTCGCCCGCTCACCCGTCGGCATCGCCGTCCTCGACACGCAGCTGCGGTTCCTGCAGGTCAATGCCGCGCTCGAAGCGATGAACGGGCTGCCCGAGTCGGCGCACGTGGGCCGCCGCCTGGCCGAGATCCTCCCTGAGGTCAACGCCCTGGAGATGGAGGAGGCGATGCGGCAGGTCATGGAGACCGGGGAGCCGGTTCTGGACCGCCGCCGCGTCGGACGGACGCCGACCGCATCCGACCGCGACCGGGTGTGGTCGTGCTCCTACGTGCGGGTGGAGGATCCGGCCGGCATGCCGATCGGCGTCATCGCCTCGCTCGTCGACATCACCGAGCAGCAGCGCGACCACGAGGAAGCCGAAGCCGGCCGGCGCAGGCTCGCCCTGCTCAACGAGGCCAGCATGCGCGTCGGCTCCAGCCTGGATCTGGAGCGCACCGCGCAGGAACTCGCCGACCTGGCCGTGCCGCGCCTCGCCGACACCGTCACCGTGGACGTACTGGACGCCCTCGCCCGCGGTGACGAGCCCGGTACGGGGCTGGCCGGCGGGGTCGTCCTGCGGAGGCTGGGCAAGGCTCCGCTGTCCGGATCCATGGTGACCGATGTCCTCGCCCGGCTCGGCGGGACGCTCGTCTTTCCCGCGGCCGCCCCCTACACCAAGGCCCTCGCGGGCCGGCACCCCTTCCTGATCGCCCGCCTCGACGAACAGGCCGTGGCCCCTGCCGCCCCTCACTCGGCCAAACCCGCGGAACTGCTCGCCGTAGGCGTGCACTCGTTCCTCATGGCCCCCCTCGTGGCGCGGGAGTCGGTGCTCGGCATCGCCACCTTCTACCGCACCCGCCCAAGCGAACCCTTCGGTTCCGAAGACGTCACCCTCGCCGCCGAACTCGCCGCACGCGCCGCGCTCAGCATGGACAACGCGCGGCTCTACCGCCGTGAGCACGAGACCGCGGTGATCCTCCAGCGCAGCATGCTCCCCCAGCACATCTCCCCGCCCCCCGGCATCGAGGTCAGTCACCGCTACCTGCCCGCGAGTGACGTCAACGAGGTCGGCGGGGACTGGTACGACGTCCTGCCCCTGACGGGCGGCAGGGCAGGCCTGATCATCGGCGACGTCATGGGGCACGGCATCGCCGCGGGCGCGGTCATGGGCCGGCTGTCCGCCTCCGTACGGGCGCTGGCGCGCCTGGACCTCTCGCCCGTCCGGCTGCTGCACCAGCTGGAAGCCGCGCTCAGCGACCTCGCCGAGCCGATGCTGGCCACGCTCCTGTACGTCGTCTGCGATCCGGCCACCGGACACTGCACCGTCACCAGGGCCGGACATCCGCCGCCCGTACTCGCACTGCCCGACGGAACGGTCCGGCTCGTGGACACCCCGCCCGGCGTGCCCCTCGGGGTCGGGGGCGTCGCCTTCACCCCCACCGAGTTCGACGTGCCCGCCGGCGGTGTTCTCGTGCTCTACACCGACGGACTGATCGAAGCCCGCGGACACGACCTCGACGAGCGGCTGGCCGAGCTGATGAGGCTGCTCGCGGACCGTCAGAAGCAGCTGGACCATGTGTGCGACTCGCTGATCACCCACCTCGTTCCGGCGGCTGCGGACGACGACATCGCGCTCATGGTGGCGCGCATCGGCCACTGACGAGCGACGTTGCATGGATATGCGAGATGGTGCATACTCTTTCCATGTCCAAGGTCCTCACCTCCCTCCCCGCCGGCGAACGCGTCGGCATCGCCTTCTCGGGCGGCCTCGACACTTCGGTCGCGGTCGCGTGGATGCGCGACAAGGGCGCCATCCCCTGCACCTACACCGCCGACATCGGCCAGTACGACGAGCCCGACATCGCGTCGGTGCCCGGCCGCGCGAAGACCTACGGTGCCGAGATCGCGCGCCTGGTCGACTGCCGCGCGGCACTGGTCGAGGAAGGTCTGGCGGCGCTCACCTGCGGGGCGTTCCACATCCGCTCGGGCGGGCGTTCCTACTTCAACACCACGCCGCTCGGCCGCGCCGTCACGGGCACCCTCCTGGTCCGGGCGATGCTCGAGGACGACGTACAGATCTGGGGCGACGGCTCGACCTTCAAGGGCAACGACATCGAGCGGTTCTACCGGTACGGCCTGCTCGCCAACCCGCACCTGCGGATCTACAAGCCCTGGCTGGACGCGGACTTCGTGACCGAGCTCGGCGGCCGCAAGGAAATGTCGGAGTGGCTGCTCGCCCACGACCTGCCCTACCGCGACAGCACGGAGAAGGCGTACTCCACCGACGCCAACATCTGGGGTGCCACCCACGAGGCCAAGACGCTGGAACACCTCGACACCGGCGTGGAGACCGTCGAGCCGATCATGGGCGTCCGGTTCTGGGACCCCTCGGTCGAGATCGCCGCCGAGGACGTGACGATCGGCTTCGACCAGGGCCGCCCGGTGACGATCAACGGCAAGCAGTTCGCCTCCCCCGTCGACCTGGTGATGGAGGCGAACGCCATCGGCGGCCGGCACGGCATGGGCATGTCGGACCAGATCGAGAACCGGATCATCGAGGCCAAGAGCCGCGGCATCTACGAGGCACCGGGCATGGCCCTGCTGCACGCGGCGTACGAGCGCCTGGTCAACGCGATCCACAACGAGGACACCGTCGCCCAGTACCACAACGAGGGACGGCGCCTCGGCAGGCTGATGTACGAGGGCCGCTGGCTGGACCCGCAGGCGCTGATGGTGCGCGAGTCGCTGCAGCGCTGGGTCGGCACGGCCGTCACGGGCGAGGTGACGCTGCGGCTGCGGCGCGGTGAGGACTACTCGATCCTCGACACCACGGGTCCGGCGTTCAGCTACCACCCGGACAAGCTGTCCATGGAGCGCACCGAGGACTCGGCGTTCGGCCCGGTCGACCGGATCGGCCAGCTCACCATGCGCAACCTCGACATCGCCGACTCGCGCGCCAAGCTGGAGCAGTATGCCGGGCTCGGTCTGATCGGCACCGACCACCCTGCGATCGGCGCCGCCCAGGCGGCCGCGACCGGGCTGATCGGCACCCTGCAGGAGGGCGGCGCCGAGGCCATCGCCTCCCGCGGCGAGGTGTCCGAGGACGAGGAGATGCTGGACCGCGCCGCGATGGAATTCGGCACGGACTGACCAGGAACCACCGGAAAGGCCGGCCCGGCGCCGTTGACGCCGAGCCGGCCTTTTGGTGTCGCGCCTCGTCAGCCCGAGCGCCAGCGTGGCGCGTCGTCGTGCGCGAGTGCGTTCTCCCGCAGGTCCGGCTCGACACGGAGCGTTCTGACGAACCAGTCGCTGTAGCGGTCCCCCAGGAAGGGAGCCGTGGCCCCGTTGAAGAAGGACGCTCAGGCCCACGGTCACGGCGACGGCGTCACCCAGCCGAACACGAGGGAGGCCAGACCGCGCGGACCGAACCAGCCGATGTAGGCCACGGAAGCAGGGCGAAGACCGGAGCCGAGCAGCGAGAGAGCGATCGGCAGCATCCGGGCGACTGCCAGGCTGAGCGCGGGATCCCAGTCCTCGGCACGCAGGCCCCGGTCGGTGGGCATCCGGCGCAGGCGGACGCCGAAGGCCAGGCCGGCGACCCAGGTGCCGATGAAGCCGCGGCCCTCGGTCATGACACACAGCACGTACGGCCGGCCGCGATTCCTATTGCGCCGCTCAGCAGCAGCGGGGAAGGTCCCGGCAACGCCCGGACGGCCGTGGCCCCCGCCCGCCGCCAGGGCCAGTACGAAGAACCGAAGGCCCAGACCGTCGTTCAGACCGGACTCGACGGTCAGGCCGCCGCGGACCGGGGCCGGCACCGGCTTGTCGGTGACGGCTTGCCGTACTCCTCACACCGGGTGTCCCAGACGCGAAGGCCGACCCTACGTCTGAGGCCGACGCGCCACGCGAACCCCTGTCCGAACGCGCCCGGCCGGGCTCGGTCGGCCTAGCCGACGTGGCCGGGGACGGGCGTCGGGGAGGCATCATGGCCAGGTGAACGTCCCCCCGACAGTCGGCGGCGGAGCTGGCGTCCCCGCATTCCTAGAGGTCGCTCCCACACCCCGGACCGCTGTCGTGTGGCTCCCTCCGGACGAGCTGTGGCCTCCCATCCAGAGCATCCGAGCCGAACACGACCCCCAGATCCGCCGCTGGCCACCGCACGTGAACCTCATCTTCGGCTTCGTCCCGGAGGCTGACTTCGCGTCGGCCTGCCCGCTGCTGGCGGCCGCAGCCGCCGAGCGGGAGCCCTTCGCCATCCGCCTCAGCGGTGTGCACGCCTTCCGCCATCGCGCGTACGCCACCGTATGGCTGGACCCCGCCGCGGCCGGTCTGGCTCCGTGGACGGCGCTGCAGAGCGCACTGGCGGAGCCGTTCCCCTTGTGCCGCGGCCGGTTCCGGCGCTTCACACCGCACCTGTCACTCGGGCGCACCCATGACCCGCGGCGGCTGGCTCCGGAGTGCGAGGCCCGCCTGGGCGCCATGTCGGCGCAGGTCGACGAGGTCGTGCTGCTCTCCCGCCGCGGGGAGGAGCCCATGCGACCCCGCGCCGCGATCACCCTGGGCACGGGCGAAGTGCGCCGGCTCTAGGAGAAATCGAAGTCCCCGACGGCGTCGCCCGGCCGAGGGCTGGCTCGCGATGGTCACTGCCGACGCCGGAGGGATCACAGCCCCGGACAGTGCGGCGCGGCGGTCGACGCGAAGATCATCGCGAAGCGGAAGCGTCGCTCGGGTCGGACCCCACTGCGGACCCGCACCCGCCGGCCTAGTAGTCCCCGTAGCGCAGCCGTCCCAGCGCCGTCATGGGGCGATCGTGGGCGGCGACGGGGGCTGGGAGGGAGGTGGACCCGGTCAGGTAGCGGTCCACCGAGGCGGCCGACGCCCGGCCCTCGGCGATGGCCCACACCACCAGCGACTGGCCGCGGCCGGCGTCGCCCGCGACGAACACTCCGCGCGCCCGCCCGCCGGAGGCCGCGAAGTCCACGCCGCGAGCGAAATTGCCGCGGTCGTCGAGCTCCAGCCCCAGCTGCTCGCGCAGGCCGCCCGCCCGCGCGGGGCCGGAGAAGCCCAGAGCCAGCAGGACCAGACCGGCCGGGAGCACGCGCTCGGTGCCGGTGAGGGGCGTACGGGTCCGGGGCTCGACCGCGGTCAGGTACAGCGCCCGTACCCGGCCCGCGGAGTCCCCCTCGAAGCGCAGGGTGGCGCTCGCGAACAGCCGCGGGTCGGCGCCCTCGCGCCCACGGGCCTCTTCGTGGGCGTGGGAGATCCGGTACACCTTCGGGTACACCGGCCACGGCTCGCCGTCGGTCCGGTGGGGGCCGGGTTCCGGATTGATGTCGAGCTGGACCACGGAGAGCGCGCCCTGCCGCAGGGCCGTGCCGAGGCAGTCCGAGCCCGTGTCGCCGCCTCCGACGATCACCACGTGCCTTCCCTCGGCAGTGACGGGGGGCACGGCGTAGTCACCCTCCCGCACCCGGTTGGCGAAGGTCAGGTAATCCATGGCCTGGTGGATGCCGCGCAGGTCGCGCCCCGGGACCGGAAGCTCCCTGCGCTCCTCGGCCCCGACCGCGACGACGACCGCGTCGTACCGGCTGCGCAGCTCGGCCGCGCCGACCGCGCCGGCCACGCCGGGCGCGCCGCCGATGTCCGCGCCCGTCACGAACGTGGTGCCCTCGGCCCGCATCTGCTCGATCCGGCGGTCCAGGTACGCCTTCTCCATCTTGAACGCGGGGATGCCGTAGCGCAGCAGGCCCCCGATCCGGTCGGCCCGTTCGTGGACGGCGACGTCGTGCCCGGCCCGGGTCAGCTGCTGCGCCGCGGCCAGTCCGGCCGGTCCCGAGCCTATGACGGCCACGGACCTGCCGCTCTTGCGCTCCGGCGGCAGCGGCACCATGTAGCCGCGCCGCAGGCCCTCGTCCGCGATCGCCTGCTCGACGTTCTTGATGGTCACCGGATCCGCGTTGATCGTCAGGACACAGGCGTCCTCGCAGGGGGCCGGGCAGAGCCGGCCGGTCACCTCGGGGAAGTTGTTGGTCGCGTGCAGCCGCTCGTACGCGGCACGCCAGTCGCCGTGTGCGGCGTACGCGTTCCACTCGGGTATGAGGTTTCCCAGGGGGCAGCCGCTGTGGCAGAACGGGATGCCGCAGTCCATGCAACGGTCCGCCTGCTCCGAGACGAGCGGGAGCAGCGCCTGCCCCGCGTAGACCTCGCGCCAGTCGCCGAGCCGCTCCTCGACGGGCCGGGCCGGGACGGGCCTGCGGGGGATCTTGAGGAAGCCGAACGGATCGGTCACGCGCCGCCTCCCTGGATCAGCCCGTACCGCGTGCACCATCTGGGCTACATGTGGCGTTCTGACCAGATTACGCCGCCCAGGCAAGGGCCCGCAGGGGGGCCTCGGGGCCACCGCCGTCGTTCGAGCTCACTGCTTGCGGGGCTGGGTGAAGCGCAGCAGGTTGCCGGACGGGTCGCGGAAGGCGCAGTCGCGCACGCCGTAGGGCTGGTCGACAGGCTCCTGCAGCACCTCGCCGCCCGCCGTGCTGATGCGCTCGAAGGTGGCATCGCAGTCTTCGGTCGAGAAGATGACGCCGCGCAGCAGGCCCTTCGCCAGCAGTTCCGCCATGGCCTGCTTGTCGGCGGGCGAGGCGTTCGGGTCCGCGAGGGGCGGTTCGAGAACGATGTTCACATCGGGCTGAGAGGGCGACCCGACGGTCACCCAGCGCATCCCCTCGAACCCGACGTCGTTGCGCACCTCCAGGCCGAGCACGTCCCGGTAGAACGCGAGCGCCTTGTCGTGGTCGTCGACGGCGATGAAGCACTGTGAAAGCTTGATGTCCATGCGCTCCACGCTATGGGCGGGGTGCGGGTTTCGCTTCTCCGTTCCTGACCGGCCGCGTGTGGATCTTGGAGATGCAGGCCGGGATCGCGGCGCCCTCGTCGTGCGGGCGGGCCCGGTACGCGCTCGGGCTCTCGCCGACCAGCTCGGTGAACCGCGAGCTGAACGATCCCAGCGATGTACAGCCGACGGCGAAGCAGACTTCCGTCACCGTCAGGTCGCCCCGCCGGAGCAGCGCCTTGGCCCGCTCGATCCGCCGCGTCATCAGGTAGCTGTACGGCGTCTCCCCGAAGGCCGCGCGGAAGCTGCGGGAGAAATGGCCCGGCGACATGAGGGCGAATCGCGCCAGCGCCGGAACGTCGAGTGGCTCCGCGTACTCGCGGTCCATCAGGTCACGGGCCCGGCGCAGCCGGACGAGATCCTCCAGATTCACACGACAACCATCCCACAGTGCAGGCCGCCGCCGGTGAAATCCGCCGATGTCCTGCTCGCCCCGGACGGCGCTGCGGGCCCCGGGTTCCCCGGTTGTGCCGATGTCCCCGTCGCGGTCAACTCCGGTCACCGCGTGGCGAACTGCTGGGCCCGCAGTCGGCTGACGGCGGCAGGGCCGTCAGCCGGCGTTGTGGTGGGAGCGGCAGGCGCGTCCGAGGCGTGTGCCTCAGTCCGCGTCCCGCTCCGCCGCCTCGGCGACGCGCTTGATGTGCGCCAGCCGCCTGTCCCAGTCGGCGGCGAGCGCGGTCATCCACCGCGCTGTCGCGTCGAGGGCCGCGGGCCGTACCGCGTACCGCACCTCGCGTCCGACCCGGCCGCACGTGACCAGCCCGGCGGCGTCGAGGACGGCGAGGTGCTTGACCACGGCCTGGCGCGACACGGGCACGCCTTCGGCGAGCGTCGTCGCGGTGGCCTCGCCCTGCGCGGCGAGCAGATCGAGCAGTCGGCGGCGTGTCGGGTCGGCCAGTGCCGCGAGGACGCCGTCGACCGCCTCGGCGGCGCCGCGACGTCCGTCGGTCACGCGGACGGCTGTTCGGCGCGCGCCCGGAGCGCGTCGAGCACCGGGGGCCAGCCGCCGGTGTTGTCCTTCACCGCCTTGTCGCGCAGTGCCTCGGGGCCGGTCAGGGACGCGAACCCGCTCTCGACCACGCGGAGCCGCGTCTTGTCGCCTTCCGGCGTCAGTGTGAACTCCACGAGCGTGCTGTTGTCCTCGCGCAGCTCCTCCCCGGGGAAGGCGCTGGCCCAGCGGTACGCCAGGTAGGTCTGCGGTTCGACCTTCTCCACGCGCACCGGGAAGTCCCCGTACTCGGCGTTCTTCGCCACCAGCGATTCGCCTTCCCTGGCCGTGCTGCCGGTCAGGGTCGCCGGGTCGGCCACCCAGAAGCCGGGCTCGGCCACCAGTGACCAGACCCGGTCCAGGGATGCCGCGATCAGGGTTTCGCGTTCGATCCGGTCCATGCTCATGAGGAGACTCCTTCGCTGCGACCCATTGAATGCAACTACAGAGTTGCACGTCGACCCTCCGGGTGCAACCTCAGGGTTGCATCTAGGTCGGTTGGGCGCCGGCGGCGGAGCAGCCACCCCCCGACGGCGGCGGCGCCCGCGAGGGCGTACGCGACGGTGCCGGTGTCCGGGCCCAGGGAACCCCCCGCGATGTACACGGCGGCGCCGGCCATCGCGACGCCGAGCCACTCCCAGCGGCCGTCGAGGGCCACGAGCGCGATCAGCAGCAGTGCGTACCAGGAGTAGCCGGGAGTCATGAGGAGGAAGGCCGTGCCCGTCACCAACAGCGCGGCGCTCCAAGGGCGTTCGGGGTCACCCCGGCGCCATGCGTACACGATCACGACGAGCATCACGGCGGCCACGGCGGGCAGGGCCCAGTCGTCCGGGAGCACCAGCCGCAGCAGTGCGTACCGGCCGTGGGACCCGGCGTCCTCGTACCCCTCTTCCTCGGCGTACCCGCCCAGGTAGCCGAGGACGGAGGACCGCGACGCCAGTACGTACGGCAGGTACAGCAGGCCCACGGTCGCCGCGGTGGGCAGCAGCACGGCGGCCGCGCGCCGCCACGTACGGACCCCGGCCAGTGCTCCCGGCAGCAGGACGGCGGGCAGCAGCTTCGCCGCGACGGCGAAGCCGAAGAGCACCCCGCCCGCCACCCGGCGGCGGCTGACCACCCCGAGGGCGGCGACCGACAGGAGCACCGCGAGGGCGTCGACATGGGCGTTGTTGACGGCTTCCACGGCCACGGCCGGGCACCAGGCCCAGTACGCCGCGTGGCGCGGATCGCCCCGTCGGCGACGCAGGATCAGCAGCAGAACGCCCGTCACCCCGACGGACACGGCGACGCCGCCCGCCTGGAGGGCCTTGTGCCGTACGCCGTCGGGGGAGAGGGCGTGGACGAGCAGGAAGTACCCCTCGGCGACCGGGGGATAGATGGTGTGCACCTGCGGGCGGTTGATACGGGTGCACACTCCCGCCGAGACGGGCACGAGGTCGGGCCTCCCGGTGCAGGCCGGCCCCTCGGGGAACAGCCAGGTGTCACGCAGCCCCGTGAGCGCAGGATCGGCGGGGGAGTGGTCGTACGGCGAGATCCCGGCGGCCTGGACCCGCCCGTCCCAGGCGTACCGGAACGAGTCGGTGCTCGTCCGGGGCGCGGCGGTCAGCCCGGTGAGGGCGACGGCGGCCGAACCCGCCAGCACCAGCGGGACGACGGCCCGGGCCGGAACCTTGCGCAGGCTCACCACGGCAACGGCGAACAGCGCCCACGATGCCGCGTACCCCAAGGTCAGACCGATGGGGTCGGCGAAGCAGCCGTCCTTGCGCACCGTCGGGACCAGCACGGCGGTCAGTGCCGTCAGCAATACGGCTGTGGTGAGAGTGGCGCGGGTCGTACGGGAGGCGCGGGGGTGGTTCATGCGGGCCAGCCTGGCAGGACGAGCCCGTTCCCGGCCGCCGGCCGGGCGGAGCGTCCGCGATTCGTAAGGTGTCGGACCGCCCCTTCGAACCCGTCGCCACCCGGCCCGGACCGCCTGCTCCGGTCAGATCTCCGCGCCGGAGAACGGCGGGGAAGACCGGCGGACCAGCTCCAGGAAGGGCCGGCCCGCCGCGCTCCACCGCAGGGCAGGCCGCCAGCCGGTCCGCTCGGCGTATGCGCACAGGGCGTCGACCCCGACCCGGGCCCACGGGAACGGGGAGCCCAGTGCGCCGCGGCCGTCGGCGACGCGCACCTCGCACCGCTCGTCCACATCGGCGACGGCGCATTCGGCGATGATCTTCCCTGCGGGGCTCGTCAACTCTCCCATCCGGCGCAGCAGCACGACCGGATCGCCGCCGATGCCGATGTTCCCGTCGATCAGCAGCACGGTGCCCCAGCGGCCTTCCCCGGGCAGGGGGTCGAAGACCGAACGGCACAGCGCCGGGGCGCCCATCCGCTCGGTGCGGGCCACCGCCTCGGGGCTGAGGTCGATGCCGAGCGCCCGGCGTCCACGGGCCGCGAGGGCCGCCACCAGCCGTCCGGGGCCGCAGCCGACGTCGAGTACGGCGCCTCGGCAGCGCCGCAGCACGGACCAGTCGGCCTCGTCGGGTGCCTCGCACCAGCGCTCCACGTCCAAGGGAAGCAGCCAGCCGTCCCCACGCCGCAGGAACAGTGGCCCCTGGCCGGACCGGAGCGCGTCGTTGTAGGGATCCGCCCGCCACGCGGTCGGCGCGGTCACGAGCGCACCTCGGTCGTGGGAGCCAGCTCGGCGTGGAGCGTCGCGAACCGTCCGGCCGGCGCCTCGGCGGCCACCCGCAGCGCGTCCTCGGCGGTGTCCACATCGCACAGCTCCGGCAACTGCCCGATCCGCAGCCCGGCCGTGCGCAGCCGCTCGTACTGCGCGGAACCCGTGTGCGGCTGGGACATCGGCACCCCGCGCAGCAGGGCGGGGTCGGGCTCGGCCAGGCCGAGCGCCCAGAAGCCGCCGTCGGTGGCGGGGCCGAACCACGCGTCGTACGCGTCCCAGGCGAGGGCGGGCGCGAGGAGGGCGGGGGACACCTGGGGCGTGTCCATGCCGAGGAGGAGTGACGGGCCCGTACAGGCGGCGAAGGCGGCGGCGAGCCGCTCGTCCAGGCCGCCCGCGCACTGCGGCAGCACCTCGAAGCCCGGCGGCAGCCACGGGCCGGGCCGCCCGTCCAGCACGAGCAGGCGCCGTGCGGCGGGTACCGCGGCCACGGCGGACAGGGTGTCGGCCAGGGCGGCCGCCGCCAGCGCTGCCGCCTGACGCGGTGTGAACGGCGGGGTCAACCGGGTCTTCACCCGGCCCGGAACGGGCTCCTTGGCGATGACGAGCAAGGTGGTCGAGGGCGTGGTCGTGGATGCGGATGTGGGCGTGGTCGTGGTCTTGGGCGTGGGCGGGGTCACCGGACACCGTCCGCGGCGCGCTCGCGGGGGGCTTCCGCCAGTACGCGCCGCATGTCGTGCACGGCCTGCCAGGTGCCCCGCCAGGTGCCGGTCACCTTGGACTTCCCGGACCGGGGGAGGTACGGGACGTCCACTTCGCGCACCTGCCAGCCCGCGTCGGCGGCCCGGACGACCATCTGGAGCGGATATCCGCTGCGCCGGTCGGTCAGGTCGAGCCCGAGCAGGGCCTCGCGGCGGGCGGCCCGCATCGGTCCGAGGTCCCGCAGGCGCAGGCCGGTGCGTCGGCGCAGCATGTGGGACAGGGCGAGGTTTCCGGCCCGGGCGTGCGCGGGCCAGGCGCCCCGCCCCTGGGGGCGGCGCCGCCCGAGGACCAGATCCGCCTCACCGTCCGACACCGCCCGGACGAAACCGGCGAGGAGGCCGGGGTCGAGCGACGCGTCGCAGTCGCAGAAGCAGACCACGTCGGCCTCGGCGGCCAGCAGCCCGGCGTGGCAGGCGGCGCCGAAGCCGCGGCGGGCCTCCTCGACCACGGTCGCGCCGAGTTCGCGGGCGAGGGCGGCGGAGCCGTCGGTGGATCCGTTGTCCACGACGAGCGGCCGCCAGCCGGACGGGATGCGGGCGAGGACCCAGGGCAGCGCCTCGGCCTCGTTCAGACAGGGGAGTACGACATCTACGGTCACGCGTCTCACCGTAGGAATCCGCGTGACACAAAAGGGCCTTCTACTCCTTACGAAACGCGGACGTCACCCTCACCGGCCCTCCGGCGCCGCTGCCGGCGCCGGGCTGATGCGACCCTGGACCCATGAGCCATACCGAACCGCGCCCCCACGTCCTGGTGGTCGAAGACGACCCGACGGTCGCGGAGGTCGTCTCCGGCTACCTCGCACGGGCCGGCTGCACCGTCGAGCACGCACCCGACGGCCCCGACGCCCTGCGCCGCGCCGCCGCCCGGTGGCCGGACCTGGTGCTCCTCGACCTGATGCTGCCCGGTCTCGACGGCCTGGAGGTGTGCCGGCGGCTGCGGGCGACCGCTCCCGTCCCCGTGATCATGCTGACGGCGCTCGGCGACGAGGACGACCGGATCGCGGGCCTGGAGCTCGGGGCCGACGACTACGTGACCAAACCCTTCAGCCCGAGGGAACTCGTCCTGCGGGTCGAATCCGTCCTGCGCCGCAGCCTCGGCAGCCGGCGCCAGGACCCCGCCCCGTCCCGGCAGGTCCTTCGGGCGGGCGACGTGGTGCTCGACCCCGCGACCCGGCGTGCGGTCAAGCAGGGGCGCGAACTGGCTTTGACCCTCAGGGAGTTCGACCTCCTCGCCCACTTCCTGTCGCACCCCGGACGGGCACACGGCCGCGAGGAGCTGATGCGCGAGGTATGGGGCTGGGACTTCGGTGACCTGTCCACGGTCACCGTTCACGTGCGCCGACTCCGGGCGAAGATCGAGGACGACCCCGCCCGGCCCCGGCTGATCCAGACCGTATGGGGCGTCGGATACCGCTTCGAGACCGGGGAAACGGAGGTCGTGTCGTGACGGACGTCCTGCTCATCGCCCTCTTCGCGCTCGGCGGGGCAGGCGGGGCTGGGCTCGTCGGTGCGCTCGCCCTGCGCCTGGTCCGCCACCGTTCGGTCGCGGTGTCCCTCTTCGTGGTCGCCGCGGTCACGGTCACCGCGATGCTGGCCGGCACGCTGGCCGTCGCCGAGGCGATGTTCCTGTCCCGGCACGACCTGTGGGTGGTCACCGTGGTCGTGGCCGTGGCCGCCGTCGTCGCACTGGCCACCGCCATGCTGCTCGGCCGCTGGGTCGTCGCCCGCAGCCGTGAACTGACCCTCGCAGCCCGCGACTTCGGCGACGGTGGCCGGTTCGCGGCCCCCCGGACCGAAGCCACCGCCGAACTGGCCGCGCTCTCCCGGGAACTGGCCGCGACCAGCGCCAAGCTCGACGCGTCCCGGAAGCGGGAGCAGGCCCTGGAGGCCTCACGGCGCGAGCTCGTCGCCTGGATCTCGCACGACCTCCGGACCCCGCTCGCTGGACTGCGGGCGATGGCCGAGGCCCTGGAGGACGGCGTGGCCGCCGACCCCGCCCGCTACCACCGGCAGATCCGTACGGAGGTCGACCGGCTCAACTCCATGGTCACCGACCTCTTCGAACTCTCCCGGATCCACGCCGGAGCGCTCAGCCTCAACCCCAGCCGGATCTCGCTCTACGACCTCGTGGACGACGCCCTCTCCGGGGCCGATCCGCTCGCGCGGGAACACGGCGTGCGGCTGGTGGGGGACGGGGTGGCCGCCGTACCGGTTGACGTCGACGGCAAGGAGATGACCCGGGTCATCGCCAACCTCCTGGTCAACGCCATCCGTCACACGCCGGCCGACGGCACCGTCGCCGTTACGGCGGAGGGCCGGGCGGACGGGGTCGTACTGTCCGTGACCGACGGCTGCGGCGGCATTCCGGAGGAGGATCTCGCGCGGGTCTTCGACACCGGCTGGCGCGGCAGCGAGGCCCGTACACCGCCCGCCGGGGCGGGACTGGGTCTGGCGATCGTCCGCGGCATCGTCGAGGCGCACTCCGGCCGGACCGACGTGCGCAACGTCCCGGGCGGCTGCCGCTTCGAGGTCACCCTCCCGGTGGCGGCACCCGCCTGACCGGTTCCGCACGACCGGCTCCGACGCCGCCGGGGCCGGTCACGCGGATCGCCTCCGGGGCGACCGGCGGGCGCCGAGGTCCGTCAGCGGACGGCGCCCGCCGAGGCGCGCTGCCCGGCAAGAGCGAACTCGGTCATCCCCTCGGCGAAGCCGACCGCCGGGCGCCAACCCAGCTCACGGCGCAGTCGGCCGGAGTCGGCCGTGATGTGCCGGACGTCGCCGAGGCGGAATTCGCCCGTGACGACGGGAGCGGGCCCTCCGTGCGCCGAGGCCAGCGCGGCTGCCATCTCCCCGACGGTGTGCGGTTCCCCGCTTCCCGTGTTGTACGCGGTCAGGGTGCCCGCGGGCCGTGCACCGGCGGCCTCCAAGGCCACCACGTTCGCCGCGGCCACGTCCCCGACATGGACGAAGTCCCGCCGCTGCGCGCCGTCCTCGAAGACCTGCGGAGCCTCGCCCCGGGCCAGCGAGGAGCGGAAGAACGACGCGACCCCGGCGTACGGGGTGTCGCGCGGCATGCCCGGCCCGTACACGTTGTGGTACCGCAGGGCCACCGCCCGGCCGTCCACGCACCGGGCCCAGGCCGCGGCAAGGTGCTCCTGCGCGAGCTTCGTGGTGGCGTACACGTTGCGCGGATCCGTCGGCGCGTCCTCGCCGACCAGGCCCGGTACGAGCTCGGCTCCGCAGCCGGGGCAGCGCGGTTCGAAACGGCCGGCCGTCAGATCCGCCGCTCGCCTGGGCCCGGGCCGCACCACGCCGTGGCGGGGGCACTCGTACCGGCCCTCCCCGTACACCACCATCGAGCCGGCCAGGACGAGTTCGTGGACTCCGGCCGCGGCCATCTCCGCCAGCAGCACCGCCGTTCCGAGGTCGTTGGCGCCGACGTAGTCCGGGGCGTCCGCGAAGTCCTTGCCGAGCCCGACCATGGCCGCCTGGTGGCACACGGCGTCCACCCCGCGCAGCGCGGCCCGCACGGCGTCCGCGTCCCGTACGTCCGCCCGGAGGAACTCGGCGTCCGGCAACGGCGGTGTCTCGGGATGGGCGGCGGGCAGCAGGGCATCGAGGACGAGGGGGTCGTGCCCCCGGCCCTTCAGGGCGGTGACGATGTGGGAGCCGATGAACCCGGCTCCTCCTGTGACGAGTACGCGCATGCCGCGGACGTTACGCAGTCCGCGTCGCCCGAGGGGTCTCCGACGCGTGCCCGTAAGAGTTCCGTCATACGGGCACGCCGGAGGTCACGTCAGGCCGAGGTCAGGGCCGCCGCGCCGAAGGAGACGTCGAAGCGGTCGCACCAGATGGTGACGCTGGTGTAGTCGGCCAGGTTCACATCGGCCGGGATCTCGTAGTTCTGGTCGCCCTTGTTGCCCTTGAGCTTGCCCAGACTCACGTACTTGCCGTCGTCGAACACTCGCCAGCCGGCCGTGCCCTCCTTCACCGGAGCGTCGGTCAGCCATACCCGCAGGTCGGGGCCATTGCTCGTGTCGAGGTTCTCGAACCGCAGGGTGCGGGAGCCGTCGGGCAGCCGGATCAGTTTCACCGTCCCGGTGGTGGCGTGCTCGTGGCTGATCAGGGTGCCCTGGGCGATGGCCTGCGGGCCGGACGGTGCCGGTCCGGAGGATCGCGGCGTCGCGGTCGCAGGCGCAGTGGCGGTCGGCAGGGTCTCCTTGACCGTCTCGTCCTGCCACAGCTTCCACGGCTGGAACCAGTAGAGCCCGGCGCCGAGCACCACCACCGCCACGATCAGCGCCCCGGCCCGTACCCGTCCTCGCCGCTTCGTCTGTGTCGCTGTCACCGTCATAGCCTCTTCCTCGCCGATCCGTACGTACCAACTGCATTCAATGCGGCGAGGGATCGGGGCACCATATCCGCCCGGATGACGAAGTTCTTACGTCTCCTGTCCGGACCGGAGACGTCAGCGTTCCGACAGCTCCGACGGGGCCTCCTGGACCATCCAGCCGTTGCCGTCCGGGTCCTGGAAGGACATGAACGAGTTCCAGGTCTGGCCCTTGCCCTCCTCCCAGCCCGACGCGCCGACGTGGCGGACCGGGGAGACGTCCACGCCCCGCTCGACCAGCTCCGCGCGTGCCGCCTCGATGTCCGTGACACAGATCTGAAGGCCTTGCAGCGCGCCCGGTGTCATCGCTTTCGTACCGGGTGCGGGGGGCAACCCCCGTTCCATCGCGATCGAACACCGTGAGCCGGGCGGAGTCATCTGGATGACGCGCACACCGGGGGAGACCTCGGCATCGACGTCCACCGCGAAGCCGAGCTTGCCGGCGTAGAACTCCTTCGCCCGGTCCAGGTCGGTGACGGGGACCAGTACGACTTCGAGCGTCCAGTTCATGGAAAGCCTCCTCAGAAACGCCGGGGGGACCACCGTCGCGCACGACGGGCGCCGCCGCGCCCATCGAAACGCCCCATTCGGGCTGTTGATCGCACGCCCGGCTGACGGGGAACCGACGCGGACGCTGCCCTCCGAATGGCGGGTGACCCGGCGCTGCCGTGCGACCGCTGACCCGCCGGAGCCACAGCGGAGCGCGTCCCGGCGGGCCGGCGGACCGGCGAGGAGCAGGCCGCGGTCAGTCGACCTGCAGTTCGCCCATCCGGCTCCAACCGGTGGCGCCCTCGATGGTGGTGCTGACGATGTCGGGCGTACGTGTGACCAGGGGGCGCATGGTTTCCAGGGCGGTGCGGAAGTGCTCGGAGGTGACGTGCGCCTCCGCCGCTCCGTCCTGGAACGCCTCGACGAGGACGTAGGTGTCGGGCTCCTCCAGGCTGCGGGACCACTCGAACCACAGATTGCCGGGCTCGGCACGGGTGGCGCGGGTGAACTCCGCGACCTTTTCCGGCCACTGCTCTACGTATTGGGGCTTGACGGCGAATTTCACCACGATGAAGATCATTCGAGGAGTCTAGGCGTGAATGGTGTGGCTTGCGTGGTGGCGGTGACTGTCCCATAGTCCAAGGTATGGACGCGCGCGAGATGGCGCTGCGACAGGCGTACGGCCATGCCGTCCGCTGGCTGGCGAGCCTGTCCGACCGCCGGGTTCCCGCCCGCGCTTCGGTCGAGGAGATCGTGCGTGAGCTCGGTGCCGAACTGCCCGACGGTCCCAGCGCGCCCGCCGACGTCGTCGACCTGCTGGCCACGGCCTGTGAGCCGGGGCTCACCGCGTTTCCCAGTGGCCGCTTCTACGGATTCGTGGTCGGTGGTACCGAACCCGCCGCGCTGGCCGCGGACTGGCTGGTCAGCGCCTGGGACCAGAACTGCGTGATGCGCGCCGCCTCTCCCGCGTACGCGGCGGCGGAAGAGGTCGCCGGCGCGTGGCTGCTCGATCTGCTCGACCTGCCGGGCGACAGCGGCGTCGGCTTCGCCACGGGTGCCACGATGGCGAACTTCACCTGCCTCGCCGCCGGACGCGACGCGGCGCTGCGGCGCACCGGCTGGAACGTCGCCCGCGACGGACTGGCAGGTGGGCCGGACGTACGCGTCATCGCCGGCGAGGACCGCCACATGGCCATCGACCTGGCGCTGCGCTACCTGGGGCTCGGCGAGCCCGAACTGGTGAAAGCGGACGACCAAGGACGCATCGAGCCCGAGGCCCTGCGCCGCGCCCTGGCGGCCGGCGGGCAGCGCCCCACGATCGTGATCCTCCAGGCCGGAGACATTCACTCCGGGGCCTTCGATCCCTTCGCCGTGGCGATCCGTGCGGCCCGCGAGGCGGACGCGTGGGTGCACGTCGACGGTGCCTTCGGTCTGTGGGCGGCCGCCTCCCCGACGTACGCGCACCTGACGGCGGGCTGCCGGGACGCCGACTCCTGGGCGACGGACGCCCACAAGACGCTGAACGTCCCCTACGACTGCGGCCTCGCCATCGTGCGCGATCCGTCCGCGCTCCGGGCGGCGATGGGCCTGCGCGGCGACTACCTCATCCAGCACGAACACGGCGACCCGGTCGACAAGGTCCCCGAGCTCTCCCGGCGCGGCAGGGCCTTCACCGTGTGGGCCGCACTCAGGTCCCTCGGCCGATCAGGTGTGGCCGACCTCGTCGACCGTCTGTGCCGGCACGCCTCCGCGTTCGCCACCGGCATCGCCGGGATCGACGGTGCGACGGTCCTCAACGACGTGGTGTTCACGCAGGTCTGTGCCGAGTTCGGCAACGACGAACGCACGGAACGGGTAATCGCCCGGCTGCTGGACGACGGCACGGCGTGGATCAGCGGATCCACCTGGCACGGCCGGCGCGTCATGCGCATCTCGGTGAGCAA
Source organism: Streptomyces sp. NPDC006463 (assembly GCF_042870715.1). Classification (NCBI taxonomy): domain Bacteria; kingdom Bacillati; phylum Actinomycetota; class Actinomycetes; order Kitasatosporales; family Streptomycetaceae; genus Streptomyces; species Streptomyces sp. NPDC006463. Next base: position 261,325 of record NZ_JBIAHP010000001.1, on the reverse strand, counting down.
CTGGTCGACGACCGACGACGACGTGACGCGCGCACTCGGCGCGATCAGACGCGCATCCGTCCGCGCCTGATCGCACTGGACGCCGACCGCGCCCGCGGGAAGCCGAGCCGAAGCCGAAGCCGAAGCCCGCCGAGGCCGAGGCACTCAGTCGTGGATGCGGGCGTTGCCGAGCTGGCTGACGGCGGCCGGGTCCCAGTGGTCGAAGAACAGCGAGCGGCCGGTGTCCAGGGCGGCGATGGACGCCATCTGGTCGTCGGTGAGTTCAAAGTCGAGCACGTCGATGTTCTCCGCCATGCGGTCGGCGCGGACCGACTTGGAGAGGGCGACGACCTGCCGCTGGACGAGCCAGCGGAGCACGACCTGCGCCACCGACTTGCCGTGCTGAGCGCCGATCTTCCCGAGGACCGGGTGGGAGAAGAGGTTGTTCCTGCCCTCGGCGAACGGACCCCAGGATTCGATCTGGACGCGGCGCTCGCGCATCAAGTCCTGGTCGGCGGTGCGCTGGAAGAACGGGTGGGTCTCGATCTGGTTGACCGCGGGCGTGACCTCGTTGTGGTCGATGAGGTCGACGAGCCGGTCGGGGTAGAAGTTGGAGACGCCGATCGCCTTGGCACTGCCCTCGTGGTTCAGCCTCTCCATGGCGCGCCAGGAGCCGTAGACGTCGCCGTAGGGCTGGTGGATCAGGTACAGGTCGAGGTAGTCGAGACCGAGCTTGCGCAGCGACGTGTCGAAGGCGCGGCGTGTCTTCTCCTCGCCGGCGTCCTGGACCCACACCTTGGTGGTGATGAACAGCTCCTCGCGGGGGATGCCGCTGTTCTTGACGGCGCGGCCGACGGCCTCCTCGTTTCCGTACGCGGCGGCGGTGTCGAGGAGCCGGTAGCCGGCGGCCAGGGCGTGGGTGACGGCGTGCTCGGTCTGAGCCGGCGGGATCTGGTAGACACCGAATCCGAGGACGGGCATCTGGACACCGTTGTTCAGCGTGACGGTCTGCATGAAGTCTCCTTCGCCGTGGTGCGCGAGGTCAGTGGTCCGTATTCCGTCCAGCATGATCCGGACCCGCACCCGTCCGGCTCTACGACACATCCCCGCGATGCGTCGAGACGCTTCCCGGCACGGCAAGGGTCGCGCGGAGCAAGCCCAGGAAGGCCGTGGCCGCCGGGCTCGCCGGTCCGTCCGTCCGCCAGGCCAGCGCCACCCGGCCGCGTAGCCGGGGGCGGGTGATCTCCAGGGTGCGCACCCCCAAGGCCGATGCCTCGTAGGCCTGGAGGGCCGGCACCACCGCCACGCCGAGCCCGCGGGCGGCGAGCTGCGCGAGGAACGGGGGAGCGGACGCTTCGAAGGCGATACGGGGCTGGAACCCGGCCTGCGCGCAAGCGCGGTCGAGCACCCCGCGGCTGCCCGTGCCGCGCGGCAGGCTGATCAGCGGGCGGTCGCGGAGCTCGGCCAACGGAACGCTCGTGCGGCCCCTGTGCGCGAGTACGGGGTCGTCCGGGGCGACGGCGGCGACCAGGGGTTCGTCGATCAGGACCTGGAGCGAGATGCCCGGTGGGGGTTCCTCGTCCGCGAGTCCGATCACCGCGACGTCGAGCTCGCCGCGGTGCAGCGCGGCGAGCATCCGCTCGGATGAGTCCTCGGTCAGGGTGACCTCGACCCGGGGGTGGTCGCGGTGGAAGCCGGCCAGGAAGGAAGCCAGGTCGAACGTGTGGGCGGCGGCTCCCGAGAGGAAGCCGATCGTGACGTGGCCGCGCAGCAGCCCCGTGAACTCGTCCACGGTCTGCCGCACCGCTTCGACCGCGCCCAGGGCGGCCCGCGCGTACGGCAGTACGGCCAAGCCCACCTCGGTCAGGGTCACCGACCGGCCGGAGCGGTCCAACAGCGGTTGCCCGAGCTCCTTTTCGAGCTGCCGTACCTGGGCGCTCACTCCTGGCTGCGCCAGGTGCAGGCGGGCGGCGGCACGGGTGAAGTTGGCTTCCTCCGCCACCGTGACGAAGTACCGCAACTGCCTGATGTCCATAACCGATGATGCTAGCTGTGAGACGTGCACACTCTTGGACCTGTGGCAGGGGTTGCCGAGATCCTTGAGGGCATGGAGAACACGACGTACCGGAGATCAGCGGCGGACATCAGGGCGGCGATTGCGGCCGAGCGCCGGGAACTGGCTGCCGTGTTGGACGGATTGTCGGAGCAGGACTGGGACGCTCCGACCTTGTGCGGGGGATGGCGGGTACGGGAGGTCGCGGCGCACATGACGATGGGGTTCCGGTACTCCCTCTCCGCCACGGTGTGGGAACTCCTCAGGGCGCGGGGCAGCCTCCACCGGATGACCGATCGATGCGCCCGCAAGGACGCGGCCGCCCATACGACGCGCGAGCTCGCCGCGTTCCTCGGTGACAACGCGGACCACCCCTGGAAGCCGCCGGTCGGCGGGATCGAGACGGCCCTGGGCCACGATGTGATCCACGGCCTGGACATCACGGTCGCCCTGGGCCTCGACCGCCGGGTTCCCGAGGACCGCGTGCGCATCCTCTTGGAGAGCGTCAACGCCAGGACCTTGAAGTTCTTCGGAGCCGACCTCAAGGGAATCGAACTCCGTGCCGCTGATCTCGACTGGACATTCGGTTCCGGAGAGCCGCTGGCCGGCGCCGCACAGGATCTCCTCCTGCTCGCATACGGCCGAAAGCTGCCGCGGGGGCGCCTGCACGGCGAACCGCACGATCGCTTCGTGGCCATGCCGGGCTGACGCGGGCGGGCACGCGGTCGTGACGTGACGTCAGCAGGTTCGCCCACGCCCGAGCACTCCGTAAATGGCTGGCGCGGCATCCGGTGACGCTGGATGATCCGCAGGGTCCGGGGCCGCCGCGAACTTCCGGGATCGCGCCCCGCCTGCCCACAGAGGGAGTGCTGATGACCGCTGTCGCGTCCGAGCCGTCCGAGCCGTCCGGGTCCCGGCCCGAGGTCCGTACGGCGTGCGGGACACTGCGAGGCAGCCGGGAGGCGGGTGTGGCTGTCTTCCGTGGCATACCGTTCGCCGCTCCGCCGGTCGGCCCGCTCCGTTTCGCCGCGCCGCGGCCGGTACGGGGATGGGACGGGGTGCGGGATGCGGTGTCGTACGGGCCGCCGCCCCCTCAGGGCGGCCATTTCGGCATGGACGTGCTGTCGCAGGATGCGGTGGGCGACGACTGGCTGACGGTCAACGTCTGGTCGCCCGAGCCGGGCCCGGGCGCAGGGCTGCCGGTGATGGTGTGGATCCAGGGCGGCGCCTACACGATCGGCATGTCCGGCCTTCCCGAGTACGACGGCGGCCGTCTGGCGCGGCACGGCGGCGTCGTCGTCGTGACGTTCAACTACCGTGTGGGTCTTGAGGGTTTCGGGCAGATCGAGGGGGCGCCCGCCAACCGGGGTCTGCTCGACCAGATCGCCGCCTTGGAATGGGTGCGTGACAACATCCGGGCCTTCGGCGGCGATCCGGCCCGCGTCACGGTCTTCGGCCAGTCGGCGGGCGCCGGATCGGTGGCCGCGCTGCTGGCGATGCCGCGTGCGGCCGGACTCTTCGGCCGCGCCGTCGCGCAGAGCGTCCAGGGCACGTTCTTCTCGCCGGAGCTCGCCTCCGACATCGCCGCAGCCTGCGCCGCCGAGCTGGGGCTGGGGCCCACGGTGGCCGACCTGTCCACGGTGGAACCCGCCCGGCTGTCCACCGCCGGTGATGCGGTCGGCGCCGCGATGGGCCGGCGGGCGGACCGTTGGGGTCAGGCCGCGCACAGGTCGATCCCGTTCTCACCGGTCGTCGACGGTGACACTCTGCCGGTCACCCCATGGCGGGCCCTGGCCGACGGCGCCGGCCGGGACATCGAACTCCTCGTCGGCCACACCCGCGACGAACAGCGGCTGCTCACCGCGCTCGACGGCCTGCTCGGGCAGGTGACACCGCAGCAGGCGGCGAGCGCACTGGACGTCTTCGGCCCCGGCCAGGACGGCGCACGCCGTTACGTCGAGGGCTTCCCGGCCGCGGGCCCGGACGAGCTGTACGAACTGGTCCACTCCGACTGGCTGTTCCGCATGCCCAGCCTCCACCTGGCCCAGGCCCAGACCGCCGCGGGCGGCCGCGCCCACGTCTACGAGCTGACCTGGGCCGCCCCGGGCATGGGCGGTGCACTCGGCGCCTGCCACGGCCTCGACGTGCCGCTCGTCTTCGGCAACCTGGACCGCGGCCAGCCCGCCATGCTGATCGGCGAAGGCCCGTCCCCGGAGGCCGAGGAGCTGTCCGCCCGCATGCGTGCCGCGTGGACGGCGTTCGCCGCTCACGGCGACCCCGGCTGGCCCGCGTACGAATCCGGACGGCGCCTCGTGCAGCTCTTCGACGCCCGACCGGCCGTCACCGCCTATCCGGAGGAGACCTCCCGCCTGATCTGGCAGAACCACACCATCCCCGTGCTGCCGCTCACCGGCGGTTAGCGCCGGCCCGCCTGACGGGCGGTGTCCGGCCGGTTCGAGGGCCGGACACCACCCGTGAGGTCAGGAGATGGTGACGAACCGGGCGATGCTCGGCACCCCCTGGGCGTCGAGGGCGAAGAGCATGTAGTTCCCCGGCAGGACCACCCCGGTGTCGGCCGGTACGGACACCGTGTACGCGCCCGTTCCCGAGGCCGTGGACACGAGGGGGATCCGGCGCTGGTCGTTGTCCGTGGAGTGGGTGGCGGCCGCGGCCCGCATGAGGACGAAGGACGCCACCGGGCTCTGGGTGCTCACCGTGAGGGACGTGCCGGGGGCGGTCCTGGAGGGCACTCCCCCGGTGATGACGGGACGCGGCTTCGGTGATCCGTCCGCGTTCAGCAGGTACGGCGGTGTGAAGACGGCCCCGTCGGGGTGGTTGGTCGCGCAGTCACCGCACAGGCCCCCGCCGCCGGAGAAGATCCGCCCGTCCGGCAACAGGTTCGCCACGCTGTGGTAGTTGCGCGGAATGGCCATGGTGGCGAGCGGTGTGAAGCTGCCGGTCGACGGGTCCCACAACTCGGGGGTCAGGACCGAGGTCGCGTCGCTGAACGGCACCGGGTAGGACTGTCCGCCGAAGACGGCCACCTTGCCGTCGGGCAGGACGACGCTGTTGCTGAAACCACGTGCGTGCTCCATGTCGCCTGTACGGGCGGCCTGGACCTGGTTGCCCGAGACGTTCACCGTGTAGGCACGCCGGGTGGCGGGGGTCTTCTCGTAGGCGGGCGAGCCGCCCAGCGTGAGCAGCTTGCCGATGTCGTAGGCGACGGCGTTGCCGGTCATGGCATCCCCGCTGTCGGCCCGGGGGCCTGCGGGGGTGATGCTGCCCGTGCCGCTGGTCGAGATCCAGTTCATCTGCTTGCTCGGACCCAGTTGCAGTACCTTGCCGCCCGAAGTGGCGTGGAGCCACATGTGGTTGTCGGCGCGGTAGGGTCCGGCCGGGTCGGCCGTCAGCGCCGGGGTGGCGGAGACGCCCGGGAGCGTGCGCCAGGTACGGGTGTCCGGCGACCAGACCTCACCGGCCTTGTCGCCCGCGGGTCCGCTCCAGGATCCGCCCAGGACGAAGGCCTCACCAGTCGAGAGAAGTGTCATCGCCTGGTAGCCGCGGGCGATGTTCATGCTCGTGGTGGCGGACCATTCGTCGGTGGCCGGGTCGTAGATGCTGGCCTTTTCCGCGTTGCTGCCACCGGTGACCAGCACCCGGCCGTCGGCCAGCATCGCGATGCCCGGACAGAACATGTCGTGGCCGGTGTTGTCGATGCGTCGCTGGGTCACCTTGCCCGTCTTCAGGTCCAGGATCGCGGTCTGGGTGTAGCCGTTGCTGCCACCGAAACGGTCGACCGCGTAGGCGGACCACGCCAGCAGTTTGTCGCCCGGCAGGGCGGCGGTGGCCACGGGCACCAGGGGGAAGCCGGTGATCCGGTCCCAGGCCCCGTGGACGGCCGGGGCGGCCGGTCCGCTCAGGCGTATCTCACCGGCCGAGGTCCACGGACCGCGGCCGCCGGCCTCGGTGGTCACGGTCAGACGTACGAAGCGCGCGCTCTCGGCCCGGGTGAAGGTGGCGGTCTTGACGGTGTCGTCGTCCCGCCAGGTGCCGGCGGCGACCGGCGCGCCGAAGGCGGTGCCGTCGGTGCTGGTGGTGATGGTGTACGCGCCCGCCCGGCCGTTGGCCCCGCCCACGCGGGGGTGGTAGACGAGGGCGGAGACGGGTGTCGTGCGGTGCATGTCTATGGTGATGCTGTGCGGCAGCGGAGCGGGTGTGCCCGTCCATTTGCTGTGCCAGATGGTGTTGGTGTTGCCGTCGAGCACGTTGGCCGCGCGGCCGTTCTCGCCGCCGGTCTCCTCGTCGCTGGCCGTGGCCGTCCATCCGGTCCGGGACAGGTCGACGGTGGCTTCCGGGGTGCCGGGGTCGCCCAGCAGATTGATCTCGGCGGCGGAGGTCCAGGGGCCGCGGCCGCCGGCCTCGGTGAGGGCCGTCAGCCGTACGAACCGAGCCCCCTGCGGGGCGAACCCGAGCGTCTTGGCGGTGCCGTCGTCCGCGAGCGTGCCGGAAGCGACCGGGCTCGCCCAGTTCCGTCCGTCCGCGCTGACACTGATGCTGTACTCACCGACACGCCCGTTTGCCCCCTCGGCGCGGGGGCGGTAGACGAGCGCGGAGACGAGGGTCGTGCGTTGCATGTCTATGGTGATGCTGTGCGGCAGGGGAGCGGGTGTGCCCGTCCATTTGCTGTGCCAGATGGTGTTGGTGTTGCCGTCGAGCACGTTGGCCGCGCGGCCGTTCTCGCCGCCGGTCTCCTCGTCGCTGGCCGTGGCCGTCCATCCGGTCCGGTCGAGAACGGGAGCCGCAGGTTCCATGGCGTTCGCCGGGGCGATGCCGTGGTGCGGTGACTGCGTCGCCGGCTGCTGGTCGAAGGGCACGGGTGCGGCTCGGGGGTCCGGGACGCGGCCGGCCACTGCCGGGCTCGCGACCCCGAGCCACGGGATCGCACCGATCAGCAGCGAGCCTATGCCGAAGGCGATGAGCAGGCGGGAACGGCGTATCAGGCGGGTTGAGGCGAGGAAGCGCCTGGACTGCAATCTGACCTCCTGGGGCGAGCTGGTATGCCCCGTAGAACATAGGGCAGAGCGGCAGTAACTCGCCCATAATGAAGGAGAGTTGGCGCAAAACGACACGGCGGGCGGCGGAACGCCGGCCGCCCGGGGAGCCGACCGTGAGACTCTCACCTAACATGCCCAACAACCCGTCAGACGAAGGAAACCCTGTGAGCCAGCCCATCGGCGACCGCCGTTCCCCCGCGCTCGCGCCGGCGCTCGACTCGATGACGCTGCTGGTCGCGGCCGTCATCGTGCACGACAGGGCCACCCATCGCGTGGTGCTCCTCCAGCGCGGCGAGAACGCCAAGTTCGGCCAAGGGCTGTGGGACCTCCCCGTGGGCAAGAGCGAGCCGGGCGAGCCGATCACACGAACCGCGGTGCGCGAGCTCTACGAGGAGACCGGCCTCGTCGTGAAGGCGGAGTCCCTGACGGTCGCCCACATCATCCACGCCGCGTGGGGCGTCGAATCCCCCAACGGCTTCCTCACCGTCGTCTTCGCCACCCACGAATGGACGGGCGAACCCGAGAACCGCGAACCCGGCAAGCACGCCCAGGTCCGCTGGACCGACGCCGACACCATCCCCGAGGCCTTCGTCCCCTCCACGAAGAACGCCCTCCGTGCCTACCTGGACGGCACGGTTCAAGTGTCCACGCACGGGTGGAGCTAGGGCCGCCCACCGGCTAGGGCCGCCCACCGGCACGCCTGCCGCCGGCATGCACGTACATCGGCCTGGGCCCGGTGAAGCGTCAGGTGCGCACCATGTCGGCGCAGCTGCGGATGGCGGCCGTCCGCCGCAGTCAGGGGCTGGTGGCTTCCGCGGCGCCTCAGCACTTCGTCTTCGCGGGGCCGCCGGGCACCGGCAAGACGACGGTCGCCCGGATCGTCGGAAAGATCTTCGCCGGACTCGGGCTGCTGGAACGCGGACACGTCGTCGAGGCGCAGCGCGTCGATCTGGTGGGTCAGCACCTCGGGGAGACGGCGATCAAGACGAGCAAGGCCGTCGACGACGCCATCGACGGGGTCCTCTTCGTCGACGAGGCGTACGCGTTGTCCGACTCCGGCTACTCGGGGGGCGACGCCTTCGGCCAGGAGCCCTCCAGGTCCTCCTCAAGCGGGCCGAGGACGACCGGCACCGCCTGGTCGTCGTTCTCGCGGGGTACTCCGACGAGATCGCGGAGCTGCTGTCCACCAACCCGGGACTCGCGTCCCGGTTCACCACCCGCGTGGACTTCCCCGCCTACTCCCCGGACGAACTCGTGCTCATCGCCCGCTCCTTCCTCGGTGCACAGGGCGACGTCCTCACGGAGGAGGCGGAGGCCGCGCTGCGCGCCTCGTGCGAACTCGCCGTCGGCGACGGGCTGATCGACACGCTGGGCAACGGCCGTTTCGCACGTGAGCTCTCGCGGAAGGCCGCCGCCGTGCGGGACCTGCGCGTCTACGACCTCCACGGCAACTCCGGCGTGCCCTCGCAGGACGAGATCACCACGCTGCACGCGGCCGACGTCACGGACGCGTACCAGCAGCTGACGGAAGGCGTTTCGCCGACGGTGTGACGGGTGTCAGAGGCGGCTGTGACACTGGCGGGATGAAGAACGATGATGAGCGGGGTGGCCGTGTGGACCCGCAGGACCTGCTGCTGCGGACGGACTGGAACGCGGTGGAGCACTGCTGCCCGGATGTGGCGCCGGCGACGCCCGTGATCCTTCGGGAGCTGCTGGACGAGGACCCGCGCGTCCAGGGCTCCGCCTTCCGGGAGCTGGCCGAAGCCCTCACGCGCGGGAACGTCTTCTACACCGCCACGGCTCCCGCAGCCCGGTACGTCGCCGCGATCCTGGGGGACCCAAGAACCCTGGCGCCGGTCACCGACCGCAGCACGCACGAGGAGTACGACCTCGGTCCGCAGACCCCGTTCCCGCTGCGCGTCGGCCTGCTGACCTGGCTGGGCGACACGGCCGTGGACGCGATCGGCCAGCAGGAGCGGCCCTTCGGCGACGAGGAGGACCTCGACGCGTTCCTCGACCTCGCCCCGGAGCTGTGCGAGGCCGTGCGCCCGTTCCTCGCCGCCGGCTCGCCCGAGGTCCGCGAGGCCGCCCTCGGCGCGCTCCTGCCCCTGCTCCGCCTGCCCGCGCTGGCCGACCGGGTCCCGGCCCTGCGCGACCAGGTCCGCGCCGCGGCCCTCGGCGACGGCCCCCACCGCTTCCGGGCCATCGACACGCTCTACGCCTGGGGGGAGGACGTCACACCCCTGCTCTGAGGCTCGTCTGCGGATTCGGCATCACGCTCGGCAACCTGCTCACCGGAGTGGTATTGGACGCGGCGCGCGACGCCGGAATGTCCGCGCTGCCCTGGCTGGCGCTCCTCGCGCTGGGCCTCGCCTGCACCGCCGCGCTGTACGGGCTGCACCGCAGCGGCCGCCTGGCTCCTGCGGCGTCCGGGGCGCGCGCAGAGCCGGCGAGCGTCTGACGCGCACGGCGGCGACCGAGGGGCGGGAGCGCATGGCGCCGCCCCCGGTCGCCGCCCGCTCCTTGGGGCCGCCCGTCGTCACCGATGGGTCAGGCGGCCGGCGGCTGCCGAGAGGCGCCGAGCAGAACGGCGATCAGGAGTTCGGTGGTCCTTCTCGCGTCCTCGCTCCCGCCGGGGGCCCGCGTCATCAGCAAGTGGTGGACGGTGCCGACGAGCGCGAGCGCGATCGTGGCCGTGTCGGCGCCCTCCGCGATCCGGCCGCCGCGCTGCTCGGCCCGGAGGTAGGCGGCGAACGAGCCCTGGATCGCGTCGAAGGCCGGCGCACCGGACCGAAGGCCCTCCTGGGTGTGCAACGCGGCCGCGGGTCGGGTCATCGCCAGCCCCACGACCGCCGGGGGCAGGGATTCCAGCAGTGCGAGCACCACCTCCTGAACGTTGCCGGCGACGTTGCCCTGCCCCACCCGCGCCCCCAGCCCCTCGGCCTGACGGGCGCTGCGGGCGAACCGGTCAAGGACCAGCTCTGCGACGAACTCGTCCAGCCCGGCGAAGTGCGTGTGCAGGACGCCCTTTCCGCAGTCGGCTTCCGCGGTGACCGCGCGGCTGGTCAGGGCCGCCGCTCCGTCGCGGGCCACCACTCGTTCCGCCGCCGCGAACAGGCGCTCGCGCAGGTCTGGAATCGCCACTCCACGAGGTGACACAACTGCCCCTTTTCTCAGGCCCATTGCAAGTATGGGCGTTCGCCCATACTGTTTGGGCACTTGCCCATACTAGGGCCGGGGCGTGCGCTCGGCGTCTCCGGCGAGAACGGATGTGCACCATGGACCAGGTCGCCAACACCGGTCAGGCGCAGGCGTGGAACGGCTACGAGGGTGCCCAGTGGGCCCGAAGTCAGGAACGCTGGGACGCGATCAACGACGGCTTCAACGAGCCGTTGCTCGCCGCCGCCGCCATCGGGGCGTCCGACCGGGTGGTCGACATCGGCTGCGGCGCCGGGCGTACCACCCGCCTGGCTGCCGGGCGAGCCGGCCGGGGCGTGGCCGTCGGGGTGGACCTGTCGGGTCCGATGCTGGAGAGGGCCCGCGCGAGCGCGGATCGCGAGGGGGTGCGCAACGCGTCCTTCGTCCAAGGAGACGCCCAGGTCCACCCGTTCGAGCCCGGGTACTTCGACGCGGCCGTCAGCCGCTACGGCATGACCTTCTTCGCCGACCCCGTCGCCGCATTCGCGAACGTCGGCGGCGCACTGCGCCCCGGCGGCCGGCTCGCGTTCATCTGCGCTGCCGAGGCCGAGGCCAACGAATGGCTGGAGGCCATGGCCTCACTGCACGGCATCCTGCCCCTCGGCGGCTTCGGCGAGTCCGGAGCCCCCGGCATGTTCCAGCTCGCCGACCCCGACCACACCCGTGCGCTCCTGGCCGAGGCCGGCTTCGAGGACGCCCGCGCGCAGCGCGTGGAAGTGGCCGGGAACTGGGGGAGGAGCGCCGAGGACGCGGCCGCCTTCCTCCTCGACTCCGGTCCCGGCCGCCACCTGCTGAGCCAGGTCGGGCCCGGCGCGCGGGAGGATGCCCGCCGGACGCTGACCGGCGCGCTGTGCCCCTTCGAGAAGGGGGGCGCGGTGTGGCTGCGCAGCGGCTCTTGGCTGGTGACCGCCGCCCGCGGGGTCAGCTGACCCGCCGGGCCAGCACCTGCCCCGGCCAGGCCTGGGACAGGAACCGGTCGGTGGGGGTGAAACCGTTGCGCTCGTAGAACGCGACCAGTTCGCCCCCGCCGCCCGCCCAGCAGTCGACCCGCAGCAGCTCCACCCCGGCCCGCCGGGTCTCCTCGGCGGCATGGGCCAGCAGCGCCGCTCCGATGCCCAGACCGGCGTACCGTCGGTCGGAGACCAGCAGCCGCACGTACCGCTCGGGTTCCCCGGCCGGCGCGATCGGCATCTGCGGGCTGGGCCCGGAGTCCAACACCAGGGCCCCGACGGGTGTTCCGTCCAACTCCGCGATGTGCGGGTCATTCTCGGTCGTGTACCGCTCGACCCGAGCCACACGTGCGGGTGCCTGCGAAAACGGTGTCGTGCCCCACTGCTCGGTGTTGCCGCGGTTGTTCATCCAGACCACCGCGGAGTCGAGCATGCTCAGAATGGCCGGTACGTCGGCCGGGCCGCCTGGTCTGATCCGTATGTCATGCGTGGTGTCGTTCACGCTGGAAGCTTAGGACTGCCGCACGTCGGCCGTGCCCGGGCCGGCGGGGAGGTGCCGAGCGTCAGGCGGGAGTGAAGACGTCTTCGTGCGTGTCGTCGAGGATGAAGCCGTTGTCGAGGCGGACCCGGACCGTTACGCGGCGCCCCTGCTCCTGGTAGGCGATCCACTCGGGTTCCAGGGAGCCGACCTTCTCTTCGAGCTGCCTCCTGCTCTCCGTGGGCATCTCGTGGCCGAAGGCGTCGAGGAGCGACTTGAGACGCTCGTACTCGCGGACCTCCTGGCTCTGATGGTCGTGTTCGACCACGCGCTCGACGGTGCCCTCGGTGCCCGCTGCCAGGGACAGGGACCCGGCGACGGCTCCCCTCGACGTCGAGGAGTCCTCCGTCATCGCAGCCCAATCGGTGAGCCGGGTGTCTGCCGCCAGCTTCACCCGCTGGCCTTCCTTCAGGGTCATGGGTTCTTCATCTCTCGCATCGGTCCAGGGTGGTGCCATTATCCGCGGGGCGCCGCCGACAATGCCGGGTGGCCCCGTGGGCCCGCTCAGGTGATCATGAACGGAGCCGGATGGCGGCCGACACCACGGGGGGCTTCGCAGATGGACGGCGTCGAGACCGATGAGAGCTTGGTGCGGTTCCTGCTGCGCGAACAGCATCCGGACCTCGCGGGAGGCGACCTGCGTCCGGTAGCCGCGGGTTGGGACAATCAGCTGTGGCGTCTGGGGGAGGAGATGGCCGTGCGCCTCCCGCGCACGCAACGCGCCCCGTCCCTGCTGCTCAAGGAACGCCGGTGGCTGCCGGTCCTCGCCCCACGGCTTCCGCTCCCGGTGCCGATTCCCGTGCGGGCCGGTGAACCGTGTCCCCGCTTCACGAGGCCGTGGACCGTCGCGGCATGGGTTCCCGGCGAGCCGGCTGATCGCGCGCCCGTCCGCCGCGGCGAGCACGCGGCCGACACCCTGGCGGGCTTTCTCGGGGCGCTTCACCGGCCCGCGCCCGTCGAGGCACCGACCAGTTCGAACCGGGGCGTTCCCCTCACGGGGCTCGCCTCCGAGTTCGACCGGAAATTCCAGGCCGCCGTCTCCGGGCGCGTTGCCGCCGACGTCCGAGGGATCTGGGACGAAGCCGTCGCCGCTCCCTGTTGGCAGGGGCCGCCGGTGTGGTTGCACGGCGACCTCCATCCCGCGAACGTCGTGGTCTCGGGCGGGACGCTGGCCGGCGTGATCGACTTCGGGGAACTGTGCGCCGGGGATCCGGCGGCGGACCTCGCGGCCGCGTGGTTGCTCCTCCCGGGAGGCGCGGCTTCACGGTTCCTCGACGCGTACGCAGACGCGTACGGACAGGTGGACGAGGCGATGATCCTTCGGGCACGGGGGTGGGCGGTGCTGCGCAGCCTGTCCCTCATCGACATCGGCCGGGCCGGGGAACGAGGTCTCCCCGGCGGCCAGCCGACGTGGGGCCCCGCGGGCCGGGCGGCTCTCGATCGGGTCCTGGCGTTCGCCGCGTAACTCGTATCTCGTGCGGCGTCGATCCGAACGGGACCGGCGCCGGCCCGCCCTGCAGCTCCCCCAACCGGGCGGGGTGGCGGACCCGTCCGGCATGGCGCCAGGGCCTGCCGCGCCGCACGGCGGATGCTGATGCCTCCACCCCTGGAGGAGAGGCCTGTGAACGAGTCCAGCCCTCGTGGAACCCCAAGGCCGGCATCCACCGGAGCAGGCGAAGGAAGCGCCGACCAGGCCGGGGTCATCGGCATCGGACTCGCCGCCGTACTGACGTTCGCACTCGCCCAGGGTTCCTGGCAGTGGTTCGCCACATTCATCGGTTTGACGCTCTTCGCGGTGATCTTTGCCTTTCAGGGACGGAGGGCGTGGACTCCCGGCTTCCGGTCGCCATACATGCGCGGCCTGGTCGCGTATGCGATGGTCGTCGGCCTGTGCATGGCGATCGCGCTGGCTCCCATGATGCAGCGCTGGGATTGGCTGTTCCCGATGCCGGGCACTCGTAGCGGGTGCGACGGGCTGGGCAGGTACGAGGCCATCCGGACGAAGGCCGCGGTGGCGGACCTGGCCGGCGGCGACGGCGCTGCCGTGGCGTACGCGCAAGAGACCCAGAGCCGTAAGGCCGTTGCCGAATGCCTGGCTGCCACGACGACCCTGTGGCTGCCGGTGTACGGATTCGGGGCAGCCGTGCTGGTCGGTGCGGGGGCGTGGTCCCGCGACCGGAGCAGGGCGAGGAACGGCACCGGGTCGCAGTCCTCCGCGCCGGGGCCGGTGTACGCGGGGACGCGACGGACCGGCACGGAGTAGCTGCCGGCACCTGGTGAAGGCGCGCACGACCGGTCGTCGGACGGATCAGGATTCGAGAAGCGCCGGTCACCGGACCCAACTACCGTGGCAGTCATGGACATCACCATTCACACGACCTCCCTCCCGCACGACGACCCGGACGCCTCCGTGGCCTTCTACCGCGACATCCTCGGTTTCGAGGTCCGCAGCGACGTCGGGCAGGGCAAGATGCGCTGGATCACGGTCGGCCCCGTCGATCAGCCCGGCACGTCCATCCTCCTGGCACCGCCGGCCGCCGACCCCGGGATCACCGAGGACGAGCGCCGGACCATCGTCGAGATGATGGCCAAGGGCACCTTCGGCTGGATCCTGCTGGCGACCCGGGATCTCGACGGCACGTTCGAGAAGGTCCAGGCCGCCGCCGCCGAGGTCGTCCAGGAGCCGACCGATCAGCCGTACGGCGTCCGCGACTGCGCCTTCCGCGATCCCGCGGGCAACCTGATCCGCATCCAAGAGCTTCGCTGAGCCGTTCGGTAACAGGGCTGCCCTCGGTGGCCGGTGGCCGGTGGCCGGTGTCCGCCTCGCCGTCGGCCGCTCGGGCATCAGCACGTACCCAGCTGCTCCTCGGACATCGATGAAAGGAGTTCTCACATGTGCCATCCCGCGTGGGGGCGCGCGCTCACCGCCGCCCAGCGCCTGAGTGACCTCGCACGACTGCGCCGCGTCCGCGACCGGATCGACCGCGAGTACGCGCAGCCGCTGAACGTCGAAGCGCTCGCCCTCGGCGCGAACATGCCGGCCGGGCACCTCAGCCGGCAGTTCCGGCTCGCGTACGGCCAGTCGCCGTACGCCTATCTCATGACACGTCGCATCGAGCGTGCGACGGCGCTGCTGCGCCGCAGCGATCTCGGCGTCACCGAGGTCTCCTTCGCGGTCGGCTGCCCGTCCACGGGCATCTTCAGCACCCGCTTCACCGAGCTGGTCGGTGTCCCGCCCAGCACCTACCGGCGCCTCACGGCGGCGGCTGCGGCGGGGAACGAACGCCTCGCGGATCTCGATGACGGCACCATGTGGCCGACCAGCTACGCCCTGACGAAGCCGACCGCCGCAGACGCGGCACGCATCGGCGAGCTCATCGGGAGAGCCGCGGGCTGAGGCCGGTGCGTGTCGCCCGGCGGGCCCGGCCGCAGCCCGGCCGACGTCCGATCAGCCGGCGGGCCGGCGGCCGGCCAGGCCTGGCGTCTATGTCGCCTCGCACGGCGGGGTCGTGGGTGCTCCCGAGGGCAGCAGCGCGCGTTCATCGTCCGCGGAGCGAAAGCCGGTACCCGCACGACCACCTCGTCGAGCACTGCATGGACGCCGGTCGCAGGGACCTGGCAGAGGCGCTGGCCGGCGACCTGCGCTGCCAACGCCGTGGCGGGACGACCACCACAAGCTCCACGACGCTTCCGTGCGGTCACCGGCGTGGCCATCGGCCACGACGACACCTGGCTGGCGGCTTCCTAGGCGTACGGGACGGCCCAGATCTGGGACGTCCGTACCCGACACGTGCTGCGGACACTCAGCGGCCACACCGGCCCGGTGAACGCGGTGGCCATCAGTCCCGACGGCACCAGGATCGCCACGGCCGGCGCGGACATGACGGTGCGGATCTGGGAACCGGGCCAGGAGGCGGCGCTGACGCCCATGCGCACCCGCAGTCGGCTCCACATCCTCGCCTTCGGTGCCGACGGCCGGGCCCTCCACGTCGGTGGTGACCACGGGCTGTTCGGGTATTTCCTGCAGCCGGCTACCACCACACGTCCGATGTCCGGACCGCGCCGCGTGCAGGGCGCCTGAGCGCCGCGGAATCGGCCGATCCGGGGCGGCGCCCTGCCGTGGTCGGCAGGATCTGCCCTGCCCTGCCCTGCCCTGCCCCGCCCGTTCAGTCCACGAGCACGCCCGGATTGAGGATGCCCCGCGGATCGAGCGCCCCCTTCGCTGCCCGCAGCGCGAGGGCGAAGGGCTCGGGGCGCTGGCGGTCGTAGCCCGGACGGTGGTCCCGGCCGACGGCGTGGTGGTGGGTGATGGTGGCCCGGTGACGGTGCAGGACCTCGCTCGCGACGGCCTTGAGGTCGTCCCAGAGGGCGACCTCGTCACCGGCGCGGCCCGCGGCGAGGACGGTGAAGTACGGGGCCGCACCGTCCGGATACACGTGCGTCAGGCGGCAGTTGACGCTCGCGGGGTGTCCGGTGGCCTTGCGGGCCGCCTCGCCGACCTCGGAACGCACCGCGTCGATCAGCCCGGGGATCCGGTCCCAGGTGGCCGCCGTCTCGAAGGTCTCCGCGACGGCGCCCATCCGGGCCAGGCCGTCACGGAGGTAGGGCATCCGCAGGAAGGCCGAGCGCCAGGCGCTCACGGCCGCGTCGCCGGCCGGGGCCTCGCCGGAGTTCTCGTCCGGACCGGTGGCCGCGTCGTACCGGCCGCCGTAGGAGCGGGCCAGGCCGACGGCCTGTTCGAGCCGGGCGGTCACCGGTTCGTCCGCCGACTCGAACCCGAGGACCAGCACGGCGCAGCCGTCCCGCGCAGCGCCCGACAGCGCGGCCTCACCGGCGTCCAGCAGACGGCAGTTGGCGGGGGAGAGGTCGGACTGCGCGATGGCGCGCACCGCCCGGAGCGCGTCGTGGAAGTCCGCGAAGGCGACCGCGGCGGACGCCTTGTGGCGGGGGCGCACCTGTAGGCGGACCCATGCCTCGGTGATGACGCCGAGGGCCCCTTCGGAGCCCAGGAACAGGCGGTCGGGGGAGGGGCCGGCCCCGGAGGCGGGCAGCCGCCAGGAGCTGCTCGTACCGGCCGGGGTGACGACGCGCAGCGACTGCACGAAGTCGTCGATGTGCGTGCGGCCGGTTGCGTAGTGGCCGCCGGCACGGGTGGCGAGCCAGCCCCCCAGGGTGGAGAACTCGAAGCTCTGCGGGAAGTGCCGCAGGGTGAGGCCGTGGGGCCGCAGCTGGTCCTCCAGGCTCGGCCCGAGGGTGCCGGCCTGGATGCGCGCGGCCCGGCCCTCGGTGTCGACCTCCAGGACGCGGCCCATGGCGGTCAGGTCGAGGGACATCACCGCCCGGTGGGCGTCGCCGCGGTACTCCACGCCCCCGGTGACCGAGGACCCCCCTCCGTACGGGACGACGGCGACCTGCCGTTCACCGGCCCAGTCGAGCAGGTCGCTCACGCCCCGTTCGTCCGTCGGGCGGGCGACGAGATCGGGGATGCGGCCCGGGCGCCCGCGCAGGGCACGCACCACGTCGCGGTACGCCTTTCCCATGGCGTGGGCGGCGCGGTCCCCGGGGTCGGCGGTGACCAGGTGGTCGAGGCTCCGCGGGGGTTCGACGGCGGAGCTCCCTATGCCCAGGTCGCGGACGCGGGGCACGGGGAGCGGGTGGCTGAGCGTGCCGGGGAGCAAGGCGCCCATCGCGGCGCATTCCGCGTCGTCGGGATGCGCGTCCGTCCAGCCCCAGCCCCACCAGGAGCGGGTGCGGGACGTCGGTCGCGGGGTGGTGCCGGCCATGGGTGCGCTCCAGAGGTCGAGGTAATTTACCTAGTGGTAAATTACCTACTGATAATATGCGCTCATGGCAACCCCTTCCTCAAAAGCCGGTACCAAGGGAGTCCCGAAGCACCACCGTCGGCAGCAGATGCTGGACGCCGCCACGGAGGAGTTCGGCACCCGTGGCTACGCGGCCGCGTCGCTCCCCGCGATCGCCGCGCGCGTGGGCGTCACCAAGACGCTGCTGCACCAGTACTGCGGGACCAAGGAGGAGCTGTACATCGCCTGCCTGATCCCCGTCGGGGACCGGCTCCTGGACGCGATCCGTACCGCGATGGGCCCGGACGGGACGGCGCCGCACACACCGCTGCGCGTACTCCACGGCATCTTCACCGCCCTGGAGGGGCAGCGGGAGGCGTGGTTCGTGCTGTACGACACCACCCTGCCGCCCGGCGGGGATGCGGCGCGCCGGGCCGCGGAGTACTGGTCGGCCATCGACCGGCTCGCCGCCGGCGGTACGGCCGAACTGCTGCGCGCGGCCGGATCCGCCGACGCGCTGGACGCCGACGCGCTCAAGTACGTCTGGCGGGACCTGGTCGCCACCCTCGTCCGCTGGTGGGTCAAGCACCCGGAGCAGACCCCGGAGGCCATGACGCAGCGCTGCGCCAGACTCTTCGCGGCCGCCGCCACCCTCACCTCGGACGGCCGCATCGGCTGAGGCCGGGCTCCTCGCCGCCCCCGGCGATCGGACCCGCGGTCGCGAGCGCTCCGGGTGGAACCGGGTCATCATGGCCCAAGACCGGCGGAAACCTCGTGTGGCCGCCGGACCTGCACGTGGCGGCACGTCCGAGCCGGAAGGTGAGTCGTACGCATGGACGAATCACGCAGGGCCTGGGTCATGGTCGGCGGCGTCGTCGCCGTCATCTTCCTGGATCTTCTGGCCATCATCCTGATGAACACCGTCGGTCGCTGACCGTGCGACGGTGACCCGCCCCGTTTCGCCGGCGCCGTAGCGCCCGGAGTCCACGTGTGGCGGCTCCTGCCTGCAGGGGCCGCCACACAGTCGGTTGAGGCCGTCTTCGGCTCGCACCCCGCTCGGCCTCCTGCGCTCCGCCGCGACGTGCCCCGGTGGCTGGCCGGACCGCCCCGCCCTGGATCGGGTGCCACGCCTGCCCGCCGTACGTGGCCGTGAAGAGCTGTTCCGTGCGCCGGTCCCTGTGCCGCAGGAGCCTCGGCCCGAGCTGTGCCGCGGCCTCCATCCATCGCTGACTCTCAATCAATTTCCCTTCGCTCGACGGCTGTTCATTGGTACCCCACGCCAGGAAGAGGGGGTGCCCGGACCCTTGCTGTGCCGCCCCGGTTCGCGAATGATGCTCCCGGCGTGTCGGCCGACGGTGGTCGTGATCCGTCCCGCCACCTGATTCCGACCGGCCCGGGAGGCCTGTTTTGCGGACGAACCGTCACATCCGGAGAT
Organism: Streptomyces sp. NPDC006463; assembly: GCF_042870715.1. Lineage (NCBI taxonomy): Bacteria > Bacillati > Actinomycetota > Actinomycetes > Kitasatosporales > Streptomycetaceae > Streptomyces > Streptomyces sp. NPDC006463. The sequence goes on along the minus strand of NZ_JBIAHP010000001.1, from coordinate 242,317 downwards.
CCATCGTGGTCGCCGGCGCCACCCTCGCGCTCGTCGTCGGCGTTACCCAAGTGGCCTTTGCGGCGCCACCGCCGGCCCTGCCCGCGCAGGCCGAAGCGATCGAGATGACCTTCCAGCCGGCCTACGACTACGACACCGACGGCTGCTACCCGACACCCGCCATAGGCCCGACCGGAGTTCTGAACGGCGGACTCAGCCCCACCGGCGCCCTCAACGGCAACTGCCGGGACGCCTCGGACCTCGACAACACCAACGGATACTCCCGCTGGAAATGCAACAACGGCTGGTGCGCCGTGATCTACGCGCTGTACTTCGAGAAGGACCAGGCCATCCCCGGCATCTCCCTCGGCGGCCACCGCCACGACTGGGAACACGTGGTGGTGTGGATCCAGGGCAACGAAGCCAAGTACGTCTCGACCTCCGCCCACGGCGACTTCAACATCCACACGCGCGACCAGATCCGCTGGGACGGCACCCACCCCAAGATCGTCTACCACAAGGACGGCATCAGCACGCACTGCTTCCGCGCGGCCAACACCAACGACGAACCGCCCGAGAACCACCGCCGCGCCTGGCAGTTCCCCGCGCTCGTCGGGTGGTCGGGCTACCCCGCGACACTGCGGGACAAGCTCAGCCAGGCCGATTTCGGCAGCGCGCACTTCGGCCTGAAGGACGGCGCCTTCGCATCCCACCTGGCGGAGGCCAAACCCGCGGGCATCGCCTTCGACCCGTACCTGTAGACGGACGGCCGCCGGCCGCCGGTGTGGGCGGCCGGCGGCTCACATCACCGCCGGCGGTTCGTGCCCTCCTGTGTGCGCCGTGCTCCCGCCGCTCCCTTCCTCCGCGAGGAATTCCGCCACGGCCATCGCGAAAAGGAGCACGAGTGCGATGACGAGGATGACCAAGCCGGTCGGGTAGCTCCACAGGACGAAGGTCAGCACGGCCGCGGCGACCAGGACCCAGGTGATCCAGGTACGGTGACGCTGGACGAACGGGCCGACCGGGCCGGTGCGCATGCCCGCCCGGTCCGCCGTGGAGCGGACGGCGCCGATGCCCGAGTGCCACCCCTGCTGTACGAACGATGCCCAGCGGCCGGGGCCGGTCAGCCAGGCGGCCAGCGCGATCACCACGCCGAGCACCACGGTCATCCGGACCGTCGAACGGAGGTAGAGCGTCAGCGCGTCGTAGACGCTCTCGGCCGCGGGCTGCGAGACGGTGTCCGGCAGCGCGTTCAGGTACACCACCCGGAAGACGGTCAGCGCGGCGCCGAGCATCAGCATGGCGAAGGCGAAGGCGAGTGCCGCCGTCACGAGAACGCGGCGGCGGTGGCGGGAGAGGAGCACACCGGCGGCGACCAGCAGCACCGAGAGCACCGGAAGCCAGTTGCCGGCGATCTGCAGCAGGCGGAAATAGGTCTTCACCTTGCCGATGTCGTCCGCCCGCAGGACGGTGAAGTCGGTGTGCACCTCGGGGATCTTCGCGGCCACCGACATCCCTTCGTCGACGAGGCGCTGTTTGACCTGATCCACGACCGGGCCCAGGTCGACGGTCACCGAGTCGTTGTTGATCTTCACCGCGCCTCCGCCGCTGCCCGTGAGCGCCTTGACCACCACGGTGTGGATGCGGCGGTTGGCTTCGGTCCAGATCCGCTGGAAGGTGTCGGAGGCGATGACGTCCTGCGCCTTGTCGTGGACGAAGCTGCGGACGGCATTTTCGAGCGAGTCGCCGAGCTTGCCGAGTGCCTTCTCCAGGCGTGGCTTGTCAGCGGGCGCCACGCCTTCCAGCAGGGCCGGGATGTCGATGTGCTCCATCACCGCGTCGGTGACCCGGTTGGCCGCCGCCGCCTGGATGTCCGGATCGGACGCGAGCGGCGCGACCGTCTGCACGTAGCGGTCCGTGTCGCCGACCTCGCTGGACGCCCACGACGCGACGGCCGCGAGCGGGGCGAGGACACAGCCGATGACGATGAGCAGAGCGGCGAAGAAGGACTTCCACCGGTGCCGGGGCTCCCGGGCCGCCTTCTCGGCCTCCAGCGCCGTAACCCGGGCGTGCAGCTGCTCGACTTCGGAGCGCCCGTCCTCCGTGCCGGGCACGCGCTGGGGCTCGGCGTCGCCCGGGCCCGGAGCACCTTCGTGCGTCATGGCGCGTCCTTTCCTGCCGCTGGGGTTCACCTTGCAGGAGATCGCGCCGAGCGGGCGGACGCGAGCGAACCGCGTCCGAGCGAGTGATCGGGTGATCGGTGAACGACTCACTGCGAGGGCCGGCTCCGGGGACCCCGTCCACCGCCTATGCCCTGCCGGTCCGCCGTCAGCGCGCTCGCACGGCGGGCGGGGTCGCCGAACGACCGCTGGACGGACTCCTCAAGGAGGACGAGCTCCGCGCGCACCGCCGGCAGCCGGTCGGCCGACTGGGTCGCGAGCAGGTCCTCCAGCAGTGCGCGCAGCCGCCTGCACACCTGGAGGGAGGTGGCCCCGTACTCACGGATCTCTGTGACGCCGACCTGCAGGTAGTCCTCCCAGCCGCGGCCGGGCACCACCAGCCGCGGCCGGCCCCGGTCGTCGGCGAGCACGTACCGGCCGCGCAGCCGGGCCCGGCCGACGATGTGCAGGAACGTGTCGATGTGGTTGAGCACCTGCACGGCGGTCGTGGGGTCGTTCACGGCGGGGGAGAGGGCGCGGATGGCGATGTCGACGAGGATGCGCAGGGCGAAGGCGGGATCCTGCTCGATGGTGCGCTCGGTCCCGAGGGCGACGAGCCCTTTGACCCGCACCGGGTCCGGCGTCCGCGCGGAGCCGTGGGCCTCGACGAGGGTGGTTCCGGGCGGTACGAAGTCGCCGACCTGGTGGGCCAGTACGAGGACGCAGTCGTGGCGGACGGCGGTGGCGATCAGCCCTGCCACGTCGAACGCCTGAATGACACCGCCGCGTTCGGACCGGATGTGGGTCACCTCACCGGCGGGCGGCAGGGAAGCCCCGTCGGGAGCCGCGGAGCGGTGGATGCGTTCCGTCCCCCGGACGAGCACCTTCTCGCCCAGGCGCCCCACCAGGTCGGCGATGGCCACGGGCCGGAGGTTGTGGGTGAACCGGTTGAGGTAGACGAGCAGGAGCACGAGGCTGATGGAGACGGCCACGCCGGCCAGGGACACCCCCAGGTCGGGGACGGCGTCCGACTCGATCTTGCGCAACAGGGAGAAGGCGTACGCGAACGTGCCGGTGAACGTGGCCAGTACGACCTTCTGCAGCCGGTCTCGGTACCACAGGCGCATGTAGCGCGGGGACAGCGTTCCCGTGGCCTGCTGGACGACCAGTACACCGATCGTCACGACGAACCCCAGCAGCGCGACCATGGACCCGACGACCGAGCTGAGCACACTGCTCGCCGTGGAGGCGGAATACTGCCAGCTGTCCGGCAGCCATCCCGATCCGTGCACGCCGGCGGCCCATTCGGCGAGCGCCGCCCCCACCAGGAGTCCGATCAGGGGGATGATCCACAGGCTCGCCTTGACGTACTGCCGCAGCCGGAATCGCGCCGCCCAGGTCATCATCGTCCGTACCTGCGCGGTCCACACCGGAGTCCGCCGCGGGTTTCGGGAGCAGGCGCAAGGCTCGACACCACGGGCAGCCTCCGGATCCGGGGGTGCGACGCGGCCTGAACATCCACTTCGCGCCGTTCCATGCTAGAGCGGTTCCCCGGCGGCTGCAGGGGGGGCCCGCTCGGCGGGCCCGCAGGGAAGCCCGCGCTTAAGCTGACTGGGTGGCGTCGGAAGGGGTTCTCCCATGGCTGACTACCCGCTGATCGAAAACCATGGCCTGATCGGAGATCTGCAGACCGCGGCTCTGGTGACCACGGACGGAACGATCGACTGGTTCTGCTGCCCGCGTTTTGATTCGCCCAGCGTGTTCGGGGCCCTTCTCGACTGGGAGAAGGGCGGGCACTTCACGGTCAGACCGGCTGAGGCGACGTACACCACCAAGCAGTTGTACCTGCCGGACACCGCGATTCTCGTGACCCGCTTCATGACCGAGTCCGGTGCCGGCGAGGTGGTCGACTTCATGCCGGTGACCGGAGGGATCGCCACGGACCGCCACCGCCTGGTCCGCATGCTCCGGTGCGTCCGCGGCAGCATGACCTTCGAGGTCGACATCGCTCCACGGTTCGACTACGGCCGCAAGCCCCACACCCTGCACATCACCGAGAACGGAGCGGTGTTCGCCTCGGAGGGCCTCGAACTCACCCTCAGCGTGGTGCGGGAGCCGCAGGACGAACGGGTCGTGCACAGGCTCACCGGCGAGCACGACCTGCGCGTCTCGCTCCCGCTCTCGGCCGGACAGCAGCGGGGCCTGGTCATGGAGTCGGCCGCGGAGGGGCCGCCGCGCGAGATCCGCGTCGCCGAGTTCCAGGAGCTCTTCGACGAGACCAGGCTGTACTGGCGGTCGTGGCTCCGCCAGTCCCGGTACACGGGCCGGTGGCGCGAGACGGTGGAGCGCTCCGCCGTGACCCTGAAGCTGATGACGTACGCACCCAGCGGAGCCCTGGTGGCGGCCCCCACGGCGGGTCTGCCGGAGCAATTGGGCGGCGAGCGCAACTGGGACTACCGCTTCACCTGGATCCGTGACGCGTCCTTCTCCGTGTACGCCCTGCTGGGGCTGGGGTTCACCGATGAGGCGAGGGCGTTCATCGGCTGGCTGGGCGACCGGGTGAAGGAGAAGGCCGGCAGCGACACCGACACGGGACCGCTGAACATCATGTACCGGGTGGACGGTTCCTCCGACCTCTACGAAGAGACCCTGGAACACTGGGAGGGGTACCAGGGATCCGCCCCGGTGCGCATAGGCAACGGCGCCGCGACCCAGTTGCAGCTGGACATCTACGGCGAGGCACTCGACAGCATCTCCTTCGCCCACCAGCACGGCATCCACCTGGACATCCAGGGCTGGACCTCGCTGCGCACCTTGCTCGACTGGCTCGTGGACCACTGGGACCAGGCCGGTGAGGGACTGTGGGAGACCCGCGGCGGGCGCCAGCACTTCACCTACGGCCGGGTGATGTCCTGGGTCGCGTTCGACCGCGCGCTGCGGCTGGCCGTCGCCCACGGCCGGCCCGCCGAGAGCGGCCGCTGGGCCACCGAGCGCGACAACATCTACGATCAGATCCTGGCGAAGGGCTGGGACCCGGGGCGCAAGGCGTTCGTCCAGCACTACGGCAGCGATGTGCTCGACTCGTCGCTGCTGCGGATGCCGACGGTGGGTTTCATCACGCCCGAAGACCCCATGTGGACGTCCACCCTGGACGCGATGGACCGGGAGCTGGTCACCGACAGCCTGGTCTACCGCTACAACCCCGAGGCCTCGCCCGACGGTCTGCGCGGCTCCGAAGGAACCTTCTCCCTCTGTACGTTCATGTACGTCGACGCCCTGGCGAGGGCCGGGCGGGCCGATCAGGCCAGGCTCGTGCTGGAGAAGATGATGACGTACGCCAACCACCTGGGCCTGTTCTCCGAGGAGATCGCCCTGACGGGCCGGCAGCTCGGCAACTTCCCCCAGGCGTTCACCCACTTGGCGCTCATCGACGCGGCCATCACCCTGGACGACACCTTGAACCGCATGAGCCAGGGCAGCGGTTAGACCGGTGGTAGGGGGCCGAGCAGAACGACGAGGTCGCCTTCTTCCAGGATGACGGCCTGCGTCTTGTCGACCGGCTCCAGCTGGCCGTCGGCACTGACCACGAACAGTGTCTCGTGCCCCGGCGGAAGCGGATCGGAGCCGGGTCGCACCAGGAACCGGGCGCCCTGCTCGTACCGTTCCGCCAGGACGTGCCTGACGAGTGACTCGCGGAACAGGACGGCGCCGCCCGTGTAGGGCGCGACGACACCATGGTTCTCGTGCGCCGGTCCCACCCGGTAGACGGGCCCCTCGACGTTGTCCTGGACCACCACCGAGGCGAGCGCGTTGAAGTCGTCGTCATCGGTGAGCAGGAGGACGGCGTTGACTCCCTCCAGCCGCGCCCTGGGGTTGGTGGCCGTGGCCAGCAGGTCCCCTCGGGCCAGTGTGATTCCGGCCTCCTTGATCCGCTCGCGCTCCTCGCTCAGTCCCGCCCACATCTGCACGTCGAGCCCCGCAGACCGCAAGGCCTTCCCCAGCGCGATCACCCATGGGGCGCCACCCACCAGGAGGGGCCGTGTGCGGTTCGGCGTGGCGACGCCGAGCCGCCGGGCCACGGGGCCGGCGGTCAGGGCGTACAGCACTACCGTCGAGACGATCACCAGGAAGGTGATGGGAAGGATTTTGGACGCGCCGCGCAGCCCTAGCTGGACGAGGCTCGTGGAGAAGGCCGCGGCGGTGGAGGCCGCGACGATGCCGCGCGGGGCCATCCATCCCGCGAACGCCCGTTCCCCCATGGTCATGTCCTTGCCCATGGTGGCCACGAAGGCCACGAGCGGCCGCACCACGAGGACGAGGAACGCGACGAGGACGAGCGTGGGAAGGAGCACGGGCGTCAGGGAGGCCGGGGTGACGCTGGACGAGATGGAGATGAACAACAGGCCGATGATCAGCTGGACCAGTGTCTCGAAGAAGGGCCGACGGGCGGGCATGTCGAAGCCCCGGATGTTGGCCGCGGCCATGCCGGTGACGATGGCGGCGATGAGCCCGGTGTCGTCGCGGACGATGTCGCATCCCGCCGACACGGCGATCACCGTGGCCAGTTGAGCCAGGGTCCCGAGCACCTCGCCGAGCCGGAGCACGCGCAGGGTCAGCCACAGCAGCGCGAGCCCCACGCATCCACCGACGAGGCCGACCGCCATGCTGATGAGGAACTGGCCCAGCTGGTACCCCCGGCCGATGTCGATCTGTTGCGTCGTGTCGATGGCGTGGAAGACGATTGCTCCGAGGATGGCGCCGATCGGGTCGGTCAGTGTCCCTTCCCAGATCAGCAGGCGCCGCACCTTGTCCGTCGGCCGCACGTACTGGAGCAGGGGCCCCACGACCGTGGGCCCCGACACGACGAGGATCATGCCCACCATCGCGGCCACCTTGAGCGACATGCTGAACAGGGCCGGACCGACGGCGCAGACGGCGAAGAAGGTGAAGGCCACTCCGAAGAACAGCAGCCTGCCCACGATCGAGCGGGTGTGCCCGGTGAGGTTGTGCAGGTCGAGGCCGAGACCGGCGTCGTAGAGGATCACCGCCACGGACAGGGACACCAGGGCGGAGAAGTCCTCCCCGATCAGCTGGTCCGGATGGATGATGTCGGTCATGGCGCCCGCGGCGAAGCCGACCGGCAGAAGCAGGATCAGCGAGGGGACGCGCAGTTTGCTCGCGAGGATCTGGCAGGCGGTTGCCAGGGTCACGACCAGGGCCATGCCGAGGAGGACGTCGTTCTCGCTCACGGCGCTTTCCTTCCTCGCTGCAAGGGCGCGATGGGGGACTCGACGAGGTGGTCCGGTGGCCGCGGCCCCGGCCGGTGGACAGTGGCTGCGGCGACCGGGCCGGCGCGGCCCCGCGAGGTCAGTCGCCGTCGGCCGCGTCACCGCCCGAGGGGCGGGTCCGCCGCAGGTCGGACCCGGTGAGGGCTTCCAGCTCGCCGTGGGTGTCCATCCAGTAGAGGAGGAAGACGGCCGGGGCGACGAGCAGCAGTGCGACGAGGCTGACCACCGCCAGCCAGGCCAGGGTCTGGGAATCACCCGCGGCGTCCGCCACGGTCAGGGACGTGGGGATGAGGTAGGGGCGCTGGGCGAACCCCCAGGCGAAGACGGCCGCCCCGACGATGCCGACGGCGCTGAAACGGGCCCGGTGGACCTCGCCCCGCAGCACGAACAGCGCCGTGGCGGCGAAGAACACCGCGGACACGATCGCGAGGGCGAGCCCCGCACCGTGGGTGAGCCCGTGCCAGACGTGGGGCGCGTCGCCGTGGGTCACGAGGAGCACGCCCACGGCCGTCAGGGCGACCGCGACGAGACCGATGAGGGCGCGGAGCCGGAAGTAGCCGACGAGGTCGGGCGCGTCGAAGCGTACGGCGTCCGCGGTCAGGAACACGGCGCCGAGGAGCGCGGTCGCGGCGACTGTGAGCAGCCCGAACAGGAGGGACGTGGGGTTGGCCCACGCGTCCGCCGAGGCTTCGGTACCGGGCGAGACCCGGCCGGAGGCGATGCCGCCGACGGCCGCCCCGAGGAAGAACGGGGTGAGCAGGGAGGCGATGGCGAACACGGCGCCGTAGAGGCGCCGCCGGGACAGCCGGCGGGAGGGTTTGCGCAGGGCGAATCCGGCGCCGCGCAGGACCGTGCCCAGGACCGCCAGCGCCAGGGGGAGCCACATCGCGGTGAACACGGTCTGGAACATCACGGGGAACCCGGTCCACATGAGGACGAGGACGAAGATCAGCCAGACGTTGTTGACCTCCCACACGGGAGCCATGGCGTGGTCGATCAGCCATCGGGGGCGCTTGCCGCGCTCGGCTCCGCCGGCCGTCAGGTCCCAGAAGCCCGCCCCGTAGTCGGTCCCGCCGGCGCAGGCGTATGCGGCCACGGCGAGCAGCATCACGAAAGCGACCAGGTCGGCCATCACGTTCCACCGCCCCCGGAGCCGGTGGAGCCGCCGTCCTGCGAGGACCGGGCGTCGCCGGCCGGGACCGGCGGGCGCGGACCGTAGGGGGTGACCGACTCCGGTGCCTCGACGGGCGGCCCACCTGCCTCTTTGTCGGCCAGGCGCCAGCGGTCACGCATCTTCATCAGGATGGCGAGGAACGACCCGAAGATGAACAGGTACACCAAGATCACCAGGCCGAACATGATCCAGAGGGTGGTGGAGCGGGTCGAGGTCACGGCCTCGGCGACGCGCATGTTCTGGTAGACGATCCATGGCTGGCGGCCCACCTCGGTCGTGATCCAGCCGCATTCGACGGCGACGAGCGAGGCGGCGCCGGCGCAGGCGGCGCCGAGGTAGAACCACTTCGAGCGGGGCAGCCGGCGATGGCGCAGCCAGATCAGGCCGTACCAGAGGGCGAGGAGCACGAGCGCGGATCCGATCAGGACCATGATGTCGAAGGCCCAGTGGGCGATCGTGGCCTGAGTGGCGTTCGGCCGGTCGCTCTCCGGGACGGAGGTCAGCCCCGTCACCACGGTGTCCGGGTGGAACCCGGCCAGGATGGAGTCGAGTTGGGGGACCTTGATGCCGCCGGAGATCGAACCGTCCGGGTGGAGCCGGCCGAACAGGTACTCCGGGACGTGGCTGTCGGTGTCCCAGACGATCTCCATCGCCGCGAACTTCACCGGCTGCTTGTGGAACACCTGCCGGGCGATCGAGTCGCCCAGCATGAACTGCACCGGAGTGGCCACCGCGGCGATGGTGAAGGGGACCGTGAAACCGAGCCGGTGGTAGCGGTCCCGGCGGCCGCGCAGCCATCCGACGGCGTACACGCCTGCCACGACGTAGCCCGCCGTCACCAGCATCGCCACCACGAAGTGCCAGTACTGGGGCCCGAACATCGGGGTGAAGATGGCCTTCCAGACGTCCACGTCGACCGGGTTGCCCTCGGAGTCGAGCGAGAAGCCCTGTGGGGTGTTCATCCACGAGTTGGCGGCCAGGATGCCGAAGGCCCCGAGCAGCGCGGTGGCCGGCAGCGGCAGCCCGAGCAGGAAGTGGGTGCGTGGCCCCAGCCTGCGCCAGCCGTACAGGTAGATGGCGATGAGCACCGCTTCGAGGAAGAACGCCCAGGCCTCGACGCCGAACCCGACTCCGAAGACATCGCCCCACCGGCCCATCAGTCCCGGCCAGAGCAGGCCGAACTCGAAGGACAGTACGGTGCCGGTGACGACGCCGATCGCGAACTGCACCGCCATCACGGCCGACCAGCGCCGGGCCAGCAGCAGGGCCGTGGCGTCGTTCCTGCGCAGGCCGCGGTAGTGCATGACGAGGGTGATGAGCGGCAGTGCCACTCCCATCGGCACCAGGATGATGTGGGAGGCGAGGGTGAACGCCATGAGCTCCCTGGCCGGCAGCATTTGGGCGGGTGCGTCTGCCGCCAGCAGATGGACCGTGGTGTGCATACGTTCCTTCGCTGCTCAGGATGACTGGTCGGGCGGGGGTCAGCCGCCGGTGGCGAAACCGGGGAAGAGGGTCATCCCGCCGTCCACGTAGAGCGTGGTGCCCACGACGTAGTCCATGAGGTCGGAGGCGAGGGCCACCGCCGCGTGGGCGATGTCCTCGGGGTCGCCGATGCGCACGTAGGGGATCAGCCGGAGCAGATCCTCGCGAGCCGCCTCCGTCTCCCACGCGTCGCGGTTGATCGGAGTCTTGATGGCTCCCGGAGCGATCGCGTTCACGCGGATCTTCTTGGGCGCGAGTTCCTGGGCCAGGGTCGTCATCAGCATGTGCACGCCCCCCTTGGAGGAGGCGTAGTTGGCGTGACCCGCCCAGGGAATGATCTGGTGGACGGAGCTCATGCAGATGATCTTTCCGGCCGCCCGCGACACCTCGGGGACGACGCCGCGCCGCAGGAACTCCTTCGTCGCTTCCCGCGCGCAGAGGAACTGGCCCGTGAGGTTGACGTCCAGCACCTTCTGCCACTGGGCGAGCGTCATCTCCTCGAACGGGGCATCGCGCTGCAGCCCGGCGTTGGCGACCAGGATGTCGATCGTGCCGAACTCCTGGACCATCCGGTCCATCATGGCCACGACCTGGTCCTCCTGGGACACGTCCGCCTCGTACGCGGCGGCGCGTACGCCGAACGAGGCGATCTCCGCGACCACCTTCTCGGCCTCTTCCTTGCCGGCCACGTAGTTCACGACCACATCGGCGCCGGCCCGGCCCAGGCCGATGGCCGTCGCCTTGCCGATTCCGCTGTTGGCGCCGGTGACCAGCGCCTTCTGGCCCTTGAGCAGGTGAGCGGGGAACACGCCCTGCGGTACACCCTCGGTGGAACTCACGATCGACTGCCTCCTCGACTGCCCGGTCGGGATCCGGTCCGGATCCGGTCCGCCGGACCGCGGCCCGGCAGGCTCCGAACGCCACGGAAGCACCCTCTTCGCGCATCGGCAGCCCGGGCGAGGTGGTCTTGGGCCACGCGGCCGAGCAGCCACCCCCGGTCGGAGCAAGCGATGCGGTCAGCCCAGCCGTTGCACGAGGTGGTCGCCCACCCGCAGGGCGTTCGCGATCGCCGTGAGGGACGGATTGACCGCACCGATGCTCGGGAAGAAGCTCGTGTCGACCACGTACAGGTTGTCGAGGTCGTGGGCCTTGCAGTTCACGTCCAGCGCGGATGCGGCAGGGTCGTCGCCGAACCGCACGGTTCCGGCCTGGTGGGCCGTGGCGCCGATCGGCATGCCCTTGTGGAGGTAGATGCTGCGCGACAAGAGGTGCTGCTCGTGCATCCCCAGATGGCTGAGCATGCCCTGGAGCTTGTGCCGCAGGCGTTTCAGCCCCTCGATGTTGTTCTTCTCGTCGAGCACGAGACGGATGGCGCCGTCGCCGTCGACGGTGACCCGGTTGTCGGGGAGGGGGAGGTCCTCGCCGCACAGCCAGAAGTCGACCGCGTGGTGGGCCATGACTTCGAAGGGCATGTCGGGGGTCACCGCGCCCGCCCAGCGGGGCGCCTCGCCGTGGATCTGGTCGGCGTCCGACTTGCCGAGCATCTGGATGCCGCCCAGCGGGTAGTCCCAGTCGTCGGCGCCGAGGTACCAGTCGTGCAGGGCCAGGGTCTTTTGGAACTTGGTGTCGTTGGGTTCCTTCGAAATGGCCATCAGGGCAAGGTTGTTGTGGCGCATGTAGTGGCGGCCGACCACGTCGGAGCTGTTCGCCAGCCCGCGGGGGTGGCGGTCGTTTGCCGAGGCCAGGAGCAGCGCCGCCGAGTTGACCGCCCCGCAGGCGACGACCACGATGTCCGCGGAGTAGGAGGCCTCGACGCCGTCCTCGCCCCGGGTCACGACCGTGCTGACGCTCCGTCCGGCCGGGTCGGTCTCCAGCCGGACCACCCGGGCGTTGGTGATCATCTCCACGTTCGGGTTCTGTAGCGCGGGCTCCACGCAGATCACCTGGGCGTCCGACTTGGCGCGTACCAGGCAGGGGAAGCCGTCCACACGGTCACAGCGGATGCAGACGCTGGAGTTGGTCGCCCGCCCGTTCTCGTCCTGTCGCAGGTCGACGCCGATGGGAAGGTGGAACGGGTGCAGGCCCCGCTTCTCCAGGTCGTCGCTCAACTGCTGGATGCGCGGCTCGTGTTCGACCGGCGGGTAGGCGTACTGGTCGCTGTACGGCCCTTCCCAGGGGTCCTCTCCGTGGCGTCCGTGAACCTTGTAGAGGTGCTCGGCCTCGGTGTAGTAGGGCTCCAGGTCCTCGTACCTGATCGGCCAGGCGGGCGACAGCCCGTCGTGGTGGCGGAGCTCGCCGAAGTCCTCGGGCCGCAGCCGGAAGAGGGCGGCCCCGTAGAACTTGGTGTTTCCCCCGACGTAGTAGTTGACCTCGGGCGGGAACTCGTCGCCGTGCTTGTCCAGCCAGAACTCCGGGGCACGGTACTTGCCCTTCACGAACACGGCGGTGGAGTCCCAGTTGTCCCGCTCGCGGGGGAGGTAGTCGCCGCGTTCGAGGATGAGTACCCGTTTACCGGACGGGGCGAGCCGGTGGGCGAGCGTACCGCCGCCGGCGCCCGAACCGATGATGACTACGTCGTAGTGCGGGGAGTCGCCCACGGCGACCACCGTCCTTGGGCTCGTGGGCCCCGCCCTGTCACCGGGCCCTCTCTCTGTGCGCTGCCGCGACACGGCAGCCACCCCACCTCTTCGAACGTATCTTCCGTTTCCGCGTGCGGCGACCGGACGGGGCTCCCGCGCGCGGCCGTCACAGAACGGCGATCGGGTTCACGGGCGAGCCGGTGGCCGACGGGAGCCGCAGCGGCGCGACCACGCACAGGAAGGACCACCGGCCCGCGCGTGTGCACGCCTGCGTCAAGTCCTCGAACTGCAGGTAGTCCATCAGGTGCAGTCCCATGGCGTGCATCGCCAGTACGTGCACGGGAAAGTCGATCCCGGCCACCGCGCTGGGGGCGGTGTCGTGGTTGCCGTCCGCGCCCAGCACGGCGACCTGCCGCTCGGCGAGGAACCGCACGGCCGTGGGATGAAGGCCGGCCCGGGCCCGCGCGGCGTCCCACGCCCCGTGCTCCAGGCGCCGCAAGCGATGCCCCACTCGTACGAAAAGCATGTCGCCCGGCCCTACCCGGACGCCTTGGGCCGCCTCCGCCCCGGTCAGATCGTCGGCGGTCACGTGATCCCCGGGCTCCAGCCAGGGCACGCCCCGCAGCCGCGGAACGTCCAGGAGCACGCCACGGCCGACGATGCCGTCCCGGACGGTCTCGACGCAGAGCGCGCGGGCGCCGTCGGGCGTCACGCTGCTCGCCGGCACGCCGTTGTAGAGCTCCCCGTCGAAGAGCACGTGGCACAGCGCGTCGAGGTGACTGTCCGCGTCCCCGTGCACGTTCATCGCGAACCGGTCGCGCGCGAAGTACAGCCCGTCGGCGACGGCCTCACCGGCGGCGGGCGCGATCATCCCGTGACGTGCGGGTTCGGGATTGTCCGGGCCGGACAGGGTTTCGATGGGCGCGGCGAGGGACACCGTGAGTCCGGAGCGGACCTCGGCGGTGGCGGCCACCACGCGCTCGGGCGTCAGGTGGCCGAGTGTGCCGCGCCGGTCGTCGGGGGCGCGCGGGCACATGTCGCGCAGCTCCTCGTACAACGCGCGGAAGGCATCACCGGTCATGGGCCGCGGCGTCGACGGCCCGGCCGCCGCGGTCACCAGGACCCCCACGGAGCCAGGCCCCAGCGCAATACGTGGCTGCCGCCCGGTTCCAGGACGGTGAGCGCCGTGCCGCTGCGCAACGCGTCGGCCGGGCAGGACATCGGTTCGATGGCGACACCGCGCCGGCGCCGCCCGGGCTCCGGCAGCGTGTCCCCGGTGTACACCTGCACGTACCGGACGCCCTCGATGAGCCGTACGTCGATGCCGTACCTCCCCGAAGGGTGCGCCAGCCGGACCGCGCAGCGGCCCGCGGGGTCGCGGTCGAGCCCCGTGTACGCGGTGTCCAGTCGCTCCTCGCCGATGGGCCGGGCGGTGCGGAAGTCGTACGCCGTGCCCTCGACCGGTTCCTCGCCGGTCGGCAGGCCGTGTTCGTCGGTGACCAGCCTGGAGCGGGCCGGCACGGTCAGCAGCGCGGTGTCCACCAGGCCGGTGCCCACGGTCAGATAGGGGTGCTGGCCCACGCCGTAGGGCGCGGCGGCGTCCCCCACGTTGGTGGTGGTGACAGTGGTCTCAAGCCCCTCCTGGCCCAGCCGGTACTCGGCGGAGACCTCCAGCCGGTACGGGTATCCGGGCTGCGGGAAGAGGGTGGTGCCCACCGTGACCGCGTCGTCGCTGCGGCCGAGCAGCCGCCACGGTACCCACCTCAGGAGCCCGTGGATCGCATTGCCGTTCTCCGGTTCGGTCAGCGGGAGTTGCAGGTCCTCGCCACCGAAGTGGTACCGCCCGCCGGCCACCCGGTTCGGCCAGGGCACGAGGAGCTGTCCCCGTCCGCCGGTGATCCGCTCGTCGGCGGCGAACCCGTCGAGCAGTGCCCGCCCGCCCACCTCGTAGTGGCGCAGCGCGCCGCCCAGCTCGACCACCACCGCCTCGTGCGCGGCGTGGCGCAGCCGCCATTGTTCTCCCGTTGCTGTGGGGGGCATGTGCGGCTCCTCGGTCGGTGCGGCGGGGGAGGGCGCCGCGCCGGCGCCGGTGCCGAGCAGGGCGAGGACGGCTTCGACGACGGCCTCCGGGGGCTGGTCGATGTCCACCACGCAGGCGTGCTCGTCCGGCTCCGGCTCCTGGAGATCGGCGAACTGGCTGTCCAGCAGCCGTGCGGGGAAGAAGTGGCCGTGCCTGGACATCAGCCGGGAGCGGATGAGCTGTCGTGAACCGTGCAGATAGACCAGACGTACTTCGGGCCGCCCCTGGGCCAGTTGGTCCCGATAGGCCCGTTTGAGCGCGGAGACGGCGACGACGGCCGGTTCACGCGCCGCTATCCGCCGGTCGATCCATGCCGCGACGTCGGCCAGCCACGGGCGTCTGTCCTCGTCGGTCAGGGGCTCGCCGGCCGCCATCCTGGCCCGGTTCGCCGGAGTGTGGAAGTCGTCGGCGTCCTCCTGCGCCCAGCCGAGCCGGTCGGCCATCAGCCGGGCCACCGTGGACTTCCCCGACCCCGCCACGCCCGTCACGAGCACCACGGCTGCGGGCACGTGGTGACGCGGCATACGGCCTCCTCGATGCGGTGCGGTGCGGTGCGGTGCGGCCGGCCCGTCCGGTGCGGGCCGGGTGCTTCCACTCTCGGCGCGCACCGTCCGCGGCGCACCTCGGCGACCGTGCGCATACGAGGGGCTGCGGCGGTGGCCTCAGGCGGAGCCCGACGCGCCGTGGGCGAGGGCCCGGGCGGCCGGCGGTTCCGCGGTCTTGCCCACGGACGGAACGGCTGGTTCGGGCGGCAGCAACTGGGTCGTCACGAAGCCAACGACGGCAGCCAGGATCACCACGGGCGTCATGGCGACGCTGCCGAGCACCAGGACGACGAGCACGATGCTGCTGACCGGCAGCCGCAAGGCACTGGTCGTCGCGGCCGCCATGCCCGCGGCCATTCCCGGTACGACCCCCAGGCCCGGCAGGGGCGCGAGGAGCACACCGAGCGCACAGCCCAGGAACAGCGACGGGAACACGGGGCCGCCTCGCAGGCTGCCGAGGCACAGGGCGTAGGCGACGCTCGTGCAGAGCACCAGGGCGATCAGGGCCCCGACGCTCCAGGCATGCGGATCGGCGGCCATCCGGCTCAGCGTCCCCTGTCCGGAAGACGACACGTCAGCGGGCGACAGGCCGGTGGTGAGCGCGTACACGGCGGAGCAGACGCCCGCTGCCAGGGCGCACAGGGTCGTACGGGCGACGGGACGCTTCGCGACGAACTGCGCGGTCAGCCGCCCTCCTCGCATGATCAGATGCAAGAGGGCGCCGATGAGGACGGCCATCGGGATCGTCCAGAGCACGTCCCCGGCATCGAGATGCGGAGTGGGCACGCCCACCTTCACGGCGAGGCTGGGCGCATCGAGACCGGTCCAGCGGCCGAAGCCGGTGAACACGAGGGAGCCCACCCCGCTCGACAGGAGCGCGGGCAGCATGACCGCGAACAGCTGTGGTCCGCCCACCCCGGCCACCTCGATGAGCAGCACCCCCGCGACCAACGGGCTTCCGAAGATCACCGCGACCGCCGCCGCCGCTCCCGCCGCGCCGAGGAGCGCCGTGCTCTGGGCCGTCGCAGGTACCCGCGCCAGATCTCTGAAGAGCAGCGCCAAGCCGCCGCCGAGGGCGATCAACGGGGCTTCCGGGCCGAGCGTGGCGCCGAGGGGAAGGCTGATCAGGGCGGCGAGGATCACGCCGGGCAGTGCTCTCGCCGGGCTGCCGCCCGTGTGCAGTCCCCCGGCGGGGATGTGGCCGCCGGCGCCGGGCAGATGGGTGACCACGAGCCCGACGCCGACGCCGGCGACGAGCAGCAGCGGCAGCGGCCACCACCATGGCGGGGCGTCCCAGCCCAGGGCCTCCGGCAGACCGGCCCACATCAGGTGCTCCAGTTCGTGGAGGGAGACCAGGAACCAGAACGCCACCAGCGACACCGGAATGCCCATGAGGGCGCAGAACACGAGCGCCTTGAGGTATCCGGGACTGCGCAGCAGTGCACGCAGCCGGTCCGCCTCTTCGGGCTGTGTCCCTTCGGCAGGCCCCGAGGGGCGCGGATCCGATGCCGTCATGGGATGTGTCCCGTCTCGGTTCTGGCCGTCCGTTTCAGGCGAGGAGCCTGGCCTGCTGAATCGCGAGATCCTCCTCGGTCATTGCAGCATCCGGTTGAAGACTTCGCACTTCCGGACGGGCCGGGAAGCGGAGTGCGGACGTCAAGCGCCGGCCAGGGTGCTGGGGCCGCCCGTCAGGGTGACGTGCAGGCCGTCCGGCCGGACGTGTACGGACGTGGCCTTGAGCCCGAGCGGGTATTGCTTCAGCCCACCCGTCCCCGCTCCGAGACCGCCGTTGCCCATCCCGAACCGGCCGGCCGGGACCGAGCGGCCGAACACGGTGAGCCCGTCCACGGCGAGCGTGACCCTCCCGTCCGCGAGTACGGGACGCAGTGTCAGCTGTCCGGCGCCGCCCGGGCCCACGGCGGCGAGGACTGTACCGTTCGCCGGGTCCGTGGTGACCGTGGTCACCGGTACGGACGGTACGGCGGTCCGGATCGCGGTGGCGATGGACTGCGTGGAGGCGGTCACCTGGGCGTGGCTGCTGCCGACCGTGGTCCTCTCGCCGAGGCGGACGTCGTCGAGCCGTGCGCGTACGCAGACTTGGGAGAGCGGTCCGAGGCGGGCGTCGTCGCTGCTGATGTCGAGCCGGGGGATGCTCTCCTGAGCCAGGTCCCACAGGACCCAGTCGCCGGACGCGCTGACCGCGACGTTGTCGCCGAGGCCGGGTGCCGCTTTCGCGACGTGGTTACGGATCATGTTGCGGGCCGTGTACTCGGCCGCGCCCGTGGCGACGACGGCCACCAGGAGCACGGCGGCCGTGACCGTGAGGACGAGGTGGCGGCGCATGGCTGCCCGGATCTTCGTCACGCGCTGCTTCATCGGCGCTCTCCCCGGGAGGGCGCGAGGGCGGGGGCGGGCGGGGAGGCGGGCGGGGAGCTGGGCGCGGCGGCGGGCCCTTCCGGGTCGAGATGCGGCAGGAGCCGGTCGAGCCAGCCGGGGAGCCACCAGTTGGCCCGCCCGAAGAGGTACATGCACGCGGGCACCAGGAGCAGCCGGACCACGGTGGCGTCGATGATGACGCTGACCCCGAGGCCGAGGGCGAGCATTTTGACGGCGACGTTCGTGGAGAGCAGGAACGCCAGGAAGACGCTGGTCATGATCAGCGCCGCGCAGGTGATGACGCGGGCCGTCGCGGCGAGGCCGGTGGCGACGGCCAGGTGGTTGTCCTTGCCGTGCAGCCACGTCTCTCGGATCCGGGAGAGCAGGAAGACCTCGTAGTCCATGGAGAGTCCGAAGACGATCGCGAACATCATCATCGGCACGTAGGACTCGACGGGCACCTTCTCGGTGACGCCGAACAGCGTGCCGCCCCAGCCCCATTGGAAGACCGCGACGACCACGCCGTAGGCGGCGGTGATGGAGAACAGATTGAGCACGGCGGCCTTGAGCGCGATCAGCGGGCTGCGGAAGACGCTGAGCAGCAGCAGGAATGCGGCTGCGACCACCACTGCGATGATCAGGGGTAGTTGGGTGGTGAGCGTGTCGGTGAAGGTCTGGGTGGCGGCGGCGGTGCCGGTGACGTAGCCGGTGGCGCCGGTGCCCGACAGCGTGTGCGGCACCGTGTCGTTCTGCAAGGTGTGGATCAGGTCGGTGGTGGCCCGTTCCTGCGGGCCGGTGGTGGGAGTGACCGTGGTGATGAGCAGGGCACGGTCGGGGCTGGGGGCCGGGGGTGTCACGGAGGCGACGCCCGGTACGGCGGCCAGCGCCTGCTGGAGCGAGGCGGCGAGGGCTTGGCGCTCGCTCTGGTCGGCGACCTGCCGGCTGTCGAGGTGGGCGACGACGGTGACGGTGCCGTTGGCTCCGGGGCCGAAGCCCTCGGTGATCAGGTCGTAGGCGCGGCGGTCGGTCCGGCTGGTGGGCTGTGCTCCGGCGTCGACGTGGCCGAGCTGCATGGACGCGACGGGGATCGAGAGGGCTCCGAGCAGGAGCAGGCCACTCGCCAGGAAGAGCCAGGGGCGCCGGCTGACCTTGACGGCCCAGCGGTGCCAGACGTCCGACTCGCCGGTGGGTTCGGCGACCGGCGTACGCACGTGGAGGCGGTCGATCCGGCGGCCGAGCAGACCCAGCAGTGCGGGAGTCAGCGTCACGGACGCGGCAGCGGCCACGACGACACTGAGCCCGGCCGCGACGCCCAGGGTGCCGATGAAGCTCACGCCGCAGACGCAGAGCCCGCCCAGGGCCATGGCGACCGTGGCCGCGGCGACCAGCACGGCACGGCCGCTGGTGGCGACCGTACGCCCGACCGCCTCGGCGGGTTCCGTTCCCGAGTGCAGCAGGGCCCGGTAGCGGGTGGCCAGGAAGAGCGCGTAGTCGATGCCGACGCCGAGGCCCATAATCGCGGCCAGGGTCGGGGACGCCTGGGCGAAGCCGAACCGTCCGGCGAGCAGTCCGAGACCGGCCAGGCTGACGGCCAGGCCGGTCACGGCCGTCAGCAGCGGCAGCCCGGTGGCGGCGACGCTGCCGAAGCCGATCAGCAGCACGAGCACGGCGACGGCCAGACCGATGGCCTCCGAGGTGCGGTCGGCGGACTTGGGCGTGGCCAGCTGCCCCAGCGGGGCCCCGTACTCGACGGTGACCCGGTCGGCGCGCAGCGGCTCGACGGCGGTGTCGACCTCGGCGAGGTAGGACGGGTCGAAGGTCGCCGGGTTGCCGCTGAAGCGGACGGTCACCTGGGCGATGTCGCCGTTCGCGGAGACCGCGCCGGGTGTGGTGAGCGGGTCGGCCACCGACAGGACGTTCGGCAGGCGGCTCAGGTTGCCGACGGCCGAATCGATCGCGGCCCGGTGCCCGGTGAGCGAACCCTGGTCGGAGGTGATCACGATGGGGGCGGCCGTGCCACCGGAACCGCTCGTGTGGGCCGTGAGCAGGTCGGCACCGGTCTGGGTACGGGTACCGGGCAGGGAGAAGCTGTCCGCGAAGGTGCCGCCCCACATGTGGTTGGCCAGCCCGAGGCCGATCAGGAGCAGCACCCACAGGGCCACGACCCGCCAGGCATGCCGGGCGCACCAGTGCCCGCTGCGGTGGAGGAGCCCGCGCCCCTCGGCCGATTGAGTGTTCATGGGGCTCACTGTGCGCGGCGCGTGTAAGGCGGCTGTGGGCACATTGTTCGGGGAATGTACGGGTGAAGGCGCGCCGGCCGGACGAGGGCCCGTCAGACACCCCATAGGGCCCGCGCGTCCTCAAGCGGCGTCGGGTGCCGGCGGCAGGGCGACGGTGAAGCAGGCGCCGCCTTCCGGGCCGTGCCCGTCGACGCGGATGGCGCCACCGAGGCGGCCGGTCAGACGGTGGGCGATGGCCAGCCCCAGGCCGCTGCCGACCGGGCGGGTGTCCCGGTAACGCTCGTGGAGGGCACCGTGGTCGAAGGCGACGCGCACGTCGTCGTCGGTGAGGCCGGGTCCGCCGTCGCGGACCTGCAGCTCGGCCCCGCCGCCGCCCGCGGCCGCGCGAACGGCGAGGACCAGGGGTGCGCCCTGGGGCGTGACCCGCAGGGCATTCTGCACCAGGCCGTCGATCAGCTGCCGGACCCGGAAGGCGTCCGTTTCGACGATGACGGGCCGCCCCGGCTCCTCCAGCCGGAGATCGACACCGTGGAGTGCGCAGAGGCCGGTCCAGAAGGCGGCGGCCTCGGCGACCACCGCGCAGAGGTCGGACGGGGCAACGTCGAGGCGGAAGTCGTCCGCCTCCAGCCGGGCCAGGTCCAGCAGGTCTCCCAGGAACCGGTCCAGGCGGCGGGTCTCGTCGGCCAGGATGCCCCCGACCTCGGCCAGCCGGTCCGGCTCGATCAGGCCGTCGGCAAGCGCCTCCGCGTACCCCTGCAGTGCGGTCAGCGGCGTGCGCAAGTCGTGGGAGACGGAGAGCAGGAACTCCCGCTGCCGGTTCTCGCTGCGCGCCAGCGCCTCGTCCAGGACGTTGAGGGCGCGCCCGATGTCCGCGGTCTCCCGGGGGCCGTCTACCGGGGCCGGTACGCCGCGTTCGCCGGCGGCGAGCCGGTGCGAGATCTGCGCGGCCTTCACGAGCGGACGCGCGATGCGGCGGGCCAGGAGCGCTCCGGCCAGTGCCGCGCCGAGCATGCCGACGATCAGCGGCGCGATCACGTTGCGACGGATCTGGTTCGTGTTCCGGGTGACGACCGTGTACGGCTCGGTCAGCACCACCGCCCCGCCGCGCACGCCGGGCTGTCCCACCAGCAGCACGTCCTGGCCGCCCAGGATGCCGTCGGCGGACACCGGTTCCCCCGACAGGAGAGCCGACTTCGAGGTCCGGTCGACGGCCGGGGTGGCGGTTCCGCTCACCGTGCCGTCCGGGGCGATGACCGCGAGCTGCACACCGTTCGGCCCCGCCAGTACCTGGGCGCCGTTGAAGAGCGCTTCGGACAAGGCCGGCAGGCGGCTGAGGACCGTGGCCTGACGCGTCAGCTGGTCGCGTTCGCGCTGCTCCGCGCCGTGCGCGGCGGTCTGCCAGGCGACCAGCCCGGTCAGCGCCACGGCGAGCGCCGCCACCACGGTGGTCAGCACCACGATGTTGCGTGCCAGGGAGCCACGGCGGGGGCCGGAACGGGGGAGGTTCACGTGCGGGGAGCCGTCGCGCTGTACCCGACGCCGCGGACCGTACGGATCGGGCTCGCGTCGCCGAGCTTGGCGCGCAGCTGCGAGACGAAGACGTCGACCATCCGGGTGTCGCGGTAGCCCGGGTACCCCCACACCTGGGCGAGCAACTGCTCACGGGTGAAGACCTGCCCCACGTGCTGGAGCAGGTGTGCGAGCAGATTGAACTCGGTGGCGGTGAGCTCGACCGGCTGACCGTCGCAGCGCACGGTGCGGCTGACCGGGTCCACGCTGAGCCGGCCGACGCTCTCGGGCGGCCGGCCGGGAGGCCCCGCCGCCCGGCGCAGTACGGTCTTGACCCGGGCGACCAGCTCGCGCGGTGAGAACGGCTTGGTCAGGTAGTCGTCGGCGCCCAGTTCGAGGCCGAGGATCCGGTCGGCCTCCTCACCGCGCGCGGTGACCAGCAGTACCGGCGTCCAGTCGCCGGCGTCGCGCAGGGCGCGGCAGAAGGCGATACCGTCCATGCCCGGAAGGCCGATGTCCAGCACGATCGCCACCGGGCGCATCCGCCGCGCGGCCGCGAGCCCGGCCGTCCCGTCGGCCTCGACGTGGACACCGAATCCCTCGCGCGCCAAGTAGAGCCTTTGCACATCGGAGATGTGGCGCTCGTCCTCGACGATCAGCACGAGGCCCCTGGACTCCGTCATCACTGCCTCTCACGTACGGTGAACACCGTCGATGCTAACCGCGCCGATCCGGCCTTCCGGTGGACGCGCCGCCACCCGTACATTCCCCGAACAATGCGCCGACGGCCCCCGCGCACCCGCTCCCCCGCACCTGGGACTGCTCGGCCCGTGCTGCTCCGATGCCACCTGGTGGGCGGCCCGTTCGCCTGGCCGGCGGGGTGAAGTCCGCCCCGCGGTGGCACTCGGACAAAATTGTCCGATACCGCTGTTAGGGTGACGTGCGCCCGTCAAGACGGGCTGTCTCAGTCACTGATATTTCAACGGGGTTGAACGTGAAGCTTCGCCATGTCCGTGCCATTGCCGTGTTCGGAATCGCGGTCGTCGCACTCACCGGAGCCCGTGGCTCCCACGGCGGGAGCTGCGGCGGCAGCCACGGCTCGAGCCACAGCAACTCCAGCGGTGGCAGCCACGACAGCAACAGCAGCACCAGCGGCAGCGGCACCGTCAGCGGCGGTTCCAGCAGCAAGGACAAGGCCGAGCGCGACATCAAGATAGACAACTGCAAGATGGACGCCGCGAGCAAGAAGATGGTCGCCCGGCTCACCGTCACCAACAGCGGTTCGGTGGACTACACCTACAACATCACCATGAAGTTCCGCGGGGGCGCCACCTCGACCGCGGACCTGGCCCAGGCCAACGTGACCGCGCTGAAGGTCAAGGCGGGTGCGTCCCAGCAGGCCGAGGCCACGACGGCCTACACCGGGAAGGGCGACGGCAGCGAGTTCAAGGAGTGCGTCGTCGCGAGCGCGACGAAGAGCGCCCTCTGACGTACGGCGTCCCGGCCCCGCCGGTGCCTTGAGCGGGATCACGGCCTCGCCGGTGTCACACCGGCGAGGCCGCCGCGTACCGCGGATGTCGTGCAGAGACGGCGACTGCGCCGAACAGAACTGGTCAATTGCCTGCGCATGCCTGTCAATCGGGGGTGCGATTTTCGGCCACGTGGTCGGATGTCCTCTTCTGCTTCTGCGGGATTCGACGAGTGCGAGGCGCAGCGTGACAGCGACGACCGAAGAGCTGTTCCGGGCTCTGCTGGAAGCGGCACCGGACGCGGTGGTGATCGTGGACGACGCCGGGGTGATCCGGCTCGTGAACGCACAGACGGAGGCTTTGTTCGGCTACCCCCGGGAGGAACTCCTGGGGCGCCCCATCGACGTGCTGGTGCCCGAGCGGTTCCGCGGTCACCATCCGGCCCACCGGCTCGGATACGCGGCGAGCCGCCAGGTCCGCCCCATGGGCGCGGGCCTGGAGCTGTACGGACTGTGCCGCGACGGGCGCGAGTTCCCCGTGGAGATCAGCCTCAGCCCCCTGGAGACCCCCGAGGGACTGCTGATATCGGCGGCCGTGCGGGACGTCAGCGAACGCAGGGCCGCCGAGGAGCGCTTCCGGGCGCTGCTGGAGGCGGCGCCCGACGCGATGGTGATCGTCGACGAGCGCGGCATCATCCAGCTCGTCAACGCCCAGACGGAGGCGCTCTTCGGGTACGTTCGCGAGGACCTGCTGGGGCGGCCGGTCGAAGTCCTCGTCCCGCAGCGGTTCCGGGGACACCACGCCGACTTCCGGCACGGCTACTTCGTCAACCGTCAGGTCCGGCCCATGGGTGCGGGGCTGGAGCTGCACGGACTGTGCCGCGACGGGCGCGAGTTCCCCGTCGAGATCAGCCTCAGCCCCTTGGAGACGCCGGACGGCACCCTCGTCTCCGCGGCCATCCGCGACGTCACGGAACGCAAGGCCGCCGAGGAGATGCTCGCCCGGCTCTACGAACAGCAGCGCCACGTGGCCCTCACCCTCCAGCGGAGCCTCATGGGGTCGCCGCCGGACGTGCCGGGGATGCCGACGGCGAGCCGCTACTTCCCGGCCCGGCAGGGCGCCGGAGTGGGCGGCGACTGGTTCGACCTGATCCCCCTGGGCGGCGGCCGGGTCGGCATCATGATCGGCGATGTGATGGGACGCGGCCTCGACGCCGCAGCGGTCATGGGACAGCTCAGATCCGCCTCCCACGCCCTGGCCAAGACCGGGATGCCGCCCTGGCAGCTCATGCGCGCCCTCGACGCCGTGGTCAGTGAACTCCCGGACCAGTTCGTCACCTGCTGCTACCTGGTCGTCGACGCCGACGCCGCCGAAATCACGGTCTGCTCGGCCGGGCACCTGCCGGTCCTGCTGGTCGCGGCGAGCGGGGAGGTGAGCCGACTGCCGGCCGAGGTGAGCGTGCCGCTCGGCGTGGGCGAGGTGCCCCACCACGAAAGCCGTCACACGGTCGAACCCGGCTCCGTGCTCGCGCTCTACACCGACGGGCTGGTGGAAACTCCGGGGAGCGACATCGAAGGTCAGGTGGACGGGCTCGCCGCGGCGCTGGAGAAGGCCCTCGCGACGGCCGACGGCCTGGAGGCCGCCGCCGACCAACTGCTGGCCGAACTGCTGCCGGACGCCGATGACAACCCCGACGACGTCACCCTGCTGCTCGCCCGCATCCCCGACACCCCGGTGACGGCGCAGACCGTGGTCCTGGCCGCCGACCCGAGCAGCGTCGGCGAGGGACGACGCTTCCTGCGCTCCACCCTCGCGTCGTGGGGCAAGGACGACGAGCAGCTCCGCGACACCGCCTGCCTGCTCGCCTCCGAGCTGCTCTCCAACGCGGTGAGGTACAGCCGCGGGCCCGTCCGCCTCCGACTGCGTCAAGCCGGCCGGGAGCTGAGCGTCGAGGTCTGCGACGGCAGCCCCATCCTGCCCCAGGCCCGGTTCGCCGCCCCCGAGGCCGAATCCGGCCGCGGTCTGCTCCTCGTCGACTCCCTCGCCGCGTCCTGGGGCACCCTCCCGACGGCCGAGGGCAAGGCCGTCTGGTTCTCCCTGGCGCTCCCCGCCCCACGCCGCTGAGACCGCTTCGGTGCGTCTACCGAACGTCGAGCACGTCGGCCGCCGCGCGTCGCGGCGTGGCGGGGCCCTGGGGGCCGTAGCCGAGGCGCAGCACCATGTGGACGTGGCCCATCGGCGCTATCGGGTCGCGGACGGCCCAGCGCAGTTCGGGCCATTCGAGGGGCTGCGAGGTCATCGAGGCGACGAGCCCGTCCGCCGTCGCCCGGAGGAGGACGCGTTGCAGCGCCTGGCCCGCTCGCAGCCAGTCCGCCGGAGTGTCGTCCGACGTACCGAGCAGCGCGATGCGGGGGTTCTGCTCGAAGGCGGCCGACTCGCGCCCCGGAACCGGGCGCCAGCTGCCGAAGTCCCGTACCGGCGCACGGGATCCCGACTGGCGGGGGCCGAACGCGTACCCGGGGATGCCCGCGTCACGCGGCCCGTCGGGCGCCGCGTCCGTATGGGTCCACCGAGCGGTTTCCTCCCGTGCCGCCGGGTCCATCGCCTCGCGGTGTTCGGAGTCGTGTACGAGCTCCAGTACGGCTTCGGTGTGCCAGGCGTCGGGGAGGACGAGCCGCGCCCCTTCGAGGAGGGCCGCCGCGCACAGGCCGTCCTGTACGGCGGGCGGGATCTCCTCCTCGGTGAAGGGGAAGCGGCTGGTGTGGCGGCGCCGAACAGAGGGGTACAGGGACATGAGGGCGGGGTCCGTGGCCGTTGTCTCCCGCAGCACGGCATCCGCCAGGTGCCACGGTCTGTCGTTGTCGGGCAGGAGCGTGACGGCCGTCTCCCAGCCGCTGTCCGCCGCGGCCACCCGGAGGTTGAACAGAGCCGCGGCGCAGCCGAGATGGAGGGCCCGCAGATCCGGGTCGGTGTGCGGCATGGCACGTTCGGGGTCACCGTGCAGCTCGATCCTCCGGTCGTGGGGCCGCAGGACGAATTTCCACGGCTGGGCATTGTGCATGGACGGTGCGGTGACGGCGTCCTCGATGAGGGAGAGCACCGCGGTGGCGTCGAGCGGGGGTGCGGACACGGTCGGATCCTGTCTGTGCGGCGCTTCAGTCGTGCACTGCGGCGGCCAGGTGCTCGTCGCCGCCCATGTCGAGACGGAGCGGGGGGTACTGGTCCGTCATCAGCGCGGCGTACGCCGTGACGCGGAGCACCCACCGGTTGAGTCCGATCAGCAGGTCGAACAGATCGCGGGGGTACTTCCGGGTGAAGGCCAGCGCGACGACCGCGAACAGTGCGAGCAGGCCGATCAGGCCACCGCCCCAACAGCCCCTTTGCGCCGTCCCGGTGAAGATGGCGATCACGAAGTACTGCGGGATGGCGAGCAGCCACCACTTGATCAGGACCAGGCCCCGCGAGAGCCGCTCGGGGTAGGCGATGTCCAGGCGGGCCGGATAGTCGGGCTCGGGGCCGAGGCTGAACGGCGGGTACCGGTCGGTGCCCAGCACGGCGTGCGCGTAGTACGAGACCCGCCAGGACCAGCGCAGCACCCCGAGGTTGAAGTCGAAGAGGGCGCGGGGGTAACGCTCGGTGAAGAGGATGGCGAAGAACGCGATCAGGCCGACCACGACGAAAGCGATCCAGAGGAAGGCCAGCACGATGTAGTGCGGAATGGCCAGGATCCACTTGACCAGCCACAGCCAGCGCGAGAGCGGCGCGTCCAGTCTGGCCGTCACGGTGACCGGCGGGTAGGAGAACTGCATGGTCATGGAGCTCACCTCATCGGCTCACCTCGCCCTCTCCCATCATCCGGGCTGAGCGCGCCGCACTCCACTCGGGCGCGCACATCGCCGCCGCGCCGGGATACTGGGGACCATGAGCGCGTACCCCGCGGCTTGGACGGCGGCCGACCTGCCGGACCTCACGGGCCGCACGATCGTGGTGACGGGCGCCAGCAGCGGCCTGGGAGCCGTCACGGCCCGCGAGCTCGGACGGGTGGGCGCCCGCGTCGTACTCGCGGTCCGGGACACTGCCCGGGGCGACGCCGTGGCGGCCGGCTGCGGCAGGAACGCCGAGGTCCGCAGGCTCGATCTGGCCGACCTCGCCTCCGTCCGGGCCTTCGCCGCGCAGTGGGACGGGCCGCTCGACACCTTGATCAACAACGCCGGGGTCATGGCCATCCCGGAGCGCCGCACGGCCGACGGTTTCGAGATGCAGCTGGGCACCAATCACCTGGGCCCTTTCGCGCTCACCAACCTGCTGCTGCCGCGGATCACCGGCCGTGTCGTCTCCGTCGCCTCCAACGCCCACCGCAGGAAGGGCGTCGACATCGACTTCGACGACATCAACTCCCATCGGAACTACGGTCCCTGGCGCGCGTACCAGCAGTCGAAGCTGGCCGACCTGCTCTTCATCCGCGAACTCCAGCGCCGCCTCACCGAAGCGGGCTCACCCGTCACGGCGCATGCCGCCCACCCCGGGTACGCGGCGACGAACCTCCAGGGCGGCAGCGGCAGCCGGCTCCAGCGGGCGATCATGAAGGTCACCAACCGGTTCATGGCCCAGTCCGATGCCATGGGCGCCCTGCCCATCCTGTACGCCGCCACCCAGCTCCTGCCCGGCGGCAGCTACACGGGCCCGCAGGGCCGCGGCGAACTGCGGGGGCACCCCGGCCCGGCCGTCCTGAGCCCCCAGGCCCAGGACGACGCACGGGCCCGCCGCCTGTGGCGGCTGTCGGAGGAGCTGACCGGGGTGTCGTTCCCCGGGTAGGGGGCCGGTGGTTACCCGGCGCACCCTCTCGGGGCCGCCGCGTGATGACGGCGGCACCGTGCCGGATTGGCGGATCAGGGGCGAAAGCGCAGCGGGTGGTCCGCCGGCACCTCCACGACGGCGATGCGCACGCCGTCGGGGTCGGCGATCCACATCTCGATCAGGCCCCAGGGCTCGCGCCGTGGAGGCCGCAGCACCTCGGCACCCCGGCTGCTCAGTTCCTCGTACGCCGCCTGCACGCACGCGACTTGGAGCCACAGCTGCATCCCGGGCGCGGGCGGTGCCTCGGCGCGTCCCGACACCTCGAGGAACCCGCCGCCCAGGAAGTAGACGGTGCCCCGCTCGGGGCCGGTGCCGAACTCGCGGTAGACGGCCAGCTCCAAGGTGTCGCCGTAGAAGGCGCGTGAGCGCTCGGGATCCGTGGGACGCAGCAGAATCCTGCTGCCCAATACATGCACCATGTCCCCACCTTGGCCCACCCGGCCTCCCGTCGGGTGTTCCCGACACACCTGTGACACGACCCTGGCCCGCGCCCGGAAACGGACGCGAGCGGCCTATGGTCGGAGCATGGTACGCAAGCGCGTGATCGTGTCGGGGATCGTGCAAGGGGTGTTCTTCCGGGACACGTGCCGCCGTGAGGCGCTGGCGCACGGTGTGTCGGGGTGGGTACGGAACCTGCCCGACGGCGGCGTCGAAGCATTGTTCGAAGGGGGCGAGGACGCCGTCGCGGCGATGGTGCGGTGGGCGCGTACGGGGCCTGCGGCGGCCGAGGTCCGCGCCGTCGAGGTCCGCGAGGTGACGGGCACGCCGGAGGAATTGTTCGGCTTCGAAGTACGGTCCACTCCCCGGGACACGGTCTGAGCGGGCGCGTTCCGGCTCCCGCAGGTCTACGGCTCCCCGACGGGGGTAGGGGCGCAGCATGAGGCATCAGAAGACCGGCCCGCCCACGCATCCCCACCCGCGTGATCCGTCGGAGCCCAGCCCGGCGCCTCCCACGCATCCGCGGCCCGGTGATCCGCAGGCCCCGCGACCCGCACCGAACCCCGCCCCGGACGCCGAACCGGCACCCGGGAGCCCGCGGCCGCCGTCGCTGTAGCGCAGGCGGCCGGTGCGCCGACGCGCACTCCTTCTCCGCGGGAGGAAGCCGTGAAGCTGCAGTTCCTCGATCCGCTCTACGCCCGTCCCGGCCCCATCGCCTCGGTGTACCTCGACACATCCCGTGACCTGGACGACGCCGACCGGGCCGTGGAACTGCGATGGCACGACCTCCGCAAGAGCCTGCTGGCCCACGACGCCGACCAGGCCACGGTCGACGCGCTCGCCGGCGCCGTCGGCACGGGCCGTGAGGTGGCCGGACGGCACGGCCAGGCCGTCTTCGCCGCCCACGGGCGGCTCGTCCTCGCCGAGTGCCTCCCGGAGCCCCCGGCCCGTGAGTCGGCTCTGTACGGCATGCTGCCCGACACGCTGTCGCTCGCTCTTCAGCACACCCCGGACATCCCGTACGCGGTGGTCATCCTGCACCGCGTGCACGTCCCCGAGCACACCGCCGGGCACGGCGGCCCGGACGAGGAGCTGGAGATCGACTGCGAGAGCGGCCGGTGGCCGACGAGCCGTGTCGCGCCGGGAGCCCACTCCCACCGACGGATACCGGTGGACGGCTGGCCCCAGGAGGTCGAGCGGCTCGTCGGGCAACTGGTGACCGGGATGGGCGAGGCGGGTACCGAGATGGTCGTGCTGGCCGGGGACCCGTGGGCCGTCAACAGCCTCATGAGGGCCGCACCGAGCCGGCTTCACGGCGCGCTCGTGAAGCTCAAGGACGGCCAGCACCGCCGACGCGAGACCGGCCGGGCCCTCCTGGAGGAGGAGCTCGCCATCCTGCTCGACGGCAGGCTCCGCGATCGCGACAGGCATCAGGTGGACACCTTCCTCGCGCAGCGCGCCCGCCACCCGGAGTACGTCGAAGGACTTGCCGCTACGGTGGCCGCCCTCCAACGCGGGCAGGCCCAGACCCTGATCCTCAGCCGGCCGGTACGGCTCGACCGGCACCTGTGGGTCGGCGCCGCTCCCGTCCACCTGGCTCTGACGGGCGAGGAGCTGAGCGCCTTCGGCCTGCACTACTACTGGGAGGAGCCCGCACCCGGCGCGGCCTTGATCCGCGCGGCAGCCGGCACCCAGGCCGACCTCATCTCCGTACCGGACGAAGAGCTGCCGCTCGAAGACGGTGTCGCGGTGGTGCTCCGTTACACGGGCTCGTGATCACCGGTGGGCGGGCCCGTGACGGCCGGCCCGGCGCTGGTCATGTCGCCCCCCGCGTGACGAGGCCGCCCCCGGGAATCGTTCCCGGGGGCGCCGTCGTGAGGGAGGAGCGGGCTTGCGCACCCGCCTGCCACACCCGCTAGTCCTCCAAGGTGTCCTTGATCTTCTCCTTGGCCGCGCGGGCGTCGCCCTTGGCCTGCTCCGCACGACCCTTCGCGGTGAGGCTCTCGTTGCCGACGGTGCGGCCCACGGCCTCTTTGGCCTTGCCCTTCGCCTTTTCCGTCTTGGCCTGCATCTTCTTTTCGCCCGACACGATGCCACTCCCATCGTTTGGAACCTCTTCCTCCACTGCGTCTAACCCGTTCGGGCCCCTCCAAACTCTCCCGTCTCCGCGGTCCGAACCGTGGGTCGGGCGGCCTCCCGGCCGCCTTGCTCCTACGCTCGAACCGTGACCGAGAACGAGATCAAGCTCAAAGCCATCGCCGCCCTCACAGCCCTGCGCGGCGGCGCCGAGGAGGGATTCGTGTCCGACCTCCTCGGCGAGGTGATCCCCGACCAGTTCGTCGTTCCGGCATCCGCGGGACCCGAGGAGGCCGGGCTGTCGGTGCTGAGCCAGCTCTCCGAGCCCCTGAGCGCACTGATCAGCGGATTCATCCTCGCCTTCGAGTCGGTGGCCGACGCCTACGACGAGATGGACCCGGAACGGCCCACCGAGCAGGTCCTCCAAGAAGTGGCGCTCGAACTCGCCCGGGACGACACCGAATGAGGTAACAGCAGGCGGCGGCCGCGTACTCCTCGGTACGGTCGGTTTCGACGACCCCGTCCACCAGGACTTCACAGCCGAAGGTGCACGATGAGTCTGGAAGCGAAGCGCACATCGACTCCGCCGTCCGGGAGGCCGACGGCGCGAGCCCCTGGCGCCCGCGGCTGTTCGCCGCGGGCGACCCCGGTCAACGGTCGGAACTGACCGGGATACTGGCCCGCGGTGAGGCGACGGCTGTGCGGGACACCCTGACCGAACAGTTGGCGGAGCTGCTCATCGCCCGCCGCCCCGCCTGGCGTCCGAGTGCCGAAGAACTCGGAACCGCGGGGAGGGCATCTCGACGGGCAGCCGCCCCTGGAGTACGGGACCTGGGTCTGGTGCCCGTGGTCACGCCGGCTGGCGCACGTCCTGCCCGAGCCGGAGTACCGCGAGCTGCGCCTGTCCCGCAACCAGTACAAGATCACAGCGGCCGAACAGGACCGCCTCACCGGCAGGACGATCGCCGTGGCCGGTCTCTCCGTGGGCGCCGCCAGCGCGTTCACCCTCGCCCAGGAAGGGGTCGGCAGCGCGCGGCATGCCGGACGTGCACGGCCGCCGCCGGTGACGCGGACTCGACGCAACGGAAACCGCCACCCTGCACAGCCTGCGCAAGCGGCTTTCCGCCCTCGTCCCGCGCCACCCGGGCGAGACCGAACCGTTCCTGTTCCGCCTCTCCTACGCCCCACCGCCCATGGCGCGCGCCCTGCGCCGGGGCGTCGACACCGTACTGCGCTTCGACGACCCCGACCGGCGCCGCTGACGCCGAGCGCCGGCCTCCGTCCGCCGGTCACCCGGGCATGCGCGCGGAGGCCTTGCGGGTCGCCTCAGGGGGCCAGGAACCCGGTGAGCGCTGCCGCGACCGCCTCCGGATCCTCCAGTTGCGGGTAGTGTCCGACGGCCGGAGGTCCGGCGAGCTCCACGACGTGGGCCTGCGGCATGCGCGCCTGGATCCGGGCGAGTACGTGCGCGCCGCTGATCGGGTCGGCAGGCCCCCACACGAACAGCGTGGGCCCGGACCGGCCCTCCAGGGCCGAGGTCCAGCGCGCGGCGTGCCGGCGGCGCTCGTCGATGTACCGCAGCAGTCTCGGGGCGAGGCGGTGGCCGCCGGCGCGGGACGCCGCCGCCCACAGGTCGCGCACGTCCTCGTCGTGGACCGGCCGTCCCAGCACCCCGCGCAGGGTCGCGGCGAACCGCCGCTCCGTGGTGAGGGGCGCGAGCAGCGGACCCAGCGGGCCGTGCAGCAGACGCTGGATCGGCACGGGGCGGTGCAGATCGGGATAGAGCCCGCCGTTCAGCCAGGCCATGCGCGTGATCCGGGCCGGGTCGCGGGCCAGCAGTTCCTGGCCGACGCTCACCCCGTAGTCGTGCGCGACCAGGGCGGTGCTGCCGATCCCGTACCGGCGCCAGACCTCCTCGACGAGAGAGGCCTGGTCGAGCACCGAGTAGCGGTGGCGCCGGGGCTTGTCGCTCTCCCCGAAGCCGAGCAGGTCCAGCGTGGTGATCCGGAGTCCGGCCGCGACGAGGGCCGGGACCACGGCCGCCCAGTCGTGGGAGGAGGTCGGGAAGCCGTGGACGAGGGTGACGGGCGCGCCGTGCGCGGGCCCGTCCTGGCGTACGAAGACCGAGTGACCGCCGATCCGCACGGTACTGCCGCCCTCGGTCCAGCGGCGCAGCGGCGGCAGGACGCGCCCGCCGGTCATGCGGAGGCCTCCTCGGCGTGCAGGTGACTCAGCCCGTGCAGCAGTGTCCGCAGGCCGAACTCGAACTCGGCCTCGGAGTCGAGTGAGTTGAGCAGCTCGGCGTGGCGGTGGACCACCGGGTGGGTGCGCGGGGAAAGGGAGGCGAACAGGTCGGCCATCGCGGCTCGCTGTCCGGCGGTACGCGCCGCGCCGCCGGAGTCGAGGACCGCGGCACCGATCACGAAGTGTGTGACCGTGAGGTAGACGTGGACGGCCGACCGCGGGGACCACCCGTGGGCGAGGAGCTGGCCGAGGGCGTGCTCACGGGCCCGCAGGGCGTTGGGACCCAGCAACTGACCGGTGGTCAGCAACGGGACGACCGCCGGGTGCGCCGCGAGGACCCGGCGGAACTCCCGGGCCCCGTGTTCCAGACCGGCCCGCCAGTCCCCGTCGAGCGAGGGCAGCCGGATCTCGCCCAGCATGTGGTCGACGGTCGCGATCAACAGCTCTTCCCGGCTCGCGACGTGGCGGTACAGGGAGGTGTGGCGGACCTGGAGGTGGTCGCCGAGCCGGCGCATCGTGAGCGCCTCCAGGCCCTCACGGTCGGCCAGTTCGAGCGCGCCCGCGGTGATCCGGTCGAGCGTCAGCCCACCCTGGCGGGGCCTGCGGCGGTCGCGTTCGGCGTAGCGAGCCTGCCACCACGCGGGGGATCCGGGCTCCGGGCAGTCGGTGGCGGGTTCGGCTTCGGGCTGGGGTGTCATGGGTGGCGCCTACTCGAAGAGGTCGGGTTCCGTGCGGACGATCTCGTCCCAGAGGGGCTGGAAGGAGAACCAGCCCGCGAGCGGGAATCCGGTCTGGTCCCGGGTGTGCCGGGCGGCTTCGGGGTCGATCAGGTGGGGAGTGCCCGCGGCCTCCGCCAGGAGCTGCGCCTGGGCGCTGCGCTCCATGGAGATGAACCACCAGGCCGCTTCGTCGACCGATTCGCCGACGGTGAAGATGCCGTGGTTCTGGTGGATGACGGCCTTGTGCGGCCCCAGCCCGGCGGCGAGCTGCCGGCCGGCCTCCTCCTCGACCACCACGGCACCGGCGCCGTCCCGGTGGACGGTGTGCTGTTCGTACAGGGCGCACGCGTCCTGGGTGATCGGGTCCAGCAGGCGTCCCAGGCTGGAGAAGGCCTTGCCGTGGAGGGCGTGGGCGTGACAGGCGGCGACCACGTCGGGACGGGCGGCGTGGATGGCGGAATGGATCACGAATCCGGCCCGGTTGACCGGGCGCCTGCCGTGGCGGACCTGCCCCTCGTGGTCGACGAGGATCAGGTCGCTGACCCGGACGTGCCGGAAGGACATGCCGAACGGGTTGACCCAGAACATGTCCGGGTGCTCCGGGTCGCGCACGGTGATGTGCCCCGCGACCCCTTCGGAGAAGCCGAGGCGGCCGAAGACGCGGCAGGCGCCGGCGAGCCGCTGTTTGCGGTGCTCGCGCTCCTGCGCGGGATCGGTGAACACGGGCGGCAGCGGCAGGTCGAGGTTCTCCTGCCGCGGGAGGAACGCGCTGCCGCGCAGCCCTTGCCCGCCGCCGTCCCCCGGAACGGCTCCCGTCGCCGGGCCCGTCCTCGCGTCCGTCGTCGTGCCGGTCCCGCCGTGCCCTTGAGTGCTCGTCGTCTCGTCCACGCCCCGCCTCACTCCGTTGTGCGTCCGTTGGACGCACATAATGAGTCCATTGGACGCACAGCGCAAGACCCGGGCCCGGCCGGGAGGTCGTCAGCCGACCCCGTACCGCGCCTCGATGCCCGCGATCACCAGGCGCAGGCCTTCCTCGAAGCCCGAGTCGAAGTCCTGGAAGAGGTCGGCGCCCGCGGCGGCCGCGAGGGGGAAGTCGCCCATGCGTGCGGCGCGTTCGTCGACGTCGTAACCCTCCCTGCGCTCGCCCGGCATCGACTCGACGCCCTGTTCCTCGGTGACGAAGCCGAGGGTGAAGAAGTAGGCCGTGGAAGTGGCCCGGACGGCCTGGGGCAGTTCGAAGCCGGCCTCCACCAGGGCGCGCAG
The DNA here is from genome assembly GCF_042870715.1 of Streptomyces sp. NPDC006463. Taxonomy (NCBI): domain Bacteria; kingdom Bacillati; phylum Actinomycetota; class Actinomycetes; order Kitasatosporales; family Streptomycetaceae; genus Streptomyces; species Streptomyces sp. NPDC006463. The sequence goes on along the minus strand of NZ_JBIAHP010000001.1, from coordinate 207,840 downwards.
GTTCTCTTCCATCTGGACGGCGTGTTCGGTGCCGGTGAAGCGTGAGCCGCTGAAGACCTTCGCGCCGTCGCGGTAGCCGAGCAGTGCGGTGCGCAGGCCGCGATTGACGTCCAGGAGCCGCTGCTGCCAGGTGGCGCCCGGGGTGAGCCGCGAGTCGGCGACCATCCGGCGGTACATCTCCGTCGCCATCTCGTCGAGCAGTTCCTGCTTGTTCTTGAAGTGCCAGTACAGGGCCGGTGCCTGGACGTTCAGCTCCTTGGCGATGGCCCGCAGGGTGAGCCCGTCGAGTCCGGCGTCGTTCAGCAGCCTCAGGCCGGTCGCGACGGCCTGCTTCTTGTCCAGCTTGGGGGATTTCCGGGTAACCACGCTTGACAGCTTAACACCGTTAAGGGCATCCTCCGGGGCATGGAACTTAACGCCGTTAAGGAGAACGTCGTGGACACGGATGTGCTGATCGTCGGAGCGGGCCCCGCCGGCCTCGCGCTCGCCGTCGACCTCGCCCGGCGCGGGGTGCGGGCCCTCCTCGTGGAACGGGCGGCCGGGCTCTTCCCCGGTTCGCGCGGCAAGGGTCTTCAGCCCCGCACGCTGGAGGTCCTCGACGACCTCGGCCTGCACCACGCGATCCAGGCCGCGGGCGCGCCCTACCCGGTCGGCATGATCTGGCAGGACGGCAACCGCCAGGGCGAGCACCGGATGTTCGACGAGAGCGGGGCGAGCGAGGGCTCGCCGTACAGCGAGCCCTGGATGGTGCCGCAGTGGCGCACCCAGGAGATCCTCTTCGCGCGGCTGACGGAGCTGGGCGCGGACGTCGCCTTCGGCCGGGAGCTGGTGGGGATCACGCAGGACCAAGGCGGCGTGACAGCCGAGTTCGCCTCCGGCGCCCCCGTCCGCGCACGCTACGCCGTCGCCGCCGACGGCGGCCGGTCCAGCGTGCGGCGCTTCCTCGGGATCGGCATGACCGGCGAGACCGTTGACCCCAATCCGATGCTCGTGGCCGACGTCCGGATCACGGGGCTCGACCGTGACAACTGGCACGTCTTCCCGCCCGCCGAAGGCAGGGGCTTCCTTGCGATCTGCCCGCTGCCCGGCACGGCGGACTTCCAGCTCGCGGCGCAGCTCCCGGCGGGCTCGGAGGTCGACCTCTCCCTCGACGGCATCCGCGGGCTCGTCGCCGCGTACTCGCACCTCGCACCCGACGCCGTGACCGAGGTGCGCTGGGCCTCGGACTTCAGGCCGCGGGCCGCGATGGCCGACCGGTTCCGCGAGGGCCGCGTCTTCCTCGTCGGCGACGCGGCGCACGTCCACTCGCCCGCGGGCGGCCAGGGGCTCAACACCAGCGTCCAGGACGCGTACAACCTGGGCTGGAAGCTGGACGCGGTGCTGCGCGGCGCGGCTCCCGAGTCCCTCCTCGACTCCTACGAGGAGGAGCGGCTGCCCGTCGCCGCGGAGATGCTCGGCCTGTCCACCCGGGTCCACCGGGGCGAGGTCAGGCGCGGCGAGGCCACCCACCAGCTCGGCCTGGGCTACCGGGGCTCCTCCCTCGCCGTGGAGACCCGCACCGGCCTGTCCGAGGACGCCCTGCAGGCAGGCGACCGGGCACCGGACGGGATCCGCGGCGGCGTACGGCTCTTCGACGTGTTCCAGGGGCCGCACTGGACACTGCTGGCGGTCGGCACGGGCCCGGACCTGCCGAAGCTCCCCGCCGACCGCACCGCGCGGATTCCGTCGTACGAGCCGTACGGGGACGGGGTGTTCCTCGTCCGGCCCGACGGTTACGTCGGGTGGGCGGGCGAGACGGCCGAAGGAGCGGCGCGGTACGCGGCCCAGGTGGGCGTCCAGGTGTGCTGACCGCGTCCCTGCGCCGGGACAGGGCCGAGCGGCGCCCGAGCCCGGCGGCCGCACGCCCCGTCCACCCGGGACGCCGATGGGTACGGTCGCCGTCGAACTCACCCGTCAGGAGGAGTTCCGCCAACGGTTCCGTCGCGAGGCGCGGACCGGCGCGGCCCTCTCTCACCAGGGCGTGGCGACGCCGTGCGACGTCGGCGAGGACGCCGACGGTACCGAGGCCGTCCCGTTCCCGGTCATGGAGTACGTCGACGGCCGGACCCTGGCCGACATCCTGCGCACGGGCCCGCTGCCGGTCGCACGGGCGGTAGCCATGGCCCGCGACATCGCCGACACCTTGGTGCACAGCCACGGCCTGGGCCCGGTCCACCGGGACATCAAACCGTCGAACGTCATGGTCACCGAGTCCGGCGCGGTGAAGGTGCTCGACTTCGGCATCGCGAAAGCGCTCGCCGAGACCGCGACGCGGCTGACCGCAACCGGGCTCAGGGTCGGCACACCGGCCTATCTGTCGCCCGAGCAGATCGACGGCGCCGCGGTCGACGCACGCACCGACATCTGCTCGCTCGGCTGCCTGTTGTACGAACTGCTCACCGGCAGCCGCCGTTCACCGGGGACTCGCCGTTCGCGGTGATGAACCAGCATCTGACGAAGACCCCGCTGCCGCCGTCGGCGCTGCGGAGGGATGTCCCGGACCCGATCGACGCGGTGACGCTGTGCGCACTCGCCAAGTCGCCCGACCTGCGGTACGGGGACGCGGCGGCGTTCCGGTCAGCGCTGGGAGCGGCGCAACGTGCCGTGGGCGCCGGCACCCCGGCGGCTGCAGACCTGCACGCACGGCCGACCGTCACGGCCCCGCAGCGTTCCCCGGCCCCGGCCCCCGCTCTGGCCCTGGCCCCGGCCCCGGTTCCGGCCCGGTCCGAGGCCGCCGTATCTCCGGGATCCGGGCACGCCACGTCCGCGGGCGGCGAACGGAACCGTTCCCCGTGGGCGGTCCGCTTCCGCGTCACGGAGACAGGGGTGATCGCCGTCTTCGGATGGCTGCTCCTGCTGCAGGACATGATCATGGAGCGGTTCGAGGCCGTCGTGCCCCCCGTGCTCGCCCCTTCCGGCGGAGTCGCGCCGGTCGTCGCCTTGCTGGTGCTCCCGCGGTCGGCTGGGCTGAGCCTGGCGGTCAGCTGGGCGTACGTCGCCGCATGCGCGTGTCCACGGTTACTACGCGGGGGAGGCGGTCGTGCCCACCGCGCTGCCGTTCCTCGTGCTCGTACCCTTCGCGTGCGCCGGGGTCGTCCGCCGCCGTCACGACCCGGCACTCACCTTGTGCCTGCTGTGGCAGCTGGGCTACGGGTACTGCGAAGGCGGGTACGACGTGGCCGTGCTGATCGTCGTCGCCATCACGGTGGCGCAGGAACTGGCCGATCGCAGGCTCCCCGCACCCGCTCCGGCCGATCGCTGAACCCCGGCCGTGCCGGTCTAGGTCTCGCCGTCCTGAGGGCGCCCGGTGATGTCGAGGCTGAGGCCCTGGGGCTGCAAGATGGTGCGCGTGCTGAAAGCGGGCGTGGTGCCGGGCGTCCGGCTGAGCCGGTAGCGGCCGATGACGGTCGCGGTGGCGATGACCATCGCGACCGTACCGAAATGCGCCCCCAGACAGGTCCGTGGCCCGCCGCCGAACGGCATGAAGGCGTACTTGGGCAGCGGGGTGGCGGCGGAGCGGTCGATCCAGCGGTCGGGGCGGAACGCCGTCGGCTGGTCGTAGTGGCGCGGGTCCCGGTGGAGCACGAAGGGGCTGACCGCGACCCGCTGGCCGGGTCGTATCGGGTAGCCGGCGAGTTCGGTGGGCTGGTCGACCGTCCTTTCCAGCAGCCAGAGCGGCGGGTAGAGCCGAAGCGTCTCCTTCACGACCGCCTCGGTGACGACCAGGCGGGGCAGGTCGGCCGCGGTCGGCAGCCGGCCCGCCAGCTCCCGGTCGACCTCGGCCAGAACCCGCCGACGCACCTGCGGGTGCTGGTCGAGGAGGAGGAAGAGCCAGGCCAGCGCGGCGGCGGTGGTCTCGTGGGCGGCGAACAGGTTGGCGACGATGATGCTGATCGCCCCCTCGCGCGTGATCGCGTCCTCGTCGCACGCGGCGTTGAGGAGGTCGGCGACGACTCCGGGGGAGTCCTCCTGCCGCCTCCTGCGCCGGTCGAGCAGCCGGGACACCTCCGAGGTCAGCTCCCGTCCGACCCGGTGCAGGCGCCGCCTGCGCGGCGACGGCCAGCGGGCGGGCAGGGGCAGGGGCACGGTGCCGGGCAGCCGCGCATCCTGCAGGCGGGCCACCTGGGCGGGGACCTGGCCGACCTCGGGCCCCAGACAGAACTCGGCGATGAGCCGGGCGCTGAGCTCCTCCAGCGCGGGGATCGCCTCGATCCTGCCCCGGGCACGCCAGGATTCCGCGTGATGAGCGGCCGTCGCCGCGAGGCCGTCCCCGGCGGCGCGCAATCCGCTCCGGTTGAGGCCGCGCCCCGCCAAGCTGCGGGCACGCATCCACCGGGCCAGGTCCTCGGAGGCGCGGCCTCCGTCGGCCTCGTCGCCCAGCAGGTCCCGCGTGATGGTGTAGGTGCTGTTGGTGTGCTTGAGCACCTTCTCCGCCAGGACCGGCGAGTTCACCACGTACAGCTCGTCGTCGAAGCGCACCAGGTCGCCGTACTGCCGCTGGTGGAGCAGGAAGCCGAGCTGGTCCCGGTCGAATGCGCGTCTGCTGCCGTGCCTCCCGGTCCCGGGGGGACCGGGAGGCACGGAGATCGACGACACGGGTCAGCGCTCCTGTACGTAGTAGTAGTAATACGCACTGTGTGGATCGGAGGCGCTGAACACGCTCCTGACCGAACTCTGGCGCAGGGACTTCGCCCCTGAGGGATCGTCGGCCAGGGGGGCGGAGCTCGATGCGGCGTACGCCGATCCGGCACCGAGAAGCGCGGCGGTGGCGGAGACCGCTACGAGGAGCAGCTTGCGCAGGGGAGTCAGAGCAGCCATGGCTGTTCTCCTTTCGGGCTGCCGGACGGTGGGTCCGTCCGGTTCAGTGCCCTCCATCTGAACCGGCCCGGGGGGCGGGCACACGTCACGTGAACTCGTGACGTGCCCCGGGGGTGCCTGCCGTGTACAGGGGGCCGGGAAGCCGCGGCCCAGAGGTGCCGGCGCCTGTCAAGGTACGAAATGTGGGGACATGACCTTGTCTGCGTGGCGGGGCTTACTGGAGATGCGGGTTCACCGAGGGCGGATGACCTCCTCAGCCCGCACCACACACCCGATACAACGAACTCTTTCCCGAAGGAGAACCACCGTGATCCGTACCACCCGCAAGCAGCGTTTCGTGATGCTCGGCCTGTCGACGGCCCTGGCCGCCGGAGGCGCCCTGCTCCCCTCGAGTGCCTTTGCCGCACCCGCGACGGCGCACGCCGCTGCCACCACGACCGCTGTCCAGGGCAAGCCGGCGCACGGCGACCCGAAGGGCAAGAACAAGAGCCACCACAGCAACGCCAAGAGCAAGAAGGGCAAGGGCAACAGGGCTCGCGACATCAAGAACATGCCCGGCTGCAAGTTCGTCAGCGGCAAGGTGTACTGCGAGTTCAAGCCCGTCGACCCGAAGCCGGCCGACCCCAAGCCCGCACCGGCACCCGCACCCGCACCGGCGCCCGCACCCGCGCCCGCACCGGCACCCGCACCGGCGCCCGCGCCCGCACCGAACCACCAGGGTGGGCCCACCGGGAAGTAGCCGCAGCTGCGAGGCCCCCCGTCCGTAGTGGAGAATCCCGTCCGATCGCTCAGATCGGGCGGGATTCTCCATGAGGGGCGCCCCGCACGGACGGCTTTGTATCGGGCGGGTATCAGGGAGCGCTTGGTTGTCCATCGAATCGGTGTGCCGGGCAGTGCGGAAGGGGGCCGCACGGAGCCGGAGCCCCTTGGACCAGGCCGCTGACTGAGCCGGGCCGGCCGGCCTGACCTGGGCGTCAGCGGATGGACGGTGCTGTCAGGGCTGTGACGCGTGTCCGGTATGCGACGCAACTGCCACGCCCGGCGTCTGCCATATCGTTCGTTCAGGTCGCCGACTGCGCGTGAGCGCCCGCGCGGCGCGTACCTCACGACCGTCCGTCCGTTCGTCCGTCTCCGAACAGGAGTGATCTGCCCGTGTCCTCGTCCACCCCGGCTCCGGCCTCTCCGCGCCCCGAGCGCGTACTGCTGGTGGAGGACGACGACCTGATGCGCCGGTCCTTCACCGTCGCCCTAGAGCGCTACGGATACCGGATGAAGGCCGCGGCCGACGGGCTGGCGGGGCTGGAGCTCTTCCGCGACGAAAGCTTCGACCTGCTGATTCTGGACGTGATGCTGCCCGGTCTGGACGGGATCGGCCTGTGCCGCAGAGTCCGGGAGACCAGCTTGGTGCCGGTGTTGATGATGTCCGCTCGCGGCGACGGACTCGACGTCGTCGCCGGTCTGGAGGCCGGGGCGGACGACTACGTGGTCAAACCCGTGGACACCTACGTGCTCGTGGCACGCATCCGTTCGCTGCTGCGGCGGGCGACCTACGCGCCCTCCCCGGATCCCGAGCGGGCCACGGGCGACGGGCCGTCACCGTCCGAGCGTGAGCTGCTGGTCTTCGGGGACCTGACCATCGACACCGGCGGCCTGGAGGTGTTCGTCTCGGGAAACCCGGTGGCGCTGACCCCGACCGAACTGAAGCTGCTGCTGGAGTTCGCCGCCCACCCGGGCATCGTGCTGGAACGGCACACCCTGCTGCGGGACGTGTGGGAGTACGGCTGGGACGGCGACAGCCGGGTCGTTGACCTGTGTGTGCAGCGCCTGCGCAGCAAGCTGGGCCGCGACCGGATCGAGACGGTCCGCGGTTTCGGCTACAAGCTCAGGCGCTGAGCCCGGTGCGCCCGTTCCACCGGCGGCGGTCCGCCCCCGTGCCCCTGCGCTGGAAGATCGCCGCGCTGGCCGCGTCCACTGCTTGCCTGGTCGCGGCGGCCGTGGGCGTGCTCGTGCACTTGTGGACCGCGCAGGACATCCGGAGCCGGGCCGAAGGGCAGGCCTTCAACAGCCTGTACTCGGCCATGGACACCTACCGTCGTACCGGAACCCTCGTGGACGGTGCCGAGCTCGATCCGGCCGAGCTGCCCGCCACACTGCGGCGCCCGGACGACGACGCCCGGCACACGGCCTACGACGGACAGGTCCTCGGGAATCTGGGCCCGAGCGTCTGGGGCGCCCAGCGGGTCGGTGGCCCGGGCAGCCGGGTGCTGGCCGTCCAGGTCAACATGAGCTCGGAACTCCACGAGCTGCGCCGACTCGACGTGATCATGGCGGTGGCCTCGCTGGTCGCACTCGCGGCGGCCACGCCCCTGGCCGTCTACGGAGCCGGGCTGCTCGGCCGCCGGCTGAGGCGGGTCTCCGAGACCGCGGGCCGGATCTCCGCCGGGGACCTCGATGCCCGAACCGGCCCCACCAAGGGCCGCGACGAGGTGTCCGACATCGCCGCCACCGTCGACCTCATGGCGGACAGTCTGAGCCGAAGGCTGCGCATCGAGCGCCGGTTCACCGCGGACGTGGCCCACGAGCTGCGTACTCCCGTCGGCGGTCTGCTGGCCGCCGCCGATCTGCTGCCCCCCGGTGAGACGGAGGACCTGCTCCGTGCCCGGGTGCGCGATCTGCGCGGCCTGGTCGAGGACCTGCTGGAGATCTCCCGGCTCGACGCCGGCGCCGAACAGCCGGTACGCGCCCGTGTCCCGCTCGACGCGGTCGTCTCCGAGGCCGTGGCGCGCACCGGCCTCGACACGGAGGTCACCGTCTCCGATGCGCAGACCGTGGAGACCGATCCTCGCCGTCTCGAACGGATCGTCAGCAACCTCGTCGTCAACGCCCACCGGCACGGGAGCCTCCCGGTGCAGGTCACCATCGACGGCCGTACCGTCGTCGTACGCGACCACGGTCCCGGTTTCCCGCCCGACCTGCTCCGCGACGGCCCGCGCCGCTTCCACACGGGCAGGGCGGAGCGCGGCTCGGGCCACGGCCTGGGCCTGACCATCGTCCAGGGCCAGGCCGGGCTCCTCGGCGCCGAGCTGCGCCTGGACAACGCTCCGGACGGCGGCGCCGTCGCCACCCTGCGCCTGCCGGCCTGACCGCCCGGCCCCGCAGAACCGCTACGAAGCGGAGCGGACGCCGATACACAGCGGCTGAGTTCCTGATACGTCCCGCGGACACCCTTTGGCATGCACCCTTCCGCACCCGAAGACCGCACCCGAAGAGGAGTCCCCGTGACCGCCGACCCCCGTGACGCGATCGTCACGCTCACGCCGCACCCGACGACCGGGACCGCGGCCGCGGCCGCCACCACCGACCTGTCGAAGGTCTACGGCAGCGGAGACACCCGCGTCGTCGCCCTGGACCGGGTCAGCATCTCCTTCCGGGAGGGCGAGTTCACCACGATCATGGGCCCCTCCGGCTGCGGCAAGTCCACCCTGATGCACTGCGCCGCCGGGCTCGACTCGTTCAGCTCCGGCTCCGTCCGCATCGGCACCACCGAACTGGGCACGCTCGACGACCGGCAGCTCACCGAGCTGCGCCGAGACCGGATCGGCTTCATCTTCCAGGCGTTCAACCTGCTGCCGACACTGACCGCGCTGGAGAACATCACGCTGCCGCTGACCATCGCCGGCCGCCGTCCCGACCGGCAGTGGCTGGACCGCGTGGTCTCCATGGTGGGCCTCTCCCAGCGCCTCGACCACCGTCCCGGACAGCTGTCCGGCGGGCAGCAGCAGCGCGTCGCGGTCGCCCGCGCCCTGGTCTCCCGCCCCGCGATCGTCTTCGGCGACGAGCCCACCGGCAACCTCGACTCCCGTGCCAGGGCAGAGGTCCTCGGCTTCCTGCGCGACTCCGTGCGCGAGCTGGGTCAGACCGTGGTCATGGTCACCCACGACCCCGTCGCCGCGGGCTACTCCGATCGCGTGGTCTTCCTCGCCGACGGTCGGCTGGTCGACGAGATGACACGTCCCACCGCGGACCGGGTGCTGGACCGGATGAAGGCGTTCGACACCCGCTCACGCACCAGCTGACCCAGCACCGAACGAGCATCGAAGCAGCCACCCGCTCGCCTCCGCCGAGCCCGCCCTCCCAGGATCCGCATCCCCATGTTCCGTACCGCCCTGCGCAACGTGTCCGCGCACAAGGCCCGCCTCCTGATGACCGCGTTCGCGGTCATGCTCGGCGTCACCTTCATCTCCGGCAGCCTCGTCTTCGGCGACAGCCTGAACCGTGCCCTCACCGCCCGGGCGACCGACGGCTACGAGCGCATCGCCGTCAGCGTCTTCCCCGAGTCCCAGGCCACCGGCGGCAGCCGCCCGGCCGGGATCGACGCCGGTACCGTCACCACCCTGTCCCAGGTACCGGGCGTCGCCGTCGCCACGGGCCGGGTAGACGGCTTCGCCGCCGTCGCAGGCCGCGACGGCCAACTGATCGGCCACGGCTCGTCCCCCAGGGGCGGGAACTTCTCCCCGGGAGCCGACGGCACGGACCCCGCCTACCGGTTCACCCGGGGTTCCGGCCCGACCGGCAACGACACGGTCGCCCTCGACGAGACGACCGCCGCGCGGGGCGGCTACCGCGTCGGTGACGCCGTGCGCGTCGGCACGGACAAGGGCGCCTCCTCCTACACCCTCAGCGGCGTCTTCCGCACCGACGGGACCACGCGGTCCTCCGGGGGCAGCCTGACACTGTTCACCGACGCCGCCGCCCAGCGGCTCTTCCTCCAGCCCGGCCGCTACCAGAACGTCGAGCTCACGGCCGCCCCCGACACGGACGTGCAGCAGCTCCTGCGCCGCGTCGAGTCGGTGCTGCCCCGGGACACCGGCGCAGCCACCGGTGCCCAGCTCGCCCGGATCCAGGCGAACGTCGCCACCGGCGACAGCGACACCATGAGCCAGATCCTGGTGGGTTTCGCCGCGGTCGCCCTGTTCGTCGCCACCTTCCTCATCTCCAACACCTTCACCATGCTCATCGCCCGACGCACTAGGGCGCTGGCCCTGATGCGGGCCGTCGGCGCTTCGCGGGGGCAGGTGCGCCGCATCCTGCTGACCGAGTCCCTGCTCGTCGGCGCGGTGGCCTCCGCGGCCGGACTCGCCGTCGGCACCGGGGTCGCCGCCCTGCTCCGGACGCTCTTCGCCGCCGCCGACACCCCGGCCGGCCCGCTCGTCGTCACCCCGGGCACCGTGATCACGTCCATGCTGGTCGGCACCGCCCTGCCCATGGTCGCCGCATGGCTCCCGATCCGCCGGGCCATGGCCATCCCGCCCGTCGCCGCGCTCGGTGCGGCCGAGCCCACGGCGCCCGCGCGCGCCGGCTCCCTGCGGGGCGGCATCAGCGCCGCGCTGGTGCTCACCGGAACCGCCGCCGTGGTGTACGGGGCCCTCACCACCGGCAAGGACGCACGGACCGTCATCGGCCTCGGCGCGGCCCTCACCCTGACCGGGGCGATCGGCCTCATCCCGCTGCTGTCCCGGCCGTTCGTCGCCCTGCTCCAGCCGCTGCTGACCCGTCTCCACCCGGTGCACGGAAACCTCGCCGCCCGCAACACCGTCCGCGACCCGCGCCGCACCGGCGCCACCGCCGCCGCGCTCGCCATCGCCCTCACCCTCGCCTCGGGCCTGTCGGTCCTCGGGGCTTCCGCCGCCCAGTACCTCGACCGCGCGACCACCCACGACTTCGTCGCCGACTACCTGGTGAAGCCGGCCGAGGGCGGCATGCGGATGACCCCCGCCACCGCGCAGGCGCTGGAGAAGCTGCCCGGCGCCACGGTCAGCCCGCTCAACCAGTCCACCGAATACCGCCTGGCCGGCACCCCCGCCGTCCTGACCGGCGTCGACCCCGCCGCCATCGGCCGACTGCTGCGGTACGACGTGGCCGAGGGCTCTCTCGACTGCCTCGCCAAGGGCCAGATCGCCGTGGCCGATTTCAAGGCCAGGAAGGCCGGCTGGCACGTCGGTCAGACGCTCCCCCTGGAGCGTCAGGACGACCAGCGCGGCAGCGTCACCATCGGCGCCGTCTACCGGGCGGACGAGCAGAGCAACCTGCTGCCCAGCATCACCGCACCCGACTCCCTCGTCGCCCGCTACGACTCCACCCCGCACACCGCCGGGATCCTCGTCGCCACGGACGGCGGACCCGGCCGGGCCGCGCTCGGCAAGGTCACCCACGCCCTCGGCGACAACCCCGCCCTGGCCGTCCTCGACCGGGCCGGCATTCGAGCCCAGGACAGCGGAAGCATCGGCGACCAGCTCAACGTCTTCTACGCCCTGCTGAGCATGGCGCTGGTGATCGCCGCGCTGGGCATCGCCAACACCCTCGCGATGTCCGTCCTCGAACGCCGCAAGGAGATCGGCACGCTGCGCGCCCTCGGCCTTGACCGTTCCGGCGTGACCCGGATGGTCCGCCTGGAGGCCCTGCTCGTCGGCGCGCTCGGCGCGACCGTCGGCACGGTCCTGGGCGTCTTCCTGGGCTGGGCGCTCGGGCGCACGCTGCAGGAGAGCGTCGCCGGCTACACGTTGGTCCTTCCCTGGGGCCGCCTCGCTCTCGGCGTGCTCATCGCCCTGGCGGGCGCGCTGGTCGCCTCGCTCTGGCCGGCCCGTAGGGCCGCCCGCGTGGACATTCCCGCCGCGACGGCGGCGCAGTAACCGGTCCACCGGCGAGGCGCCCCGCGCGCAGGACCCCGGCCCGAGGCCGGGGTCCTGCGCATTCGGCCACCGGGCCGCTCCTCACGCGTCCGCGCGCAGGAGATCGGCGCACTTCTCGCCGATCACCATCGTAGTGATGCACGGGTTGACGGTGACGAGATCCGGCATGACCGATCCGTCCGCGACCCGCAGCCCGTCGACCCCCTTGACCCGCAGCCGGGCGTCGAGCGGCGCCATGGGATCGCCGTCGGCCCCCATCTTCACCGTGCAGGACGGGTGGTAGACGGTGTTGTGCGTCTTGCGGACGTAGTCGAGCAGTTCGTCGGCGGTGCGGACGTCGGGGCCCGGGGCGAGCTCGGCCCCCGCCCACCCGGCGAGCGCCGGCTGCGCGGCGATCCGGCGGGCCAGCCCGATGCCGGCCCTCATCACCCGCGTGTCGTGCTCGTGCGTGAAGTACCTGGGGTCGACCCTGGGCTTGTCGCGGTAGTCGCGCGTCCGCAGCCGCACCGTGCCGCGCGACTTGGCACGGGTCACGTTCGGCGTCAGACAGAAGGCGTTCTCGGACGTCGGATAGCCGTGCCGCGCGGTGTTCATGTCGAAGGGCACCGAGCCGTAGTGGAACATCAGGTCCGGCCGGTCCAGACCCGGCTCGGTGTCGTAGAAGATGCCCGCCTCCCACCACTGGCTCGACCTGGTGGTCATCGGCTGCCTCGCCTCCCACATGACGACGCCCTCGGGGTGGTCCTGGAGGTTCTCGCCGACCCCCGCGGAGTCCACGAGCACCTCCACGCCCACCTCCCGCAGGTGCTCCGCCGGGCCGATGCCCGACAGCATCAGCAGCTTCGGAGTGTCGATCGACCCGCAGGAGACGACGACCTCGCGGCGGGCGCGGACCGTACGGGTGTGGACGAGATCCGGGTCCAGGTACTCGGCGCCGACGCACCGCAGCCCGTCGAACGCCAGCTTCTTCGCACGCACCCCGGTGCGTACCTCCAGGTTGGGGCGCTTGCCCAGCACCGGGTGGAGGTAGGCCACTGAGGAGGACTGGCGGATGTTGTTCTCGTCGGCGTTGATCTGGAACCAGTTGGCACCCCGCACCACCGTCGAACCGGTGTTGAACGGGGTCGTCGGTATGCCCGCCTGCGCACACGCCTCAAGGAGGGCGGCGCCGCACGGGTCCTCGCCCTTGAGCGTACGCAGCTTCACCGGTCCCGACCGGCCGTGGTGGTCCCCCGGAGCGTCGTTGTTCTCCAGCCTGCGGTACAGGGGGAACAGGTCCGCCGCGCCCCAGCCCGCACAGCCGGCCGCCGCCCAGTCGTCCAGGTCCTCGGCGGGCGCCCAGAAGGCGATGCAGGAGTTGTGCGAGGAACAGCCACCGAGCACTTTGGCGCGCGCGTGCCGCATGAAGCTGTTGCCGCTGGCCTGCGGCTCGACCGGGTAGTCCCAGTCGTAGCCCGACTCCAGCAGGCCCATCCACCGTTCCAGCTTCAGGACGCTGTCGTCCCCGACGTCGCTCGGGCCCGCCTCCAGGACGCACACGGTGACGGACGGGTCCTCGCTCAGCCGTGACGCGACGACATTGCCCGCGGTTCCGCCACCGACCACGACGTAGTCGAACTCTCCCGCCTGTCCGCTCATGAGGGGGTGACCTCCTCCAGTGCGACGGGCTCGGGTCCGGCCACGGCGGCGTGTTCGGCGAGGACGCCCGTCCGATGCCGTTGGACGAACCAGTAGTAGGCGAAGCCGCCCAGTGCGATCGCGCCGACGAACAGCACCGCGCCCCAGCGCAGGTACCAGTGGTACGGAGCCGCCGCGTTGTACACAGCCGACCGCGGCCAGATGAGGTTGAGGGTCATCGCCGCCCCCCACACCACGGCGACGATGTTGACGGGCAGCCCCCAGCGGCCGAGTGAGAACTTGCCCTCGGCGGGCTGCCACCGGCCGCGCAGCCGCGCCACCAGCATCGGCCCGGTGACCAGGAGGTAGGCGACGTAGATCAGCACGATGCCGATGCTGGTGACCACGGTGAAGATCTGCGGCTGGCGGATGTTGACCAGCAGGATCGCGAGGGCGAGCACCCCGATGATCACGGTCGGCAGGATCGGGGTGCCGAACCGCGGGCTGACCTTCGCGAGCCGGGAGGAGGCGGGCAGATTGTTGTCCCGGGCCATGGCGAAGGCGAGCCGGACGGCCGCCGTGTGCACCGCGAGCGCGCAGACGGTGACGGCGATCAGCACGCACCACAGCATCGCCTTGCCGGCCGTCGGGCCGAGGACGTCGAGGACGACGTACTGCAGCCCATCGGTGGAGAGCTTCTCGCCGCGCAGACTCGACACGCTCATCAGCGCGAGGATCAGGACGAGGCCGCCCAGGACGAACGAGGCGACGATCGCGCGGATGATGGCGCGCGGCGCGTTGCGCGAGGGATCGAGGGACTCCTCGCCGAGCGAGGCCGCGGTGTCGAATCCGTACATCACGTAGGCCGAGGCAAGCGAGGCGATCAGGAACGCCCCGAAATAGCCTAGGGACTGGCCGGTGCCGGTGCCGGCCGTCTCGGTGACGACCTGCGGGCCACGTACGACGTGCACCGCGAGCAGCACGATCAGGACGACGGTCGCGATGAGTTCGAGGAAGACCCCCGCGGTGTTGATCCGCGCCATCAGCTTGACGCCGAAGGCGCTCACCACCGTGGTGAAGAGGATCAGGACGGAGGCGAGGACCACCGCGTTGGTCGCCACGTCGTACGTCCCGGTCCCGTCTCCGACGAACTGGAAGACGGACAAGATCTGAGGGAGCGTCAATTGGTAGGCGAGGGCCACGGCGGCGATGGAGACGATCGAGGCGATGAGCATCATCCAGCCGGCGAGCCAGCCGACGTGTCCGTTCCCCACCTTCTTCGCCCAGTTGTAGATGGACCCGGCCACGGGATAGCGGGCGGCCAGTTCGGCGAAGCAGAGCGCGACCATGAGCTGGCCCGCGAAGACCATCGGCCAGGACCACCAATAGGCGGGACCGCCGCTGGCGTATCCGAAGTAGAAGAGCTGGAAGGTGCCCGTGAGGATCGAGATGTACGAGATGCCGGCCGCGAAGGTGTGGAAGTTGCCGAGCGTCCGCTTGAGTTCGGGACGGTAGCCGAACTCGGCGAGTTCCGCGTCGTCGCCCGGCGGGGAAGGTGGAGCAGTTTCCATGGGTCAACTCCTGGACGGTAGAGGTCGTTTCAGGCGAACCAGCCCTGCGGCTCGGGTGCGGTGTTGCGCCAGATGTGCTTCGTCTCGCGGTACTCCGCGAGACCGGCCGGACCGAGCTCCCGCCCCGTGCCGGACTGCTTGAACCCTCCCCACTCCGCCTGCGGCAGATAGGGGTGGTAGTCGTTGATCCATACGGTGCCCAGGCGCAGCCGTCCCGCGACCCGCCGGGCCCTGCCCTCGTCGCCCGTCCACACCGCGCCCGCGAGACCGTAGACCGTGTCGTTCGCGAGCCGCACGGCTTCGTCCTCGGCGCCGTCGCGGAACCGCTCCACCGTCAGGACCGGGCCGAAGGACTCCTCCCGTACCACCGACATCCCCGCGTGACACTCGTCGAGGACCGTCGGCAGGTAGTAGAAGCCCCGGTCGTACGCGGGCCCTTCGGGCCGGGTGCCACCGCAGCGCAGCACCGCGCCCTCGGTGACGCCCCGCGTGACGTAGGCCTCGACCTTGGCGCGATGGGCGGCCGAGATCAGCGGCCCGGTCCGGGCCCGCTCGTCGAAGGGACCGCCCAGCCGGATCTCGCCGGCCCTGCGCACGATCTCGTCGACGAACCGGTCGTGCAGCGCGTCCTCGACGAGCAGCCGCGCCCCCGCGGAACAGACCTGCCCCGAATGCAGGAACACAGCGGTCAGAGCCATGTCCACCGCCGTCTCGAAGTCGGCGTCCGCGAAGACGATGTTCGGGTTCTTGCCGCCCAGTTCGAGCGCGACCTTCTTCACCGTCCCGGCGGCCGCCGCCATCAGCCGGCGGCCGGTCTGCAGACCGCCGGTGAAGGAGAGCAGGTCGACGCCCGGGTGGTCGGCGAGCGGCGCACCCGCCTCGGGGCCCGCGCCGAGCACGAGGTTGGCGACACCGTCGGGCAGTCCCGCCTCGGCGAGCAGACGCATCAGGTGGATCGCGGTGTGCGGGGTGAGCTCGCTCGGTTTCAGGACGAAGGTGTTGCCCGCGGCGAGGGCCGGCGCGACCTTCCACGCCGTCTGCAGCAGCGGATAGTTCCACGGCGTGATGAGCCCGCAGACCCCGACCGGCTCGTGCACCACCCGGCTGTCCGCGTTCGCCGTGCCGGTGTCGATCACCCGGCCGGTCTCGACGGGAGCGAGCCGCCCGAAGTAGCGGAAGCAGTTCACGATGTCGCCGATGTCGTACGCGCTCTCCACCAGCCGCTTGCCGGTGTCGAGGGATTCGGCGCGGGCCAGCGCGTCCTTGTCGCGGGCGATCAGATCGGCGACGCGCAGCAGCAGGTCGCCGCGGTCGGCGGCGGAAGTACCCGGCCACGGGCCCTCGTCGAACGCCAGGCGGGCCGCTGCGATCGCGTCGGACGTGTCCTTGCCGTCCGCCTCGTCGACCACCGCGACGAGAGTGCCGTCGGCGGGACAGCGGATCTCCCGCGTGCGCCCCTCGCGGGCAGCCGTCCACACGCCGCCTATGAACAGATCAGGCACCGGTGCCTCCCAGTCTCTCGATCAGCCAGGCGTGGAAGATCCCGATGTGGTGCTCGGCCGGCACCAGCACGCCGCCCGTCCGGTAGGCGCGCGACGCCATCGCGGGCTGGGTGCGCTCGCAGGCGTCGAAGTCCTGGACGTTGACCCGGTGGAACAGCTCCACCGACTTCGACACGTCCGCGCCCGACTCGACGACCTCCGGCGCGTACAGCCAGTCGCACTCGACGACCGTGCGGTCCTCGGCGAGCGGGAACATCCGGTGCAGGATCACGTGATCGGGGACGAGGTTGATGAACACGGTCGGCTTGACCGTGATGGCGTAGTAGCGCCGGTCCTGCTCCTCGGCCACCTCGGGCAGCTTGGCGAACCCCGCGCTGCCGTCGACCGTGAATCCCTGGACCTCCTCGGCGAACTCCGCGCCGTGCCCCACGTAGTACTGCGCCGCATATCCCTCGGCGAACTCCGGGAGCACATCGGTGAGTTCGGGATGGATCGTCGCGCAGTGGTAGCACTCCATGAAGTTCTCGACGATCAGCTTCCAGTTCGCCTTCACGTCGTACGTGATCCTTCGGCCGAGCGCGAGATCCTCCGTGCCGTACCGCTCGATGGACGCCGTGTCGCCGAGCCGCTCCACGGCCGCGCCGATCACCGTCTCCTCGAAGGACGGCGGCTCGTCGGCCAGGCACACCCACGCGTAGCCCAGCCATTCGCGCAGCTTCACCGCCACCAGGCCGTAGGCGGTGCGGTCGACGTCGGGCATTTTCACCAGGTTGGGGGCGGCGATCAGCTTGCCGTCGAGGTCGTACGTCCAGGCGTGGTACGGGCATTGGAGCGCGCGCCGCACCTCGCCGGACTCCTCGGTGCACAGCCGGGCGCCGCGGTGCCGGCAGATGTTGAGGAAGGCGCGCAGCTCTCCGGCCCGGTTACGGGTCACGATCACGCTCTCGCGGCCGACCTGGACGGTCCGGAACGCACCGGGCTTGTCGAGGTCGGAGCCGCGTACGGCGCAGAACCACATCGATTCGAAGAGCCGCTCCTGCTCCCGCCGGAAGATCTCCGGGTCGGTGTAGAAGCTGCCGGGGAGCGTGGCGATCAGACTGGGCGGGAGGTCGGTGGCCGTCAAGGCGGACTCCTCAGGCGGAAGGCGCGGGCGCGGTAGAGGACGCGACCGGGGGCGGGGTCGTCGCGGACAGCCGGCGCGGGTCGAAGAGTTCGATGGGGTGCTCGGTGACGCCGTTCAGTGCCAGGTCGGCGACGATTTCGCCGACGACGGGCACGAACTTGAAGCCGTGGCCCGAAAACCCGCACGCCACGGTCACCGAGTCGGGGTGCTCCGGATGGCGGGCGATCACGAAATGCTCGTCGGGGGTGTTGGAGTACATGCAGGTGGCGGCCTTCAGGAAACGGCCGGGCAGGGACGGGATGCGCCGGGAGAGCTGCTCCGCCATCGCCGCGACCTCCTCCTCGCGCACGTTCCGGTCGATGGTCTCCGGCGTGCACACCGTGCCCCTGCGGAAGAACGCCACTTTCGCGCCGAGGCCGGGACCGTCGATCGAGGGGAAGCCGTAGAACTGTACGTCGTCCGCGTCCTCCCAGATGTAGATCGGATGGTTCTCGGGGAGGAAGGGACCGGTGCCGCCCTCGGGCTGGAACCAGTACATGACCTGCCGCTCGATGGTGAACGGCACGCCCAGGTCGGTGAGCAGCTGCGGCGCCCAGGCACCCGGGCAGATCACCAACTGGCCCGCCGTGTAGGTGTCCTCGGCGGTGTGGACCCGTACCCCGTCGCGGTACGGCTCCCAGCGCACCATCGGCTCCTCGAAGTGCAGATCCGCGCCCGAACGCGTCGCGAGCTGGAGGTGGGCCGCGACCGTGTTCTCCGGCCGGACGAGCCCGGCCCGCGCCTCGTACAGTGCCACCTCGTCCTCGGCCGGGGTGAGGGTGGGGAAGCGGCGGTGGATCTCCTTCGCGTCGAGCATCTCGTGCGGCAGGTCCCACCGCCGGGCCGAGAGCAGCGAACCGGACACCGTCCGGGAATCGGGACGGCCGACCATCACGCCGCCGCACAGCGTGGCGATGTCCCGGCCGGTGTCGCGCTCCAGTGCGTCGAACAGTTCGTAGGAGCGCAGCAGCAGTGGCACGTACGCGGGATCCTCGAAGTACGACTGCCGCGTGATGCGCGAACCGCCGTGGCTCGAACCGCGGTTGTGGACCGGTCCGAACTTCTCCAGGCCGAGCACGCGCACACCGCGCGCGGCCAGGTGGTGGGCGGCGGCACTGCCCATTCCGCCCAGGCCGACGACGATCACGTCATAGGTGGGTGACACGGTGGGGTCCTCCTCGAACGCTCCCTAGCGGCGGATGCGGCTCATGCCGGGGTCGAACAGCGGCTCGTCGGCGACGGTCGCGGGGACCTTCTCGCCGAAGTACTCGATGTGTACCGGGGTGCCGGCGGTGAGCGGGGGCAGCCACGCGTACGCGACGCAGCGGCCCAGTGTGTAGCCGTACGAGGCGCTGGTCACGTACCCCGCGGGAAGACCGCCCGCATACACCGGTTCCTTGCCGAGGACGACGGCCGCGGGGTCGTCGAGCAGCAGTGCGGTGAGCCCCCGCCGGGGCTCGCCCACCTTCTCCAGAGCAGCCCGTCCGACGAAGTCGCCCTTGTCCATGCGTACGGCGAAACCGAGCCCGGCCTCGTACGGGGTGTCCTCGTCGGTCATGTCGTGGCCCCAGGAGCGGTAGCCCTTCTCCAGGCGCAGGCTGTTGAAGGCGGAGCGGCCCGCGGCGATCACGCCGTGCTCCCGCCCGGCCTCCCAGAGGGTGTCCCAGAGCCGCAGCCCGAGGTCGGCGCCGGTGTACAGCTCCCAGCCGAGCTCGCCGACGTAGCTCAGCCGCATCGCCGTCACGGGCACGTGGCCGAGGTAGGTCTCTTTGGCGCGGAAGTAGCCGAAGCCCTGGTGGGAGAAGTCGTCCCGGGTCAGAGGCTGCACCAGCGCGCGGGCGAGAGGGCCCCACACCCCGATGCAGCAGGTGCCGGAGGTGATGTCACGTATCCGCACGTCGTCGGGGGCGTGGCGCAGCAGCCAGTCCTCGTCGGCGCGGCTGTTGGCGCCGATCTGGAAGCGGTCGGCGGCCAGGCGGGCCACGGTGAGGTCGGAGCGGATGCCGCCGGTCTCGTCGAGCAGCAGGGTGTAGGTCACCGCGCCGGGCTTCTTGGCGAGGTTGTTGGTGGTCATGCGCTGCAGGAAGGGCAGGGCACCGGGGCCGGTGACCTCCAGCCTGCGCAGCGGGGTCATGTCGTACAGGGCGACCTTCTCACGGGTCGCCCGTGCCTCGGCGGCGGCGATCGGCGACCAGTAGCGGGCCGACCAGGAGTCCCGCCCCGGCAGGTCGATGGACTCGGCGAGCGGGGCGTTCGCCTCGTACCAGTGCGGTCGCTCCCAACCGCCGCCCTCCAGGAAGCGGGCCCCGAGTTCCTTCTGGCGGGGGTGGAAGGGGCTCACCCGCAGGGGGCGCGGCCGCTCCATGGGCTGCAGCGGGTGCAGGACGTCGTACACCTCGACGAACTGCTGGGCCCCTCGGTCGGCGACGTACGCGGGGGAGCGCTGGGCGTCCTCGAAGCGGGCGAGATCGCACTCGTGGACGTCGAGCCGGGGCCGGCCCTCCACCATCCACTCGGCGACGGCCTTGGCGACCCCCGCCGAATGGGTGACCCACACGGCCTCGGCGAGCCAGAATCCGCGCAGGTCACGGGACTCGCCGAGCAGGGGCATCCCGTCCGGTGTGAAGGAGAAGACGCCGTTGAATCCCTCTTCGACCTCGCTTCCGGCGAGCGCGGGCAGCAGTTCCCGACAGTCCTGCCAGCTCGGTGCGAAGTCCTCCGGCGTGAAGGGGTACGAGGACGGCATGACCGGTGCCTCGTCGTAGGCCGGGACGGTGAACGGGTCGACGGGCAGCGGCCGGTGGGCGTAGCTGCCGATGCCGATCCTGTCGGTGTGCTCGCGGAAGTACAGGTCGCGGTCCTGGAACCGCAGGATCGGCCGGGACGCCTCGGTGCGAGGGTCGCTCGCGCCCGCGAGCTCCGGCAGGGGGCGGGTCTTCACGTACTGGTGGGCGAGCGGCAGCAGGGGCACGTCGACGCCAGCCATCCGGCCGACGACCGGACCCCAGAAGCCGGCCGCCGATACGACGTGGTCGGCGGGGAAGACACCCCGGTCGGTGACGACCCCCGTCACCCGGCCGTCCTCCCGCTCGATGCCGGTGACGGTGTGCCGCTCCAGGAACCGGGCGCCGCGGCCCTCGGCGCGCTCCATCTGGGCCCGGCAGGCGAGGAGGGCGCGTGCGAGGCCGTCGTCCGGGGTGAAGAACCCGCCGAGGACCTTGCTCGTGTCCAGCAGCGGCCACAGCTCCTTGCACCGCTCGGCGGAGACCAGCTCGCCGCGGATGCCCCAGGACACGGCGTAACCGGCCCTGCGGTGGAGGTCGGCCAGACGCTCCTCGGTGGTGGCCAGTTCCAGACCGCCCACCGGGTTGAAGCAGGGCAGGCCGTCGACTTCGAGTGCGCCGAACTTCTCGATGGTGTACCCGGCGAACGCACTCAGCGTCTTCGAAGGGTTGGTCCGGAAGACGAGACCAGGGGCGTGTGAGGTGGAACCCCCGGGGGCGGGGAGCGGGCCTTGTTCGAGGACCGTGACGTCGCTCCAGCCGCGGGCGGTCAGTTCGTCGGCGAGCGAGCAGCCGACGATCCCGGCGCCGATGACCACGACACGGGGACTGGGTGCGGGCGCTTGGGACATGCCCCTCCTTGAGTCGGGTGGGGACGGACGACCTAGCGGACGGCCGGCAGGGTGGTGCGCTCGGCGGCGACGGTGGTGTCCTCGCCGTGCCCGGTGTGGACGACGGTCGCGCCGGGGAGCGTGAGCAGGCGGCGCCGTACGGACGCCAGGATCGTCGGCCGGTCGGAGTACGAGCGGCCGGTCGCGCCCGGACCGCCGTGGAAGAGGGTGTCGCCCGTGAACACGGCGTCGAGGAAGGGCGCGTGGAGACTGCAGCTGCCCCACGTGTGGCCGGGGGTGTGCAGAACGCGCACCTCGGTCGCGGCGACGAGCAGCCGCTGTCCGTCGGAGAGTTCACCGTCCGGAGCACGCGACGCGTGGACGTGTTCCCACAGTTCGCGGTCGGCCGGGTGGAGCAGGACCGGAGCTCCGGTCGCCTCGGCCAGCGCGGGGGCCGCGCCGATGTGGTCGTCGTGGCCGTGGGTGCACACGACGGCGGTGACCCGGCGTCCGGCGACGGCCGCCAGGATCGCACGGGCGTCATGGGCCGCGTCGACTACGAGGACCTCCTCGTCGTCGCCGATGAGCCAGACGTTGTTGTCGACGTCGAAGGTCTCGCCGTCGAGGGTGAACGTGCCCGAGGTGACGACCCGTTCGGCGCGCAGGCGGCCGGTCTGCCGGTCCGTCACAGCACCACCACCGAACGCAGGACCTCGCCCCTGTGCATCTTGGCGAACGCCCTCTCCACCTCGTCGAGCGCGATCGTCTCGGAGACGAAGGCGTTCAGGTCGAGCCGGCCCGACAGGTACTGGTCGATGAGGACGGGGAAGTCACGGCTGGGCAGACAGTCCCCGTACCAGGAGGACCGCAGCGCGCCTCCGCGCGAGAACAGGTCGATGAGCGGCAGATCGATCCGCATGTCCGGGTCGGGCACCCCGACCTGCACGAGAACGCCCGCGTGGTCGCGCATGTAGAAGGCCTGGCGGTACGTCTCGGGCCGGCCCACCGCGTCGATGGCGACGTCCACTCCGAACCCGCCGGTGAGTTCGCGTACGGCCTCCACGGCGTCCGTGCCGAGGGAGTTGATCGTGTGCGTCGCGCCGAAGCGGGTCGCGGCGTCGAGCTTGCGGTCGTCGATGTCGACGGCGATGACGCGCCGGGCCCCGGCCAGCGAGGCTCCCGCGACCGCTGCGTTCCCGACGCCGCCGCAGCCGATCACCGCGACGGTGTCGCCCCGGCCGACGTTCCCGGTGTTCACCGCGGCCCCGTATCCGGCCATCACTCCACAGCCGATGAGCCCGGCGGCCTCGGGCGGGGCGGCCGGGTCGACCTTCACCGCCTGCCCGGCGGCGACCAGGGTCTTCTCGGCGAAGGCGCCAATACCGAGGGCGGAGGAGAGGGGCGTGCCGTCCAGCAGCGTCATCGGCTGTGTGGCGTTGCGGGAGGCGAAGCAGTACCAGGGGCGGCCGCGGCGACAGGAACGGCAGTTACCGCAGGGGGCGCGCCAGGCGAGGACCACGTAGTCGCCCGGCGCCAGATCGGTGACGCCCTCCCCGATCGCTTCGACGGTGCCCGCGGCCTCGTGGCCGAGCAGGAAGGGGAAGTCGTCGTTGATGGCGCCTTCCCGGTAGTGCAGATCTGTGTGGCAGACACCGCAGGCCTGGACGGAGACGAGAACCTCGCCGGGGCCGGGACCGGGGACGAGGATCGTCTGCACCTCGACGGGTGCCCCCTTCTTCACGGCAACGACGGCACGGACCTCATGCGGCACGATGGGCTCCTCAGCTGTTGCGGAGTGCACGATGTGTTGCGCGATGGGGAACATAGTGGGAACGGCTGCAACCCGCCGTCAAGGGGCGGGTGTTAACGACTGGCAAATCCGCGCGGGCCCGCGGAAACGCTCTCGGCACGAGCTCCACGCGCGTCATCCCCGCATACGACGACGCGGGGCCGGGTCTTCCCGGCCCCGCGTCGCGCGGGCACAGCTCGGCGGAATGGCTCAGAAACGAAAGGGATCAGAAGCCGTAACCCATCCGTCGTGACAGCTCGTCGGCCGCGACGACCGTCCGCGCGGCGAGCTCCGGCAGCCGGTCCCGTCCGAGGCGGTAGGCGGGGCCCGAGACGCTGAGTGCGCCGAGCACCCTGCCGTCGTGCGCGCGCACCGGCGCGGCGACCGCGTTCAGGCCGAGTTCCAGTTCCTCCGCGACGATCGCGAAGCCCTGCGCGTACGCCGCGTCCAGCTCGGCCCGCAGCATGCCGGCGCTGGTCACCGTGTGCTCCGTGAACCGCGGCAGTGCCCGGGCGATGAGTCCTTCGCGCAGCGTCGCCGGCAGATGGGCCAGGAGCACCTTCCCGCTGGAGGTGGCGTGCAGGGGAGTACGACGGCCCAGCCAGTTCTGCGCGGTGACCGAGGCGGGGCCGCGCGCCTGCATGATGTTGACGGCGGCATCGTCGTCCAGGACCGCGATGTTCACCGTCTCGCCCAGCTCGTCGGCGAGTTCCCGGCACACCGGGGCGCCCTCCTGGGAGATGTCCAGGCGTACCGCCGCGGCCCCCGCCAGGCGCAGGATGCCCGCCCCGAGGAAGTACTTGCCGCGGTCCTGGGCCTGCGAGACCAGGCCCCGGTTCTCCAGCACGCAGAGCAGCCGGAACGCCGTGGACTTGTGCACCTCCAGCTCGTCGGCGATGTCGGTGACGCCGGCCTCGCCGCGCCGGGCGAGGATCTCCAGCACGCTCACGGCGCGGTCCACGGACTGGATCGCCCCCGCCCCAGTCTTGGGCGCCCGGTCCTGCGCTTCCTCGTTCTGTTCAGCCACTGCCTGGTCGCCGGTCATAGCTCAACTCTCGCCATCGTGCGGTCCATTGGGTACACAGTTGGGCACGCATCCTCGGGAAGCCCTTGACGCGGTGGGCACCCCGACCGGATTCTGTTGCGCATCACGCTCCATCATGCGCCATACGCAACCTCATGCTAGCGAAGAGTCCTGCGAAGAGTCCTGGACCGAGGGGGGCCCGTGATTCCCGTCTGCCGCCTTGAAGACCTTCCTGCCGGCGAATCCGTCCGTATCGACACCACACCGCCCATCGCGGTGTTCAACGCCGACGGAGAGCTGTACGCCATCGACGACACCTGCAGCCATCAGGACGCCTCACTCTCCGAGGGGTGGCTCGAAGGCTGTCTCGTCGAATGCCCGCTCCACGCCGCCTCGTTCGACGTCCGCACCGGGCAGCCGACCCGCCTGCCCGCCCGTCGCCCCGTCCGCACCCACGAGGTCGTCGTCGCCGACGGCGTCATCCACGTCCGCCCGGCCGCTCAGGAGGACACCGCCGCATGAGAACCGTCACCGTCGTCGGCGCCTCGCTCGCCGGCCTGTACGCCGCCCGCGAGCTGCGTGCCCAGGGCTTCGACGGACGGCTGGTGATCGTGGGCGAGGAACGTTACCGCCCCTACGACCGCCCGCCCCTGTCCAAGGACTTCCTCGCCGGCAGGGCGGACGAGGACCAACTCGCCCTCTGCGACGCGGAGGAGGAGACAGGACTCGCGGCGCAGTGGCTGCTCGCCACGCGCGCCCGGGGGCTCGACACGGGCGGCCGCACCCTGCTCCTCGACAACGGCAGGACCCTGCTCACCGACGGACTCGTCATCGCCACGGGGGCCCGTGCCCGGTGCCTGCCGGGCACCTCGGGACTCGCGGGCGTCCGATCGCTCCGTACGCTCGACGACGCAACGGCGCTGCGGGACGACCTGAGCGGCGGAACCCGGAGGGTCGTCGTGATCGGCGGCGGATTCATCGGCGCCGAGACCGCGTCCACCTGCGTCTCGCTCGGTCACGAGGTCACCGTCGTGGAGGCGGCACCGCTGCCGCTCGTCCCGCAACTCGGCCCGGAGATGGCCGCCGTGTGCGCCGCGCTGCACCGGCGCGGCGGAGCGGAGCTGATCACCGGCGTCGGCGTCTCCCGGCTGCTGGGGCAGGGGGCCGTCACCGCCGTGGAGCTGACCGACGGGCGCAGGGTCCCCGCCGACCTGGTCGTCGTGGGCATCGGAGCCGTACCCAACACTGGCTGGCTCGCGGGCTCGACCCTCCCGCTCGGCGACGGTGTGCTCTGCGACGACGGCTGCGTCACCGCGCTGCCGCAGGTCGTCGCGGTCGGCGACGTCGCCCGCGTGGGAGGGCTGCGCTCCGAGCACTGGACCAGCGCGACCGAGCAACCCGCCGTCGCGGTGCGCAACCTGCTGGCGGGCCGGACGGTGGACAGCGCCCGCCCGCTGCCCTACTTCTGGTCGGACCAGTACGGCGCACGCATCCAGTTCGCGGGGCGACGGTGCGCGGGTGACACGGTCCGCGTCGTCGAGGGCTCCACGGACGAAGGGGGCTTCCTGTGCGTGTACGAGCGTGAGGGCCGTACGACCGCGGTGCTGGCCGTCGACCGGCCCGGGCCCTTCCTGCGTGCCCGCCGCGAACTCGCCCGCTCGGCCGCGCTGCCCGCATCAGTACGCGGCAGAGGCGGTGCGGGTGCCGGTGCCGGTGCCGTTTCCGGCGTCGGCGTCGTGGTTCGGCGCCCGCAGGCGCAACCGCGCGGCGAGGATGGCGACGTCGTCCTCGGCGTGGGCGGCGTCGAGTGCGCCGCAGACCGCGTCCACCACATCCGTGAGGGGACCGGTGGTGGCCGGGCGGAGCGCGGCGAGCCGGGCGAGTGAGGTGTCGATGTCCTCGCCCCGGCGTTCCACCAGGCCGTCCGTGTACAGCAGCAGCGTCTGCTCCGCCGTGATGGGCCGGGCGAGTGCCTCGTACCCTCCGACACCCGTGCCCAGCGGTGGGCCGACGGGTACCTCCAGGAGCTCGCCCGGGCCGTCGCGCGTGAACACGGCGGGCGGGAGGTGTCCCGCGCTGGCGTACACGGCCATGCCGCGGGCCGGATCGATCCGCACGAGCAGGCAGGTCGCGGGCCGACGGGTCTCGTCCGCCGCGGACAGGGCGTCGAGCTGCCGCAGCACCCGGTGCGGGGCGAGATCGGTGGCGGCGACCTCGCGCAGGACGGAACGGTAGGCGTTCATGTCGACGGCGGCGTCCAGGCCGTGCCCCATGACGTCCCCGACTACCAGCAGGGTGCGGCCGAAGTGCAGGCGTACGGTCTCGAACCAGTCGCCGCCGACGAGGGCGCGGGATCCGGCCGGCAGGTAGCGGCTGGCGATCTCCAGGTTCGGGTGGGGCCGGCCCGGTTCGGCGACGAGCGTCCGTTGCAGGTCCAGCGCGGTCTTCTCCGCGGCCGCCAGGCGCCGTGCGAGGCCGATGTGCAGGGCGGCGAGCCGGGCGGCGAAGTGCATCGTCGCCGTCTCGTGGTCGTCGAAGCCGGTGCGGGGCCGGGCCGCGATGAGCCGTCCGTAGATCTCGTCCCGGCCGACCAGGGGGAACGATACGAAGTGGACGGACCCCTGTGCGGAGTTCCCGGTCCACACCTGCGACGGCCGGTCCCGGTCCAGCGCCCGTACCGCGGGTGCGCTGTCGGCGGCGGGGCCTTCCAACAGGGCCGTCGCGCCCGCGGTGGCCGCGCGCTCACTCCTGCCGCCCCGGCCGATCACGTCCACGGCCGCGGCGTCGCACAGCGTACGGACGAGGAACCCGGCCAGCTCGCGGCAGGTCTCCCGCTCGTCCCGGGACGTTCCGATGCGTTCGAGGGCCTCTTCCATGGCGTGCAGGCGTGCTGCCGAGCCGTCCCGCTCCGCCATGTGGCCTCCATCGCTCGTGCGCCCCGGGCAGCCGGGCCGAGGAAGGCATTCCACCAGCTCCCCCGGCTTGTGGGGATCAACGAGGGGCGTGTCCGTTTCCGTGTATGTCGACCGTACCGAAGGGAGCGGATGCGCCGGGGCGCGGCGATGCCGGTGCGGTCGGTCCGACCGGGCCGTGTCCGCCGAAGCGGATGCGGCCGCCGCCCTCGCTCCGTATGCTCGGGCGCGGGAGAGCCCGGCGGCCGACCTCGCGCATCCGTGCGGCGGCGATCGCCGGACCAGTCGCTCAGGGACGGATGTGCTGCGGATGCACGGGACGTGGAGCCCTTCATGACGACACCGAGGGACTTGCTGATCGTCGCCATGGACACGGAGGCCGGTCGCCCTGCCGAACAGGGCACCCTGTCGCTCGCGCTCGCGGGCGCCGAGATCATCGACCTCCTCGCCGCCCGAGCCGTCGGACTGGACGGCGATCACATCGTGCCAGGCCACCAGCAGGTTGCGGCGGATCGCCTGCTGGACGAGGCCGCCGCGTCGCTCGTCCGGGAGGCGCCCTACGAGTCGGTCGAGGACTGGCTGTGGCGCAGGGGCCGCGGGCTGTCCGCGACCTACCAGGCCGCGCTCGAGGCAGACGGAGAGCTCATCCGGCAACGCCGCCGCGGGATTGCCTTCGGGGCCGGTCAGCCGGTGCTGGCCGATTCGCCCGCCCGCCGCCGGGCCGCCGACCGCTGGGCATCGGACGAACCCGTCCTCGCCGCCCTCGCGGAGGCCGCCGGGATCCGCGGTGAGCGGACCGGCGACGCTCCGGAGGTGACCGACGACGCCGTCGCGACGGTACTGGCCGCGGTCAACGACGCGTTGCTGGAACTGGAGTCCGTACGGCAACGCCGAGCCATCGAAGAGGCGGCCTTCGACAACATCTGGCGGGGCAGCGCCGGATAACGCCGGAGCTCCCAGTCCTGCCGGCACATCGCTGTCGGTCGCCGGCAGCGCTCGGGATAGGGGTCCGACCGAGTGGCGGACCCCCAAGCGTTTCCCGACCCCGGCTACGTGCCCGGGATTTGCCCCGGGAGCCCGCTGACCGGACCGGTCGATTCGACCCGTCCCAGCGGGTCGGGGCCGGCCGTGAGGGCGTCACGCGCCACCTGCCAAGCGGGGTCTTCGGGGTAGAGCTCGCTGCGGAGGTAGGCCCAGGTGAGCCGCTGGACCGCGGACACCCGCTCCGGGTTCTCGTCCGTGGTCTCGGCGACGTCGTATCCGGAGACCCCGCCCAGCCCGTGCTCCGCGTCGAACAGGGTGAGCAGGGCCTTGCGGCCCGGTGAGAGGAAATACGGATCGGTGTGCCAGTCCGGGCCCGAAACCGTCAGGTGGGCGGAGGCGTCCTTGTCGCCGGCCACCACGAGCGTGGGCGTCGTCATCCGGGAGAAGTCCGTGGTCGAGAGGAACGGGTAGTTCTCGGCCACGAACTCGGTGAGGGCGTCGCCTCTGCCCGGTGCGGCAAGCAGCACACCCGCCTTGATCCGGGGCTCGGCCAGGTCCACTTCCGTTCCGTCGTGCGGATCGGTGAGCCGGGCGCCCAGCAGCAGGCTCGCGGTGTGCCCGCCCATCGAATGCCCGGCTACTGCGACCTTGCTTCGGTCCAGGCGCCCGAGGAGCTGCGGGACGGCGGCCTCGATCAAGTCGAGCCGGTCGAGGATGCGCTTCATGTCCTCGGCCCTCGATCGCCAGTACATCGGTGCTTCGGAGGCATCGGGATCCAGGCTCAGCGTCGTCGAGCTCAGATGGGTGGGCTGGATGACGACGAAGCCGTGCGCGGCCCAGAAGTTGACGAGTGGTGCGTAGCCGTTCAGTGAGGAGAGGTGGTTCGAGTAGCCCTGACCGTGCGAGAGGAGGATGATCGGCAGCTCGCTCCCGGTCACCGGTGCGGAGACCCGTACCTGCAGGTCCACGGCTCGGCCGGGAGCCGGCAGGACGACCGGAGCGACCGAGAGGACGGGAGTGGGCGAGCTGACGGCGTCGGCCGCGTGAGTGGATCCGCTCATGATTCGTATGTCCCTTTCATGGCCTCCGCCGTCGGTCTCATGTGGCCGGCAACGGGTGAGGCGGTTGGGGGAGGCCCGCTTCAGCTACACTGAAAGCGGAGCGTTGTTCCGTTTAATATACGGAGCGCTGTTCCGTTTTGTCAACGGTCGACGGAAGGAGAACGTGGTGCCCAGTACGAGCCCCTCCGGGGAGGTGCCGGCCCGAAGCAAGCGGGCCGACGCGCTGCGCAACCAGCAGACGCTGCTCGACGCCGCCGCCGCGGTGTTCGTGACCTCGGGCGTCGACGCACCGATCCGTGAGATCGCGGCCAGGGCCGGGGTCGGGATGGGGACGATCTACCGCCACTTCCCGAATCGGGCTGATCTCGTCGTCGCCGTCTACCGTCACCAGGTCGACGCCTGCGCCGAGGCGGGCCCGGCCCTGCTGGCCGGCGCCGACTCTCCGTTCGAGGCACTCCGTCAGTGGGTCGACCTCTTCGTCGACTTCCTGGTCACGAAGCACGGCCTCGCCAACGCCATGCAATCGGACAGCAGCGGCTTCGACGCGCTGCACACGTACTTCCTCGACCGCCTGGTGCCCGTCTGCGCGCAGTTGCTCGAAGCCGCGGAGGGCGCCGGCGAGATCAGGCCCGGTACGCACGCCTACGAACTGATGCGCGGCATCGGCAACCTCTGCATCGGGCGTGACGGCGATCCCCGATATGACCCCCGTCGATTGGTCGAACTGCTCCTCCGGGGACTGCGGCGACCGCAGCCGTCCTGATCTCGACGGTGAGCCTGTGAACGGCAGGGACGGTTCACGGCGGGTGCCGTGTGGGAAGTTCCCCCACGTCCATGGGGCCGACTTCGACGGTGCTGCTATGTTGCCGGCGTTCGCATCGGGCTGGCGTTCACATCGGGCGGTGTGAGTACCCGAGCGTGATCCCAGCTCACCTGGACCGCCGACGACTTACGGAGCAGCCGTGACCACTAGAGCGCGCCCTCCGCTGTCCGAGCCCCGGCCCCTCGGTGAACTCCGGAGTTGGCCCGGCAGCTTCACGGACCGGCTGACATCCCCCTTGCCGGGGATCGCCGACTTCGTCCGCCTCGCCCTGCGGGGCGAACGCCTGCGTCCGTCAGCCGAAGGCCGGGCCCAGATCCCCGACCTGCCCTTCCAGCCCGGCCCGCTGCCCGAGGCAGGGCCCGCGGACCTGGCCCTGACCTGGGTGGGACACGCGAGTTACGTCCTGCGGATCGGAGGCCTCACCGTCCTCACGGACCCGGTCTGGTCGCGGCGGATCGTGGGAACACCGGACCGGGTGACGCCCGTCGGTGTTGCCTGGGAAGACCTTCCGCCGGTCGACGCCGTGGTCATCAGCCACAACCACTACGACCACCTCGACGCTGCCACCCTGGACCGACTGCCACGCGACACCCCGGTGTTCGTGCCGGCCGGTCTCGCCCGCTGGGTGCGTGGCCGGGGCTTCGAACGGGTCACCGAACTCGACTGGTGGGAAGCGGCGGAACTGATCGGCGAAGCGGGGCCGGTCCGCTTCGACTTCGTGCCCTCCCACCACTGGAGCCGGCGCGGCCTGACGGACACCTGTCGGAGCCTGTGGGGCGGCTGGGTCCTGACCGCGCCCGACGGCGGGCGCCTCTACTTCGCGGGGGACACCGGATACGGCCACTGGTTCGGGGAGATAGGCGCCCGCTACCCCGGGATCGACGTCGCGCTCCTGCCGATCGGCGCGTACGAGCCGCGCTGGATGCTGTCGCCCGTCCACACGTCTCCGGAGGAAGCCGTCCGGGCCTGCGCCGATCTCGGTGCGCGGATCATGTCGCCGATGCACTGGGCGACGTTCCTGCTCTCGGCCGAGCCGCCGCTGGAGCCCTTGCACCGGGTGCGAGCCGCGTGGGCGGCGGCGGGCCGCCCCGCCGAGGACCTCTGGGACCTTCCCGTCGGCGGCTCCCGTGTACACCGCAGCGGTGATGGTCGGGACGGTTCGCCGACCGCATCCCCGTAGCAGGCCGAGGGGGAGGCCCCCTTGAGCGCGGGGCCGCCGGGCAGGGGCGAGAGCAGCGGGCGATGGTGCGTTCCGCGGCTGGACGAAGCCCCGGACCGCTCAGCGGCTTTCCGTTCCGTCAGCCGGGTCTTGTGTCCGACCCCGCCAGCGACTGGGCCGAGATATCGAGGTCGGCGGGCTCCGCGGCCGACGCGCACCGGCCGGCCGTGCGGTCCAGCACGGACGCCATCGCCCGCTGACGGCGGACGTGGCAGGCGCGTACGGCGGAGTACAGCGCGGCGGTGATGACGCTGACGGCGCACCAGGCGCCGAGGACCACGACGATCGTGGTGAGGACGGCCACGAGGGCTCCTCGGGTGTGAGGGGGCAGAGGTGGGACTGGCACGGCAGCGGGGTAGGCCGCTGTCACGGAGGAACGGGCGGCAGGGCGTTCGGCGGCGCAGTGGCCCCCGAGGCGCGTCACCGCGGCGGCCGAGCGCCGAGATGAGCTGGGCTAGGGGGTACTCACGGTACTCACCGTGACCGACAAGTACCCCAACGGCGTGGACTTCACGCTGACCACCTCCGACGACTTCGAGCCGGTGACCGGAATCGCCGAGGGCGAGTCGAGTTCACCAGCTGCCGCTGAGGGCAGGCGGCGAAGCGGAGACGCTCCCGGCCGGGTGTGGTTCGGCCCGTTCCCTCCGGTGGGGTGGCAGGGTGGGGGTATGTGCGGTCGCTATGCCTCTTCCCGGGCCCCGGAGGACCTCGCGGGCCTCTTCGACGCCGAGCGGGATCCGGGCGCCGGGGAACTCGGGCCGTCGTGGAACGTGGCCCCGACCGATGACGTGTGGGCGGTTCTGGAGCGCGCCGACCGCGGTACCGGAGAGGTGGCGCGGCGGCTGCGGCCGGTGCGCTGGGGCCTGGTGCCGTCCTGGGCGAAGGACCCGGCGGTCGGCTCGCGGATGATCAACGCGAGGGTGGAGACCGTGCACGAGAAGCCGGCGTACCGGCGCGCGTTCACCCGACGGCGCTGTCTGCTGCCCGCGGACGGCTTCTACGAGTGGGTCGCGGTGCCCGCCACCGGCTCGGTCAAGGCCTACAAGCAGCCGTACTTCATCCGCCCCGAGGACGCGGGGGTGATGGCCATGGCAGGGCTGTACGAGTTCTGGCGCGACCCGGGCGTCAAGGACGACGACGATCCGTCCGCCTGGCTGACCACGGCCACGATCATCACCACCGAGGCCACCGATCTGGCCGGCCGCGTCCACCCCCGCATGCCGCTGGCCCTCGACCCGGGGGACTACGACACCTGGCTCGATCCCGCCCACCAGGACACGGCGGATCTCCGTGCCCTCCTCCACACCCCGGCCGGCGGCCGTCTCGCGGTGACCCCGGTCTCGACCGCGGTCAACAGTGTCCGCAACAACGGGCCCCACCTCCTGGACCCCGCCACCCCGTGACCCCGGCCTCCCGAGCGCCGGTGAACCGGGCCCGCCGCGTACGCACTCAGAGGCAGGTAACGCGCGTTCGATCTTCAGCGCGAGCGGTTCGTCGAGTCACCGGACCGGATCTTGAGGAGCCGTCGATCAGTGCCTACTTCTACGAGGGCGACCTGCCGCTTTCCGCCGTCGACGCCCCCGCTACTGCCTGGTCCCCGCTGCCGGACCTCGTCGCGCAGTTGTGCACCGTGATCACGACCTTGCCGGACGCAGCAATCGCCAGTCTGCCCCGCGGCGCCGCCGAGGAGCTCGCCCGCTTCGTCGCGCGACCCGGATCACTTCGTTGACCTGATGAAGGCGCGGGTACCTGCTCAGGGCTAACGATCCGAGCGGCTGACCTCACTGCCCCGGATCCGGCGATTCGGTCTGCGTCTCGAACTGGCGGGCGGGGACGGGAGCTGGATCGTCCACCGCTACCCGGGCGGAGCCGTCGAGTTGGAGAACCAGGCAACCGGACTGTGCCTGGACGACAGCTTCGAACACCACCTCCGCACCTTCCCCTGCGGCACCCACGGCGCCAGGAGCCCGTACCAGACCTGGCGCTAGCGCCCCAGGCCGCTGACCCGAGCCCGGCACCCGACGGCTGCCGGGCTCCGGGACAGGCCTCGCCCAGGTGTCGGGAAGCGGCTCGCCGATCGGGTCCCGGCTCAGATGATGTGGATGCGCTCCAGGGATCCGGCGGTGTCGCGGATCATCAGGTCGTGGCCCTTGGCGCGTTCCTGCTCGATGAAGCCGAGCAGGAGTACGGCCCGATTGATCACGTCGGATTTGCTGACTCCCGTCGCGGAGGTCAGCTCGGCGACCACGGTGACGGCGGGAGGGCACAGGGTCACGGAGTACCGCTCGCTGTCGGGGTGGGAGGGGAGCTGATCCATGGTCTTGCCCTTCTGTCGGCCGGATGTGCACCGAGTCTGCACCAGAAGCGCGCTGATGTGAATCGAATTTGCATCGCGTGCGCGT
This sequence comes from Streptomyces sp. NPDC006463, assembly GCF_042870715.1. Classification (NCBI taxonomy): domain Bacteria; kingdom Bacillati; phylum Actinomycetota; class Actinomycetes; order Kitasatosporales; family Streptomycetaceae; genus Streptomyces; species Streptomyces sp. NPDC006463. Next base: position 174,615 of record NZ_JBIAHP010000001.1, on the reverse strand, counting down.
GCGCGGGTGTCAGAGGACGGGGTGAACTGCGGGAGCGGGAGGGCGTGCTTGGGGCGCATGAGACGTTCTGCTGCGGCGAGGGCGCGCAGCAACGGCAGGTCGTCGGCGTCGACGGCAGAGAAGGCCTGGGCGCGGCGACCGTGGTACGCGCCTTCGGCGGCAAGGATGCGCTGCTCGACGCCGCGGTCTCCGGCCTGCTCGAACCGGTGGTCCACCGCGCTGGGCAGCGCCACGGTGCGTCAGTCGCCGTTGTGAGCAGACGCCGGCGGGCGTGGGCGTCTCGGCATCGACTCGTGCGCGAAGAAGACCGATCCGGACGTCCGTACGACGCCGATGAGTTGGTCGCGATCGCGGGTGAAGAGGAGAGGAAGGGAAGGAGGAGTAACCACTCCTTTCCACTCTCAACTTATAACGCACCGGGGGGCTTGCGGCAAGGCCCCGGTCGTGGGGCAGAATCGCGGACCGAGCCCAGGACCTGCGAAAACGGGGGATTCACGAAGTGCATTTGTTGTTGTCGGTTCATGAAGTGTGCGGTGACGGCGAGCCGGTGGTGGGACTCGCGTCGCGGTTGCCGGCACCAGGCGCCGCGGCGCGGGTACGCGCGCTGCCTGACTTCGCGGGCGCGTCCCCGGATCGGGGCTGATGGCATGAGCCACCTGACCACCAGCGCGTTCGACCTTCCCGACCACCTCTCACCCAAGGCCGCCCCGACGCTGATCGACGGCGACGAGCAGCACTTCGCGGCCATCGCGGAGTGTCTCGAGCAGTCGATCGCCGAAGTGTCCGACCGCCTCGATGCCGCGCGACTGGCGCCCGGCGGCATCGGGCGGGAAGCGATGGACCGGGACTTGGAGATCCACCGGCTGACCGGTCGCCTGCGTGCCTTGCGCCGCTTCGGTCTGGACCTGTGCCTCGGACACATCGTCAGCACGGACGGCTCCGAGCCCGTGTACATCGGACGGCTCGGCCTCACCGACAGCGCGGGTCGTCGGCTGCTGCTCGACTGGCGTTCGCCCGCGGCCGAGCCGTTCTTCGCGGCGACCCACGCCAACCCGATGGGTCTGGCGAGCCGCCGCAGGTACCGCTGGACCCGCGGCCGGATCGGCGACTACTGGGACGAGGTGTTCACCGCGGACGGGCTCGAAGGGCACGCCGCGCTCGACGACCAGTCCGCCTTCATCGCCAGTCTGGGCAGCAACCGGTCGTCCCGGATGCGGGACGTGCTCGGCACCATCCAGGCCGATCAGGACGCCATCATCCGGGCGGGATCCCGCGGCGCCCTCGTCGTCGACGGCGGTCCGGGTACGGGCAAGACCGTCGTCGCTCTGCACCGCACCGCCCACCTCCTCTACTCCGATCCTCGCCTCGGTCACCGTCGTGGCGGCGTGCTCTTCGTCGGTCCGCACCGGCCCTACCTGGACTACGTCGCCGACGTGCTCCCCAGCCTCGGGGAGGAGGGTGTGCAGACCTGCATCCTGCGCGACCTCGTCGACGAGGGAGCCGGAGCGGCGATCGAGAGCGACCCGGACGTGGCCTCGCTGAAGTCGTCCGCGGACATGGTGAAGGCGATCGAGCCGGCCGTCGGCATCTACGAAGAGCCGCCCACGAAGGGGATGACGGTCTCGACCCACTGGTCCGACATCTGGCTGAGCGCCGACGACTGGGCGGCGGCGTTCGAAGCGCCGGAACCCGGTACTCCGCACAATGAGGCGCGCGAGCAGATCTGGGAGGAACTGGTCACGATCCTGCTGGACAAGCACGACGGCGACGAGGTCTCGCCCGAGCTCTTCCACAGGTCGCTGAGGCAGAACCGGGAGCTGGTCACGACCCTCGACCGCGCATGGCCGATGCTCGAAGCGACTGACCTCGTCGCAGACCTCTGGACCGTACCCGCCTACCTGCGCAAGTGCGCTCCCTGGCTCAGCCGCGAAGAGGTCCGCAAGCTGCAGCGCGAGGACGCCCAGGCCTGGACGGTGTCCGACCTGCCGCTCCTGGACGCGGCCCGGCAGCGGCTCGGTGATTCGCAGGCGTCAGCGCGCAAGCGTCGCCGGGACGCCTCCGTCGCGGCCGAACGCGAGCGCATGGCCGGCGTCATCGACAGCGTGCTCGCGGCCGATGCCGACGGTGAAGGCGCCGTGACGATGCTGCGGGGGAAGGACCTGCAGGACAGCCTGATCGACGAGACCGCACTGCCCGGCGCCGACCGGGACCTGCTCGCCGGCCCGTTCGCGCACATCGTCGTGGACGAGGCTCAGGAACTGACGGACGCGGAGTGGCAGATGCTGCTGCTCCGCTGCCCGTCCCGGAGCTTCACCATCGTCGGGGACCGGGCGCAGACCAGGCACGGGTTCGCGGAGTCGTGGCAGGAACGGCTCGAACGGGTCGGGCTCGACCGGATCGACATGGCCTCCCTGAGCGTCAACTACCGGACTCCGGAAGAGGTCATGGCGGAAGCCGAGCCGGTCATCCGGGCTGTGCTCCCGGACGCCAATGTGCCGACCTCCATCCGCAGCAGCGGCGTCCCCGTCGTCCACGGATCCGTCTCGGAACTGGACTCGGTCCTCGACGCCTGGCTCGCCGCACATGCCGACGGGATCGCCTGCGTCATCGGCACCGGTGACATCGGCACCGGTGACATCGGCACCGGTGACATCGGCGGTGGCACCTTCCGGGCCACGTCCCGGGTCCGGTCGCTGACCCCGGCGCTGTCGAAGGGCCTCGAGTTCGACCTGGTCGTCCTCATCGACCCGGAGGCGTTCGGCGAGGGCATCGGGGGAGCGGTCGACCGCTACGTCGCCATGACCCGCGCGACCCAGCAACTCGTCATCCTCACGAGCTCCTGACGCCGGCCGGCCGGGCGGTGGCGTCCGCCCCGCCCCGCCCGGCCTCGGCGCATGGGCTCACCCGTCGGAGCGGCGAGTCGTACCACAACGACCTAAAATGACCCGGAAAGGTACACAAGGTATTCCGGCGGCTCCGAGGTGCCCCTACGGGCCGTGCGGCTGGCCTGGGAGGCGTGATGACCGTACCCCCCGACGCGGCACCGCAGCACACGCAGAACGACCCGGAGGACGCGCTCAAGCAGGTCGGCAGCTCCTGGCACTGGGCGCTCGGCTTCGCCCTCGCGACCCTGGTCCCAGGCATCCTGGTGCTCGTCTGGCCCGACGAGACGCTGCACATCCTGGCCGTGATCATCGGTCTGCAGCTCCTGGTGGCGGGTGTCTTCCGCTTCGTCACGGCCTTCTCGCACAGCAGCGACGGGGGCGGCAGCAGACTGGCGGGCGTCCTGATCGCGATGCTGGCGTTCCTGGCGGGCGTCCTGGTACTGCGGCATCCGATGCAGACGATCGGCGCGCTGTCCCTGATCGTCGGCGTGTTCTGGTTGCTGACGGGGGTGCTCACGGCGTACGTCGCGATCGCCGACCGTACGCTCGCGCATCGCGGCCTGCTCTTCGGCCTGGGCGTCCTCGGCACCGTCGCCGGCATCGTCGTACTCTGCTTCCCGGTGGACTCGGCGGTCGCCCTGACGCGGCTGCTGGGACTGTGGCTCGTCCTGCTCGGCGTGTTCGAAGTGGTGATGGCCTTCGCGCTGCGCTCCGCCACCCGCCGGAGCACGCTGACGCCTCCCGGGTGAGCATGGGGCGGCGGCGAACGGGCGAGCGATTGCGGCGAGCGGGCGAATGCCCGGGAGCCCACTGCCTCCAGCCGCTCCGCGCGGCGCGGTGTTTCGCGGTGCTTCAGGACCGCTCCGGCCGCCGCTCACGGCACAGTGGAGACATGAACGCAGACGACAGGAACACACTGGCCCGGGCACGCGCGGCGACCAGGCTTCCCGCCGAGGACCTGGACCGCGCGCGGCGTTTCTACTCCGAGAAGCTCGGCCTGGAGCCCGTCGACGAACGGCCCGGTGGACTGCTGTACCGGTGCGGAAGCGCGGAATTCGCGGTGTTCAAGTCGACCGGAGCCTCGCCCGGCACCTTCACCCAGATGGGGTGGGAGGTCGACGACATCGAGGCGGTCGTGTCGGAGCTCGAACGGCGCGGGGTGGTGTTCGAGGAGGTGGACGTACCCGGGTTCCGGACGAGGGGCGGCATCGCCGATATCGAAGGGAACTACCCGAGCAAGGGCGCCCGGGGGGAACGCGCCGTCTGGTTCCGTGACAGCGAGGGCAACCTGCTGGGCATCGGCGAACCGGTCGTCTGAGGAGCTGGGCACCGGTGAACCGGCGCCGTACGTCATGGTCGCGTCACGGAACCGCCACAGCGCCGCAGCCTGGGAACCCGGGAGGGGTGCAGTGCCGTGTCCATGCGCGAGTGCCGGTGTGGGACCGGTCGTGAACCTCGGGGAGCGCCCAATGCAGTACACAGCAGGTGTCTGCCGGATCGCGGCAGCGCTGGTGACGGCGGTGGCCGTCACAGCCTTGACGGCGGGCTGCACGCCCACCGGCGACGACGGTGCTGTCGCCAAGCCGTCGACGTCGCCCGCGGGCTCGGAGCCGGCGAAGCCGACGCCGACGGGAGGCTCGTCCTCCACAGGAGGCGGCACGGGCGGTACGAGTGGTACGGGCAGCACGGGCAGCACGGGCGGCACGGGCGGCTCGGGCGGTACGGGCGGTACGGGCGGTGGGACCAAGGCGTGCAAGACCGACCAGATCAAGGCGTCGGAAGCCCACCAGGCCGACGTCCGGCCGCCGGGTACGGGTACGGGAGCTGCCATCGTGTCCGTCACCAACACCTCGACGGGCCCCTGCACGCTCCACGGATTCCCGACGGTCGCCGGAGCCGGGAACGGCTCGCCCGGCAAGAACCTCCCGCTCGCCGTCACCCAGAGCGGCTCGGCCTCCACGGTGACCCTGGCCCCGGGGGCCCGAGCCTGGACGAAGCTCACGTTCGTCAACGTCCAAGGTGAGGCGGACGGCTACTGCGTATCCGGCGCCACGCCCGCCAGCTTCCCGACCATCGTCCTCGGTGTACCCGGCGCGGGTTCACACCAGATCGCCATGGATGACGGCGTCTTCGCCGAGTGCGACAACAAGGTGACCGTCACCGCGTTCTCGCCGACCAAACCCTCCTGAAGTCATGCGGCCGGGGGGGGGCGCGGGGGGGGGGGGGCGCGCGGGGGCGGGGGGGGGGGGGCGGGGCGCCACGGGGCCGCCGCGGCGGCGGGGGGCGCCGGCGCGCC